>JAHFUG010000164.1:11855-14081 GCA_023265195.1 Blastocatellia bacterium | reverse complement strand
CAGACTCCCCCTTCAGTCTATTGGTGTTGAGCGCGGATATATTAGCGGAATTCAAGATTCGATGACAGCGCGGCGGTTGGAAGCGCCACAGGCTCGCGTGCTTGGCGTCCGGTCTTATTAACACCTCGATTCATCGAGGTCTGGAGTTTGGCCATTTCGGGAAGCGCAATATCCAATTTCCATGTTCAATCCCAGAAACTCTCACGGCGGGAAGGGCGGCTTGCCCCGCTGCCTCGCTTCACTCAAACTGGCTGGGGAGCGGGGGCAAGCCGCCCTTCCCGACCTGAGGGTTTCTGATGATCGGCCAACGTGAACCAATTTCCTGCTACGAAAAGCGCAACCCAAAATGGCCAAACTCCAATCAAGGGCGGAGCCCTTGGCTAGCTTAGCAGCTAGTAACTATATCCGCCGCGGTCATAGTTACGCCCTGATTGCATTGTCAATCCCGGCAGCGTCCGGCCGTGGCAAGTGAACGTAGCGCGCCCCGATAAGCTCGCACAGACGGCGCGCGTCTCCCGTCGCCACATAAGCGGGCCTCGTGTCTATGACCGTCGAGCTTATGCCTTCGGTCTTGATCGCGGCTCCGATAAGCCTCAGTTCCTGCTCGATTCCGAGCGCGTTCGCTCCCGCGCCGAGGGCTACATTCGCCCGGCCGTCGGTGAATACAACCAACAAAGAGTCCATCCGTTTAGTCCTTCGAGCCTGGCGTCCGAGATCGAGAGCGCGGGCGAGCCCCGCCGCGAGGGGAGTTCCTCCGCCGGACGGCAAGGCTTCGATTGACCGCCGCGCGAGTTCGATACTGCGGGTTGGAGCAAGCAGCAAGTCGGCCGACTTTCCTCGAAACGCGATCAGGGCCACGCTGTCCCTCTGCAAGTACGCCTTCTGTAGCAGTCTCAACATCGCGCCCTTAGCCTCCGCCATGCGATTGACCGACATGCTTCCGCTCGCGTCGACGGCGAAGATGAACAGGGTTCCGGATTTTCTCTTGAACTCTTTATAGCGGAGATCGCGCGCCGTGATCATAACGCGCGTCTCATTTGATCCCCGCCGCGTGAGCTGATGTGGAGCCGCCGCACGCAACGTCGCGTCCATTGCGACTCTCTTCGCGGTGAGAGGCGTGCTCCGAAAGTACCTGCCTCTCTCTTTGTTCGTCGACTCGGCTCTTCTCGCGCGGTTTCGCCGCCCCGCCGAACCCTTTAGCGTTCGCTTCACGCTATTCAAGTTCATTGCTTGATCGGGCAGGCCGGCGTCGAGAGCGTTGATGATCAGTTCCGCCACCGGCGCGGTCTCGAGTGGGCTGTCGCGAGTTGGATCGAATTTCTTGTTGTTGCCGTCCTCGCCGGCGGGTTCGTCTTTTTGTCGATCCGCGGGTAACGGCAGCCGGGTCGCCCGCGGAATAAGGGCGAGTTGGATTGCTACGATCAGGTCTTCATCGTGCACGTTCTCGCGGCCTTCCAGCGCCGCGTTGGCGCGAGCAGCCCGAACCGCGAAAGTGTCCGCGCGGTTACCTTCGACGCCCAACTCGATCGCGGCAGCGCAGAGTCTTTTCAGGTCATCATCGTTTATGGTCACGCGGCTCAATCGGGCTTTGGCCTGATCGACGGTAGCTCTGAGTTTCGCCGTCTCTTCCGAATAGCGCCGAATGAACCCGCCGGGGTCGCACTCGAACTCCGAGGTTCTGCGCATCACCTCGCTTCGTTCCTCCTCGAAAGGCGGCGCGGCTTCGACAAGCAACCCTACTCGCGAAGCTATCGAGGTGTCGCGCGCTCGTTCCGCTGGATCACAGGTTCCGACTAGCAGGAATCTGGAGGGAAAGGCCGCGCTCAAGCCCTCACGTTCGATGCGAGCGACTCCCGAGTCGAGGGCAGCCGACAGGACGTCCAACGACCCAGCGTCCATCAGACTGATGTCGTCGAGAAAGAGAATCCCGCCATCGGCCTGAGCTAACAGACCTCGCACGAACCGTGGTGTTGAAGATTGCAGCGTCGCTTCGAGGTCGAGCCCGCCAAGTAGAGCCGAGTTGTTGACGCCGATGGGGATTTGAACGAACGGCGCGTGAGGCAGGAGATCCGTCAGCGATCTCGCGAGCGTGCTCTTCCCCGACCCCGCGCCGCCCGCGATTATTACACCCTTCAGCAGCGGATCAACGATAGCAAGTAGAAGCGCCAGTTTGACGTTCTCCAGTCCGACAACCGCGGCGAAGGGATAGCTTGCGGAGTTCGTCAT
>JAHFUG010000164.1:0-11755 GCA_023265195.1 Blastocatellia bacterium | reverse complement strand
TTTGCGCCGAGCGACACTATGGCTTCGTGAAACTGACGGTATTCGAAACAATGCCTCCCGCGTTCCTAACTTGAATGGTGACGGCCTGACCCGATGGAATATCCCGCAGCGCTTTCTTGCAGATCAGGTCCGTGGACGGACTGCCGTCGTCGTTTCGGGTTACCTGGTCGACTCCGTTCAAAACGACTACGGCGCCATTCTCGAAGCTTGAGCCGTTCACAAACAGCTTCTTGGCCCCTTTCGAAGTTATGGCGTTTATATGCGGAGTGAGACCTTGACTGACCATCAAGGTGTAGACTCCGGCGCTTGACCCCGAGAAACTGCCTACCATGATCCGTAACGTCCGGCCCGCCGTTGCGTTCACGGAGAGAAGAGACGCAAACACGCCCGCGCAACTCGAGCTCGAAGACGCGTCGTCGTTGCACCCATCCGCCCCGACAATCGTGTACGGACCGCAAGCAGGGCCTGTCCAAACGGAAATCACGGTGTCCACCGAGGTCCCGCATGTCGAGAACTGATACTTGCCTGAGGTTGCCGGGGTAAACTCGAACCAAACTGAATTAGAACGTCCAAGGCCCGTCGAAACACAAGGCGGCTGAGGATCGCTCGTTTGCGTCGTGGCCACCTCGACGTTCATCTGAGCCGAGAAAGGAAACGGGCCGTTCGTGGGAATAACGAAAGGGGTCGCGCAAATGTCGGCGGGTTCCGTTACGGTGATATTAACAGTCGCCGCCGCAAGCGCGCCGTGGCTGTCTCTCGCGCTCAGGGTAACCGGAAAAATCCCGGCCTTGTTGAAGGTATGCGAAACCGTGCTCGGTCCCTGACCGGCTGCCGCCGTCTGCCATTGATCGGGGAAAATCCATTGGCCGGTCAGCGAATCCCCGCTGTCGGGATCGCTGATCGAGCCGCTGAAATCAACTCGGCTGCCCTTCTGGATGATCAACGGCACGCCGGGCGTCGAGATCGAAGCTGACGGTGGATTATTGCCCGTCGGAGGCACCTGAAGCTCCCATACCCCTCGGCCGTGCGTGGCTACTCGCAGAATCGAAGCGTCGTCCAGAATGCGCAAATCGTGAACGGATGAGCTTGGCAGTCCCGTTCCGAATTTGGACCAGCTTCCACCGCGATTGGTTGAGCGATAGACGCCGACGTCCGTTCCACAATAGAGCACGGACGAGTCGGTCGGGTCGATGCGCACCACTTGCGCTGAAAAAGAGGGAAGCCCGCTTGCTCGATCGATCCAGGATAGGCCCCCGTCTCTTGTTTGGTAAACTCCCGGCCCGGTCGTCCCGGCGATGGCGGCGTAAGCGGTGAGTGGGTCGCTTGGATCCGTCTCGACGTTGTTTATGCCACGATTGGTTGGGAGTCCGTTTGAGATTCTCGCCCAGGTTGAGCCGCCATCCGAGGTTCGAAAAACGTTATTGCTCTTCGAAACCAACATAACGGAATTATCGCCGCGGTTGACCGCGATAGCGGAGATGGAGCTTGTCGTCCAGACCGAGCCATCGGTCGTCGTGGTTGCGAGCGGAGCCCACGAGTCACCGGCGTCGGTTGTGCGCCACACGCGATTGGTTCCGCCGTAAACGACCCAAGGCGTCTTCGGATCGATGGTGAGAATGGAAAGAAACGGCCCGCCTTCACCGCTCTGATATGGCGGAGTAATCTCAAAGAAGCGAGGTTGAGCCGCGGGCCCGGAATCCTTTGTTCTAAAAATCCTCTCTCCTTGAACGGTGCCATAGGCTATCGATGGAACTAACGCGTTAAACCCGCACTCAAACCCGTCCCCGCCAATAACCGGAGTCCAAAGGGTTCCGCCCGCGTCGCCGCGCCGGCTTGTTCCATTGTCTTGAGTGCCTCCAATAACGCGGTTTCGATTGACCGAGTCGTTATGGAGCGCGTAGAACTGCCTGGTGACAAGGCCCGCTGTGTGATCGGCCGCGGTTTGACCGTTGTCCGGCGAAGACCAGATTCCACCGTCGTTGGCTATGTACAGCCTTGACCCCTGATACCGCAAATCGTGGACGTCGACGTGAGGCGCGGTGGACGTTGATGAGAACGGCGCGGTCTGCCAGGTCCCGCCGCCGTCAGTGGATCTAATGTAACCAACGCCGCCCGCGATTACGATGTTTTCGTCGCCGGGTGAAACCACTATCGTGTTGTCGTACCATCCTTGGCTGCCGAGAAAATGACTGATGCTACGGTTCGAGTTGGCCGCCACGGCCACGATGTCGGACCAGGAGTCACCGGCGTTCACGGTCTTATAAATATGCGAGACCTCGTCGCCGGTGTTTATGTCAAAGATCGATGAATTGAGATAGAGGACGGAGGGATTCGACGGGCTAATGGCCAGCGCCATTCGGTTGATTTCAACCGTGGTCGTTGAGACCGGTATGCCGCTGCTCTTCTCCGTCCAAGTGACTCCATCATCGGTTGATTTCAGCACGCGCGGAGTTGAGATTCCACAATTGAACCGGGCGCACCAACCAAAGGCGTCCCATGTCGCGGCATACAGGATGTTGGGATTACCGGGGTGCCTGACGATGTCGGTCACATCCTGGTAGGTCGCCGTATTGATTACGGATGCGAAGTTCGCACCGCCATCAGTAGAGCGGAGAGCTCCCCGATTGGTCCCGATTATGAGATCGTTAGGATTAGCCGGGTGAACGGAAATGCGATAGAACTTGGTTGCGACCACCGACGAGGGCAGTATCCAATTGGCTCCGCCGTCGGTCGATCTGAGAAGCCCGATCCCTGGGATGAAATCGATCGCATATCCCCCTTCGCCGCTTCCCAGATAGATTACATCGGGCGATGAAGGCGCGATGGCTATTGCGCCGACCGAAAGGTCATTGAGTGAATCCGTCAGGGGCGTCCAGGATGCGCCGGCGTCGATGGTTTTCCAAACGCCGCCTCCAGCGGCGCCAATGAGCAGCGTTCCCGGTATGCTTGGATGGGCGGCGATTCCAGTCGCGCGGCCCGCCCCATTCGAGGGTCCGATTGAGATCCAATTGGTTCCCGCGACTGCCTCAGGCGCGAGCGCTCGTTCGGCGTCTTCTTTCTTTCGGGCGGCGTAATCAGCCTTAACACGCTCGAGACGCCGTTCAGCGTCGATTTTTCCATCGTCCCCGTGGCGCTGTAAGTAGAGACGCACTCGCTCTCTGATAGCGTCGGATTCGTCTTCATCGCCATTCTTCACCAATGGCGGCATCGATCCCGGTTCCTGATATGTTAGTGAGGCCTGCGTATTAGGTAAAAACGCTACGAAGGCAAACAACAGAATTGGGGCGATCCATTTATATCTCATTGTGGGAACATCCTCCTAAACGCGTATCTGCAGAACATGGTCTGATTGTGGCTCGGATACTACAACGACTCGCGTTCGATGACAACCCCATCCACAACTGCGGCTCGGGGCTGAACCATTCCTTGGTTTTTGTTATTCAGCGCCGTCTGCCGACGGCGTTGAAGGTTCGTTCTCGCTAATGTAAACGCGAGGGACGAGCAATTGAAAGAACTAAACGAAGGTCTTCGGGTTTATGCCGATTTACCGTAACGACGGCGCCGGTCCGGCCCGGCATTCAAAGCCTGTGCGCTTACGGGGAGACAATAGGATGCGGAGATGCGCCGGACCTCTGAATTCTCGTCAGGCCCTCCAATAAAGGCGGCTGCCCATCTCCCCATCTCATCAGGGCGAACGCGCAGCCTAGTTCAAAACAAGTCCTGTATAGTTCAGCGCTTGGCTGTCCGTAATCGACCTCGCAATCGTTGATGCAAACTCCTAAAGGCCGGCTGTTTCTCTCTGATTCTAGCATTAGTTTGGCAATCACTTTGCGTTCCCTCTGACAGAGTTTCCCGCTTCTCTTACTTCCCTACTCATTGAAGACGAAAAAGCCCGATGGTTTTAAACCTTCTATTTGAGGGATTGATGAGAGACCACGGAGGGGTCAAGGGCTCCGCGCATGATATCCCGAGTGCGGAATGCGGAGTTCGGAGCGCCGAATGCCGGATCACGCGGTGGTCCTCGGGGGAAACGCGAACAGAATTCTCGTAACGATCGGCATAAACGACTAGAATGAGCTATGGACCGGCTCGGCCGAGCCTAACCAATGCTCAAACAATTCATACACAGCGTAGAGCGGGAAAGAGCTAAGAAGGACATTCACAAGGTGGCGCGGTCTTTTGAATGGGGCGAGCGATTCTTGAATGGAGATCATAAGTCTGGCCACTCTTTTTCGCTCCAGTCCGGCGAACTGACCCGCGACGAAATGGTAAACGCCTTCTCGCTATATAACGACCAGGCCATTTCGCGCAGCACGGATTATTTCACACCGCAGGAGCCCGCGGAGTATGTCCTCTCGGGCGGCTGGCTGAGTTTCAAAAGTCCGATAGAAAGTCCATATGAATCGAACAACACGGCGTATGCGAGATACTTCCCGGTTTCAGAATCGCCGGCCAGAATTCCGCGCGAGGAGCCGGCGGAGAGACGCGCGGTGGTTGTGATACCGCAATGGAACGCGGACGCCGAAGGGCACGTCGCCGTTTGCCGTCTGTTGAATCTCGCGGGAATGTCCGCGTTGCGAATAACTCTTCCATATCACGATAGGAGAATGTTGCCCGGCTTCGAGCGCGCGGAGTACCTCGTTAGCGCGAACGTTGGGAGGACCATTCAGGCGTGCAGGCAAGCCGTTTTGGACGTCAGATCGGCCGTCGGCTGGCTAGCTTCTCAGGGATACTCTCGAATAGGGATTCTCGGCACGAGCGTCGGTTCCTGCATAGCGTTCCTTGCTTTTGTCCACGAACCCCTGCTGAGCGTAGGCGTGTATAATCACGTTTCCAGTTATTTCGGCGACGTCGTTTGGGAGGGGATAACTACCGCGCACGTGCGAAAAGGGCTGGAAAGCGCCCTCACGAGAGAAGAGCTGCGGAGAGTGTGGGCGGTCATAAGCCCAAACTACTATTTGAGCAGGCTTAGAGCGAACCCGCGCAAGGGATTGTTTATCTCCGCTAAGTATGACCTGACCTTTACCCCCGAGCTATCCGGATTGCTATTTCAGGAATGCGACAATCAGGGCATTAGGTATGATCGAGCCTTGGTGCCTTGGGGGCATTATACGATGGGGATGTTTCCATTCAAGTATTACGCGGGTTATAAGATGATTAGCTATCTCCACAAGAATCTGTGAACATCAACGTAGCGCTTCCGAATCGTCATGACATATATTCTTGAACCGCCTTTACTCGCGTGCTACGCTGTTGCGTCAGTAACGTCCATTCGGAGGTATAAGAGCTAATGCCGATTTACGAATACCTTTGTGAGAAGTGTGGGGCTCACACAGAGGTGTTACAGCGGATAACGGATGAGCCCCTCAAGCGCTGCGAGAAATGCCGAGGCAAGCTCGAGAAGCTGATTTCCAAAACTAGTTTTCAGCTCAAGGGTTCGGGCTGGTATCAAACCGACTATTCCGCGAAACCTGCGGAGCCGTCAAAGAGCACGGAGGAAAAGAAACCCTCCGAAGAGAAGAAAACAGACGCGGCCCCCGCGGCAAAAGCAGATTAGGGTGGGCCTAATGCGCCGAGCAAACCGGCCCTTCGTTATTCTTGGCATCGGTCCGAATCGAGCCGCGCGGCTACGATGATTCCTTAGCCTCCAGCTTGAACCAAATCCCTTTCTTGTTGGCTCCCGGAAGGTCTTCGAGCGCGTCGCGCTTTTGCAGATCGATCAGGAGGGACGCAATCCCATCGAAATTAATTGAATGCTCCCGCGCAGTCCCCGCTGGATGATGTGATTTTAAGATAATGGTAGTCTTCGGGACCAAGGTCAAAATGCAATCACAATCCGGAGGCGCGCCAAATGACCTGCCGCCTCCGAACTCGACCATAACCGGCCGCCCGAGGAATTTTTTGCCGGTAAAAATCAGCGTGACGGTTCCGTTTCGGCATTCGATATCAAGGGGCCAGCTCCCGGAGTGAAAGCAAGCGGAGGCTTGGTCAGCGTTATAGCATTCATAGTAGCGGGAAAGGTGATCGCTTCGCTCTACAAACACGCTGCCATGACCTCCCGCGACGGCCGTTGTTTCCACCGACCGTCTGAAGAACTCCAGAGCTTCCTCCGGATCCAGTTCCAGCAATTCCGAAAACAGTTGTGAATAAGTCTGAGCGGCCTCAGTCTCATTCAGACCCTGCTGAGGCAACACCGCCAACGGCCTTCGTCTCGAGTCTGGCAAGTAGTCGCCCTTTATTCTGTCTTTTCGAGTCTCGATGGCGTCGAATCTCGAGACGCTGGCTTCAGCTTCAACGTGGGCGAATTCAATAGCCACGCGAGCGATCACTTGTTCGATGGAGATGTATTCATTCTTGGCGATTCGTTGATAGACTTCGAGGGTGTCTTCGGGAAGCGTTATGGCTATTTTTTTTCCACTGCCGCGCCGCTTGCTGGCATTCGACTTGGTTTTGTTTTGATCAGCCATCAGACGGCTCAATATATAACCTCGATTCGAGTTTGTCGGCAAGGGTCCTAGCGCCTTTCGTTCAACGGGAGTTGCTGAAACAACTCAGCGGGCGCGCTTCGACATCATAGCGCCGGCGATTAATCAAAACCCACGGGCTCGTTAGCTCGTACAGGTCATTACGGAGGACAGAGTGGCTAGCTTTAGAGATCCGGTAAAGACTTTCGCACCGATACAAGTGGTGGAACGCTTGCTAGAGATCGCTGATTACTTCGGTCACCGCCCTGTATTGTACATAACGTCGAGCGAGGACCTCACCAGTTACCTGGACTCGTTCGGATTCGATATCTACAGTTTGACCGCCAATCCATCCACCGCGTTCAATCATACATCTCGAATTGTGACGGTTCTTCCTAACGGCAGCAGATCGCACGAAAGCGCAACGACGCATTAAATACTAACCAGACTCGAGAGAACCCACATTACGTTCTGGCAAGTACTGAGGCAACTGGCGCCCCTGTCGGGCCAAGCGAACGACGGCGCTCAAATCGCACGAGTTAGCGTCAGATTCGCAGGCGAAAACGCGATTAGCCCCGCTTTGGGCTCTTTCGCTCTTCGCTGAACGAGCGGTGAGACTCCAAAAGATCGCTCTTGAGCAACTGAGCCAGCCTAACATCGCCGCTGGTTACCACTTTTCGGCTGGTTAACGCAGCTCGCCCGAAAACAGGCAGCGGCGATAAGCGTCCCGGTTTGCGAGCCCGCAGTGCAACTCTGTATCTGGATTCTTTCGGATTTATGTCGTAGGCCGCTCTGAAATGCTCGTGGGCGAGAGCCAGCTTTCCCTCGCGCAGGTATATCAGTCCAAGGTGATAAAGCGCCGCGTCGAAGTCAGGATCGAGCTCGATGCACTTTCGCAAGTGGCGCAAGGCTATTCCAGCCTTACCATCCTCGAGATAGGCTCGTCCGACCAGATAATACATTTCAGGGGTCGGCTTGAGCGTTAGCGCCCGCTTCAAATGGGCGATCGCCTCATGGAGCCTGCCCTCGCTAACCAGGATTCGGCCAAGTCCATAGTGCGCCGTAAACGATCGCTTCCTTATTCGAAGCGCGCTGCTTAAATAGTGCTTGGCGCGCTCGAGATCGCCTTCATCGCCACAGATCACGCCAAGCATAACCAAACCGCCATAGCTTTCCGGACGGTTATCAATCGACCGTTCGATGTAGGCTCTAGCCAAAGCCGGCTGGTTGCTCTGGAAAAAATGCTCGCCCACAAGAAAGGACAGCGGACCGTTAGTGGGATCGAGCACCAGCGCTTTCTCGAAGTACCGGACCCCGCGTTTGGGATTCCCCCCGAGGAATAGCTGGCGTCCAGTGTCCAACAGCCTCGAAAAGAGATCGAAGTTCTCTCCTTGAAATGCGCCGAGGGTTTGCTGCATGCGCTCCTCGAAGAGTTGGTCGACGTTAGCCTGCTTTTCATGTTTGTTTAAGCGGGCCTGCCACAGGAGCTGAAGCGCCGACGGCTCGATCGATCCGCGCTCCATCAGATGTTCGACCATGGCCTCTATCATCGCGTGGTCGCTGATGGCTCCGGCGGCTTGCCTGCGCAACAGTTCGAGCAGAGCCTCGATCTGCTCCTGCTCATGCTGTAGCGCCGACTCGAGCGCGCTGATGCGCTCCAACAAATGTTCCTCTACGGTAGGCTTAGTCAGACTCTCGACGCCGCCGTAGGCGCTGGCGGCGCGAGTGTCCGTTATCACCATCAATCGCGCGCCGCAAGACGAACACGTCTCACGTGTGTACGGGTTAGGAAGTGCGCATTGTTGACAGAAAATCATCTAAATAGCGCCACCGAAAATTAATGAGATCCTGACGGCGCGCCGCTTCGCCAAATCGAGGTCAAATGCGAATTTCTACCGGCGTTCAGTATTGATAAAACCCTCTACCGCTTTTTCGTCCCAGCCATCCCGCGTCGACATACTTCTTGAGCAGAGGGCATGGCCGATACTTGGAATCATTGAAGCCATCATATAGCACATTCATTATCGCGAGGCAAACATCCAGTCCGATCAAGTCCGCCAGCTCGAGCGGGCCCATTGGGTGATTCATGCCCATCTTCATCACATCGTCAATAGCCCGCGGAGTCGCCACGCTCTCGTACAGCGCGAAAACGGCCTCGTTTATCATCGGCATGAGAACCCGATTGGAAACGAACCCCGGCGCGTCGTTCACCTCGACCGGCGTCTTGCCGAGCCTTGACGCAAGATCGCGCGTAACCGCAAACGTCTCGCCGGTAGTCGCCGCGCCTCTGATGATCTCCACCAGCTTCATTACCGGCACGGGATTCATAAAGTGCATACCGATGAATCGGTCCGGTCTGTGCGTCACCGCGGCCAGCTTGGTGATCGATATGGAACTCGTGTTGCTCGCTAGTATCACACCGGGCCTGGCTATTTGATCAAGGCGCTTGAATAAGTTTGATTTGACGGTAAGGTCTTCGCTAACCGCCTCAATGATAAAGTCCGAGCTGGATAGGTCCGCCGGGTCCGTCACCGCTCTTATTCTGGAGATGGTCTCGCGTTTCTCAGCCTCGCTCAAGCGCTCTTTATCGACGTCACGCTGCAAGCCCTTATCGATTATCGCGAGACCCTTTCGCAAGATCGCGTCGTCAACGTCGCAAATAATAACCTTCATACCGAACCGCGCGGCGACTTGCGCGATGCCGCTGCCCATGGCGCCTGAGCCGATTACTCCGACGATGTCGATCAAGCCGGGACCTCCTCGCTCCCTAAAATAGTTTAGTTCGACCGGCGAGGTCAACACTTCCATCGCGCCAATGGCCCGCGCCTCTCGCCACGCATAAAACTGGAGCAACACGGAATTCTAGAGTCTCGAGACCAATGGCAGCGTATTCTCGTGCGGCAAGACCGACTTGTTGGCGCAACAGACGAGGCCGCTCCGTTTTCAAGACCGCTTATCTCCTCGCCAGATTCCGTTTCATCGCACTGCGCGGCGAGAAGAACGTGTCCAATATTTCGATGTCTTTAAGCGAATATTGGATCGAACCGTTCAGGCAAGTCCAGTTCGCCCGGTTCGGTTCGGCATCGGTGTTGAATTCATTGCCGTTGCCAATTAGAATCTCTCCGCTTCTACTTGCTTTGAAAAAGCGGATGGGACCGGAGACCCCCTCTTGCGGGAGAACTACTCATGAGGCCCCGTGGGTTAGATCGTCGTTGTTGCATTCTCCTTCTCCTCTTTCTGGGCGCGCTGTTCACAAGCGACAGCTCGAGTTCCGCCGCATGGAAACCAATCAGACCTGAAGACATCAAGATGACGGCTCAGGACACCGGCGACTCACAAGCTGAGGCGGCGATTCTATTCCGCGAAGGCGGCCTGAACGACGACTCACCGGACGGAACCAGTCTAAAAGTCTACGTCAGGCTGAAGATCTTTACTGAATCGGGCAGACGGTACGGAGACGTTCAGCTACCCTACCGTCCAGGCGACGTTAGCATAAGCGACGTTCATGCCCGAACCGTCCGGCCTGACGGCGTAGCGATAGAAGTCGAAGGCCGAAACATATTCGACAAACTCGTTTCCAAAACCGCGCGCGGGGTGTGGCGGGCGAAAGTTTTCTCGCTGCCCGGCGTTGAAGTGGGGAGCATAATCGAGTACAGATACCGGCAAACCTACCCCGCGGGCTTTCGGTTTTTTGCCTTCGATCTTCAGTCGGATCTGTTCATCAAAGAACTTCGCTACAGCATACAGCCGCAATCGCTATCGAAGCTCGACGTCAAGTGGGTGACGATAAACGGAGAAGACAACCGATTCGCTCCCGCGTGGAACGGCACATATCAGATCAAGGCCGATAATATCCTTCCGTTTCGGCGCGAGCCGCTGATGCCGCCCGAGTCGGCGGTCAAGACCTGGGGATGGCTCTACTACTCGAAAGAGACTGAGAAGGACGCCAATAGATACTGGATTGAATACGGACGGCGCGTTTATAGCGGCGCCCGGGCGGAGACAAAGCCCACGCCGCTGATCCGGCGCGTAGTTCATTCGATCACCCTCTCCACGGATGACGGGAAGGAAAAGATTCAGCGGATCTACGACTACGTTCAAAGAGAGATTCAAAACTCGAACAGTTCAGCGGCAGATTCGCCGGAGGACAAGAAGGCCGAAAACAATAATTCGGCCGACGTTACCATACGGCGGCGGCGCGGGACGGCTAGGGACATAAACCGGCTGTTCATCGCGATGTTGCGCGCCGCTGGCCTAAACGCGCACGTGGCCGAGTTAACTACGCGCGACGAGAATTTTTTTCACCCGTACTTCACCGATTCATTTCAGTTCAACAGTGAGCTGACGGCGGTGGTGGCCTCTGACGGCAGCGTCCAGTTTCTGGATCCAGCGGCGGAACATTGTCCAGTTGGCTTACTGCCCTGGGAAAAGGAATCGGCGCCCGCGCTGGTCTACGGAAAGCATAATCCAAGGTTCGTAACGACTCCGATAACCCGAGCGGCGGAGAGCGTTGAATCGCGGCTGCTGAAAGTAACCGCCACTGAAAGTGGGGATCTTACGGTTCGAGAGGAGGACTCCTTCACCGGACAGCGCGCTCTCGAACTGCGCAACTCCCTGTGCGATCGATCAGACGAAAGTCAGCGGAAGACAGTCGTCTCAAGACTTCAGGATGCGTTTCCCACCGCGGTTGTTGACGCGGCGAACGTGAAAATCGGTGGTCTGAAACAGACCTCTGGTTCGCTTTCGCTTTCATGCTCTTACAATGTCGCCGACGGAGCGCAGCCAACGGAGAAAAGGCTGCTATTGAGGCCGGCGCCGCTTATAAGAAGCAGCGCTCCGGTGTTCACGTCGGACCGCCGCTCTAACGACATTTATTTTCGTTACCCGGCCGGAGAACGCCATCGAATCATCATCGAAGCTCCGGACGGATACGAGCCTGAACAGTTGCCCGAAGCGGTTGATATGGACATTGGAGCAGCACGGTTCAAATCGAAATTCACGGTTGAAGGCAATGTAGTAATTCTGGATCGGAGCTTGGTGTTGAACGCAATCACGTTTCCTGTTGAATCGTATAAGACTGTCAAAGCATTCTTCGATCGAGTTAGTCAGGCGGACAGCGCGTTGATTTTCTTCAAACGTACGCGGTGAGAGACAGGATTCAGGATGAAGGATTCAGGATGAAGGATTCAGGATCAAGGATTCAGGATGAAGGATTCAGGATCAAGGATTCAGGATCAAGGATTCAGGATCAAGGATTCAGGATGAAGGATTCAGGATGAAGGATTCAGGAT
>JAHFUG010000163.1:8317-14121 GCA_023265195.1 Blastocatellia bacterium | reverse complement strand
TCAAGCCAATCCGATCTACGACCTAACCCTGGCGGTGGAGCGAGTCCGCGCCGCCGCCGAAGCGGCCCGCTCGCTTCCCTTCCCTTTCACACTGACCGCGCGCGCTGAGAATTATCTCGTAGGACGGCCGCATCTCGATGACACGATAAAGCGGCTCCAAGCCTATCAAGCCGCCGGAGCCGACGTTCTTTATGCGCCTGGCCTCACAAGCAAAGATGACATCGCTTCGGTCGTAGCCTCCGTCGACCGGCCGGTGAATGTGCTGATGGGATTGCAGAGCGTTCGGTTGAATCTATCCGAGCTTTCAGAGATCGGCGTCAAGCGCGTTAGCGTAGGCAGCGCCCTGTCTCGGGCGGCGATTAGCGCGTTCCTGCGCGCCGCCAGGGAAATGCTCATCAACGGCGAGTTCGGTTTTGCCGATGAGGCCATCAGCTATCGGGACATATCGGCTATATTCGGGCCGTGACGCTGCTCGTCATTGGATTTGAAGAGCGATGCAGCGTCAATGAGGTACATTGCCTGCAAAGCATGTTCCGGCCAAACTCCGCAGACAGACTCGCGATCGAGCGAACGGTATCTGTGAAGACGCGGCGGCCGAGCCTCGAACAAACCAAGAAAAAGGGGGTTCTCGCAAAGACGCAAAAGGTCAGCGCAAAGACCGCAAAGAAATCTTGTGAGAAGACAAGATTCTCCGATTCCCTTCGCGAAGAGGCCACGGATGTCTTGTTGTGGCGCCAAAGTGAGCACCCCTATTGCGTGGCGCCGCATTCAGAATCCAACCATGGAAGACAACCGCTGAGCTTGATCTTCAAAACCGGAACAAGTAACTCATCTTCACGAAGAACTGGCCGCCTACATTAGTAGAAGGCGCAAGAGTCCTCCGCAACAGGGGAATTCCCGTTCGATCGATCGCAAGATTTTCGAAACGGCTGGTGTAGCCCACATACAGGGCAGTTCCGGGATTCAACAGATAAGTCACCAACACGTCGCCAGTCAACTGCTTCGTTCTTTCGAGGTTGACCAGTCCAGTGTTCGGGAGAATCGCGTTGTAGTCGATGATAGCGCGCACCGACAACGCCCGGCTGAACTGATAATTCAGCTTAGACCTTAAGATGTGATTGTTGAGGATGGCTCCATGCGCCAGGCCTTCCGCTTGCCCAATAGCCGGCCGCGCGCCTAGCCGCTGGTAAAGGTAGGTCTGGTCGAATCGCAGTTGCGCCGTCGGCTTGAAAGTCAGCCCGCCCTGGCTATTGAAGCTCGACGCCGAAGACGGAGCCAGTCCGGCCGCGGGAAAGAAGTTGACGCCTGCGCCGGTGCTGACGGAAGCCGATACGCTCAGCCATTTCAACCAATCGGATGAGAAGACGAAATCATTGGTATGCTCTCGAAACCCCCGGCCCTGAAATAGCTCGTAGAACTCCGTTCGCCTGACGAATATACGCGTGTTGTTGAAAGCGACTTCCCACGGCAGGTTGACCCGCCAGTCCTGAACCCGGCCCTCACGATCCCAGTTTACCGACAAAAACAGATTCGGCCCGAACGCCTGCACTATTCCCTTCTTTGGCCGCCATCGATACGAAAAGAATTGATCGATCTCTCGTATGTCGACTCGAGGCACAAACCCTAACTCCGACCGGAACCCCGGACTGCGGTACGTGTAGAAGAGGTTATAGGTAACATCTCTGTTGTCGTGAAGAACGCCAAGTGAATAAGCCGGCCCCGCCGAGTGCGCGCCGTCCAGATCTCTCGTCTCACTGGCGATGGCCTGGCCTTGAAAGACCCAGTTCCTGCCTAGCTTGATTCTGGTGTCCATCGCAAGGACTCGATTCGAGCTCGAGGCGAAGTCACGGCTCGTGGCGATCACGCCAATGCTGGATTCCTTTCCTATCTCTCGCTGAACCCGAATCACGCCGATCGCCGCCCGGTCGCCTCGCGACTGATCATCCTCAGAGACGCGCTTGCCGGGGGCTCGGTCATCCATAGCCAAACCGGCGATCGCCCAGCGGCCCACCTTCCCCGTCAGGCGAACGCCGATTTGAGGATCGGCAATACGCCTCGAGAAGAACAGGGTTTCAGGCGTTTGAAAGTAGCCCGAGTTCTCCACGAAGAACGGGCGCTTCTCCGGAAAGAACACTTCGAAGCGCTGATTGACCGTCACCTGCGGCTCGTCGGACTCGACCTGGCTGAAGTCCGGGTTGAAAGTGAGGTCAAGCGTAAGCGAATCGTGCAACACGATTTTGGCGTCGACCCCGGCGCGAGGATCGTGCCTGGTTAGAAAAGCAGGAACGTCTTCATCAAGAAATCGGGCGCTCGTGAACGAGCCATACGGGATCACCTGTATGTTTCTTCCGGACGAGATCCGCTCGAACCCGGTGGCGTTGGCCATCTGCGGCGTGAAGCCTTGGATCTTGCGTGTAATGTACGGCCAGAAAGTCTGCTCGTTGTTTCGGGCGAAGCCGCGGAACAGCGCGATGCCCCACGTCTTGCCGTCTTCTCCAGAGAATCGAAGGCTCTTGAATGGTATCGCGATCAAGGTGATGAACCCGTCGGGTGTAAGCCGGCCCTCGGAATGCCAAAGCGTGTCGAAGCTCAAGTCATCGTTTTGCCCCTCGACCGCTATGCCGTCCGCTTGAATCCCGAGCGGGTTCACGAAGAATTCGTAAGCTCGCCGGTGGTCGTGAAACGTGTCCAGGAAGACGGCGACCAGATCGTCGCCAAAGACCTCCTCTCGCTTGCTCATATGCGCGCGAACCAAACCGGGATCGTCCTTGCACTCGATAACAACGTAGAGGTTCTTATCGTCATAAGACAAATACCCAGTGGTCGGCTTGCTCACTGCTTCGCCATCGTGAGGATCGCGTTGCCGGAAGCCGGTCACTTTGGCTTCGGCTTCCCGAGGCGTGTTGTTGATGAAGTCATCGAGTTTGGGAGGCCGTGATACGCGGGGTATCTGAATCGTAGGACGCGGGATGGGATCGGCCTGGCTAACCGGATTGGGAACGGTAGTCTGTGGCTCACGGGGCGCGGGCGCCTGCGTTGACTGAAGTGGCTCGACGAACTTCGAAGCGAGATGGGTAGCCGCTGACGCGTTGAGGCCTAACAGCCAGGCAAAAAAAAGACTAGGTAGAACAACTCTCACAGAGTTGGTCATCCGCAAATCCTCCGTAGATCGAGATTATTCTTGGTCATTGAGTGGCTGGGATACCGTGAAGCCGGCAACCCGTGTATAGTAACCGAGAAAGAGTCACCATCATTACAGTCACTAGAAGAGACATAAGACAGCCGGACGATTATAGTACGCAGCACTTTTCAGCCAGGTTGCGAAATATCCGAGACGCCGGCAATTCTCTGGCGAAGATAGTTCGTGTGTCTTGTTTCCGCCGCGAACCATCAGATGTCCGACAATCCAAGCTTGTAGCTCATGGCCTCGAGGCTCGGCGGGACTGCACTATTCCAAATCGGGGATTTCCGCTCTCGACAGCAAGAGCCTAATGCTTCGCGCCTGCCCGGGAATTCTCTCTATCAATCCTCTTCGCTCTAAAGTGAGAACCATCTGGTGCACCGAGGGTGGAGACACCCTGAAATAATTTCCCATGTCGCCCTCGGCCGGCGGCCTGCCATGAAGCTTGCCGTAGTAATAAATGAAGGCCAGGTATTGCCCTTGCGTCTCCGTGTACTTCTTGTCCATGCGACTCTCACTCCGCCTGATTGACAATGTCCGCCCTTCCGTGTGGCGTCTTGGATTTCCACACAGTCTCCTACGCCAAGAGATGATGGATAACCAACCGCCGGTTTGTCAGTAGCACATAAGCTCCGACGCGCGGAGTTCAGCGGGGGTCACGCGGACTGCGCGGAGACTGTCATACCTCCGAGCGGTCTCCGCGAACTCCGCGCCTCGACGGTGATTCCCCACCTTCCCGCAATCAAAGTCTTATTATAACAGCCAGAGAACCTTGAATCCGGCCATCGTAGGGCTGCTGATTGAGGGCGCCAATTCCGCGTTGATCGTTTGATTCGCCAAGGCGGTAGTCTCTAAGCGCGGACACTGTAATGTCGAGGAATCTGTCTTGTCAAAGAATGAAAAAGCTCAAACCACGAAGTTCACTAAGACCCCGAAGCAAAGAACGAAGGCGGCTATTTAATCAGAAACGACAATGCAACAGCCCTCCATCACAAGCTGGTGGTGGCCGGCGGAAATCATCAGCCACAACGATGCGCAAAGATCACAAGGGAGAGAACCGCGAGAGGGGGTCCGCAAGCAATAAGCGTGCGGGCCAACGGGCCTGCAGCCTGTCTTCTCGCTGCTGTGCCGTCTGCGCCTTTTTGTGGCTATGAACTTCCGCCGAGCACCACTAGTTCATTCACAAAGCGTCGCTCAAGACCGCGAGTCCCGGTCATGCTGGAAAACTCGGGAGTCGCGGCCTCGCGCGTCAGCAACGGGCAAGCGGCATACACCGGCGGCAAGCTGGCGGTCCGAATACATCATTGCATTAGGTTTCAAGCGGCCAACGAAAAACCCAACAACCGATTGCTAGCTGATAGCTGAATGCTGATCGCTCTTTTTCTCGGTTAGGCCAACCCAAGCGACTTCTTGCGCTCAGTGCGGAAGAACTCAACGCGCGCGAGAAAGTGATCCCACGGAAACGCCTTGCCCGGGTCGCGGTGGTCACTGCGGTGAAATACCTCCGACACCTGAACGTGGCCCACGAATCCCTTTGACTTCTTGTCGCCCAGCTCGGCGTTGCTCAAATGCTTAACCGGAATGTCGTACTTCAAGCAGTACTGAGCAGCCGCGTTGGCCGCGTTCTCCAGTACAGCCGTGCTGTATTCATCTTTCCACTCTTCTTCGTTTTGAGCGGCGCGCCCGGCCAGTTCAAGGTGAATGCCATCGGAGTTCGCGCCTGGCGCCGCAAACGCGACGTCGTTGTCCTTCACACTCTGGAATATCTTTTTGTTGTCTATGCACAAGTGGGCCGACGCCTTCTTGTCCGGAGGCCGGTGTGCGAAGTCCTTCGCGATGTCTTCGGCGATGTTGTTTCGCTCCGACGTCTCCATCGTGTGAATGACGATAACTCGTACGGCGCGGGTTCCATTGGTGAACCGCGTAAAGAACTTGGCTTCGATAAATTGAAAGTTATCAGTTTCAGGTCCCATACTATGTCCTCCTTACTTAATCGTCGATCGGTCTCATTGGTTTCGCTGTTCGGATCGAAGCGCAAATAGAGTCCAAAGGAAACTGCCGAAGTCTTGGATGGCGAACGCAAGAGCGAGCGGTCCGGGAATTATTCCAAGGCGCCACAGCACCGCCATCGCTATCGGCACAAGCGGTCTGTCGAGCAGCGAGGCGAACACGAACTCTTTCGAGTTGAGCCGGCCGCTGGCTATGTACAGCATGCCCAATCCTCCGACCAGCATACCCGCAAGCCGAAAGTAACTGGCGCCCTGCTCGACCAGCACTGGAAGGCGTAGCAACGACGCAACCGTGTTTGGACCGAAAACGATGAGAAGCGCTTCAGCCAGAATCAGCCATCCGAAGGTCTCCACGGATTTCGCCGAGCGGCTCCGTCCGTCCGCGCGAATAAGCCGGCCGGCCATTTCATTCAAGAAAGCAGGTCGCGCCATTATGCGATCTCCAGCGGGGTTTATAGACCGATCCGCGCAAGCCCATTCCCTCACAGTGAAGCGAACCTAAGGACCTGGGCTCGATACTACGAGCAAAACCAATTCGTCATGTTTAAATGGTTCTTGGCTCGTTTTCATCACCGAGGATACACTTTTCGTGTCAATTCCCAAACCCTAAGCAA
>JAHFUG010000163.1:0-8217 GCA_023265195.1 Blastocatellia bacterium | reverse complement strand
CTAAACAGCCTTTTCGCTGCCGCACGCTGAAGCATGAACTCTAAACAGGCGCCACCCAAGCTTATCTCTTGGGACACGCCTTGAGAGCCTCGGCCGCGGCTTGATACTCGGTTGTCCAATGAGGCGTTAGAGACTCGGGGTCAAGAACCACGTCGCGCGATTGAACTCGCCCGCATCGGCAGGAGGATACCAGCCGCTGATGGAGCCGTGAGCATATGAGACTTCCGCGTCAAGCGAGAAAGACAAAGCCTCCTTTTTTTTCGCCTTCATAAGAGAACTTCAGCACGATTGGCTCCCCTAGTGGGATCGGGTTTGCCGGATCAATCGCCCAGATTACCTTCGGCCCATTCCTGCCCTTTTCGTTCGAGTTTGGCGACGCCCTCACTCCCGGCGGGTCTAGGCACGTCAACGCCGAGGTTCGCCATCTCTTCGTTCCGCTGGGTTCGAGGATTTTCACTTCGCTGGATCGCTCACGCGCGGGATGTGGTCTCAACACAAGAGTGGTTGGGCCTTCCGCGTCTGGTGTTCTACTTTTGCCTTCTATGGTTGTTACGATCTTCTCTTATGACGACGAACGACGAAGTCATCCGGTGAATTCTCGCGCACTCTATCGAGGGCGACCGATGTCTCGCGTCCTCCCTCTTCAACTGAGTAGTCGATCTTAGCGGCGCATACGGTTCACTCTCACATTGCAAATGGAGCCGAGTTCGTGATGCAAAATTGATCATTGAGATCACGAGCGCCTTACGATTTTGAGATACCCAACTGAGTATGAAATCAATGGTTGATTGAGGAACGTTATCGCGGGCTTCGCCGCAGTCTTATGTAAGCGGCCCGAGTTTGCTCGGCATCCCGCTGCGAGCATCATTGCGCGCGGTCGGTCGTGGAAAGGTACTCACGCCCGGGCGGTTAGTGGCTTGAAAAGCAAACCGCCGCACGAAGGCAGTTCCATCCAGTATCGGCGCGAAATAAAGAATGAACTCTAGCGCCTTGCGCGATAAACGAAGTCTTAAGGAGTAGGGGAATGACCTGCTGGTCTCGTCGATGAGCGGCGCCGACGTCAGTATTCTTAACCCCTATCAATCTAGTGTGTATTCTCTTTTACTGTAAGGACCGTCGGCTATAACCGGGTTGGGGGCTGAGTATCACGTTGTCAATCAAAAAAACTGACGACTAGATTGACAATGGTAGCTAAGAGTCGTAAGATGCGGTGTGCGTTAACCCGGCTCTACACGATTTTAATTCTGTTTGATCCTGAAAGGACTAACGAGCTCATACATGTCTAAGCTGATGGAAGCCGGCAAGCGGCTGCTTGTGGTTTATATTCCGCAGTGAAAATGGTAGCTCATTATTGCCTTTTTTAGCCGGTGAACGAACCAGGGAACTTCGGGTGAAGGAAGCGTTACCTCTTTCGATGCCTGTGTCAGCAGACCAACGACGTTAACAAGACCACGTTCGCTCTGTCGAAAGAGACATAGGACCTTCCCGACACAATCATCGAGAGCCGTGTACCCAGCTTCTTTTCCACGGGAGTAATAATAAACAACAAAACGCCCTTCGCCCCTACAAACCTCATAGCAATCCGCCGGTGTAATCCGGCGTGCAAGGAGATTGAAAATGAAGAAGACCAGCCAAGCCCTTAAATGTACGCTGGGCGCAGCAGTGGTTGCTCTGTTCCTAATCGCCACATGGAGCACCACGGCCGCCCGTTTCTCAACAGTCATTGGTGTCAGATCAGTGAACGCGAGCACCGCGCCTGCACCCGTTTCAGCTACTGTCCTGCCCGCCTTCCCACCCGCGGCCAACCTGGGGAGTGGCAGAGTCTTCAGTGTGCTTCCGCTCGATGGCGGTTGCGTGTTTGATGACGACCAACCTGCCTCGTCCGTGGAGCACTGGGATGTTGTGCAAGGCAAGACCTACCGAGTTACTTTGACTAACGTTACGGACTGCGCCAACGGTGGGACCGACGCGACGATCAAGGTTAACGTCAAGAGCAGCAATACCGGCAATCAATGCCTTGACGCGACCAAGGTGGACACTGGCAAGTACCAGTTCGACGTAAGGATGCCGTCAAACGCTTGCTTCACGTACCCGATTGTCTATTGTGCGTCTTCGACGTGCACTGGAAACGACGGCTTCTTCGCGCGGCGGCGCGATGGTGGCGGGAGTACGTCCGACCTGCGGGCGAGTACTTTCGACGGCAATTGCAGCTTCGTAGCGCAAGACGCCGACTGCGCGAGCAGTCCTCCTCAAGGGTGCATACTCACTTGTCCGACCGTTGCGCCAGTTTGCGCTCCCACGGATAGTTGCTCGGCTGTCGTAACTTATGACCAGCCGACGACCAGCGGGGAATGCGGGAGCGTTTCCTGCGTACCGCCGTCGGGTTCAACCTTCCCAATTGGCAAGACAACGGTCACCTGCACCGCAACCGATTCGAGTTCGCTCACTACCACGTGCAGCTTCGACGTCACCGTGAACGACTGCCAAGATCCCACGATCTCTTGCCCGGCGTCTCCGGTTGTCGTGTGCAATGATCTGAACCAATGTGGAGCGAGCGTTGCCTATAACGTCGTCGCGAACGACAATTGCCCGGGTGTGACCACTCAGTGCTCACCGGCATCCGGCTCGTTCTTCTCGGTTGGCGCGACCACGGTCAACTGCACGGCGACGGACGCCGCGGGCCACACCGCCACATGCAGCTTCGACGTAACCGTGAACGATTGTCAGGCTCCAACGATTGCATGTCCCTTGCCAATCACGACGTGCAACACTCCCGGCGCCTGCTCAGCCGTTGTGAACTACGTAGTCACGGCGAGTGATAACTGCCAGTTGCCGCAGGGAGCTGTTGCGTGCGCGCCCGCGGCAGGCTCCGCCTTCCCACTCGGGACGACCCCAGTCAATTGCACGGTGACTGACGCAGCGGGCAATACCGTGGCCTGCAGCTTCAGTGTCACCGTCAACGACTGCTCTACCGGTTCTATCAGCGGCAAGAAGTTCTATGACGCTAACGCCAACGGGCAGGACGATGACGGTCAAGTAGTCGCCGGCTGGAAGGTCGTGCTGTCAGGAACGGTTAGCGCAACAGCGTACACCGACGGCGGTGGGAACTACAGCTTCAGCAATCTTCCCACCGGTTCTTACACGGTGACGGAAGTACCCGCCAGTAGTTCGTGGGTGGCCTCGAGCGGCGCACCATGCACGTTTACGATTAATTGCGCGAATGCTTCGAACGCATTCACCTGCAACTTCGGAAACTACTGCAAGACGCCAAGCGGTGGACTCACCATCGGATTCTGGAGCAACAAGAACGGTCAGGCGCTGATAAATGCCGGTGACCTGGCTGCTCTGAGCGCGTTATGCCTGAGATACGCGGATGGATCGAATTTCGATCCCACTACTAATGCTCAGGTGAGGTCGTTTGTGTTAGGCGCTACTGCTACAAACATGGCGAATATGCTGTCGGCGCAGTTGACGGCGATGGTGCTTAACGTTCGGCACGGCCTCGTGGATGGCAACGCGTTTGACTTATGCCACGGCAGTACTATCAATCAGTTGATCACCGGCGCCAATGCAGCCTTGTGTGCGGACGGATACTCGGTTTCGGGGGACCCGAACCGCTCGAGCCAGGAGGCGCTCAAGATTTGCCTCGATGCTCTGAACAACGGCGGGCTGGACGTGAAAGCTACTCCGTGTCCGTTTACAACACCGTATTAGGCGGCGGTTTGCTGCTGTGGGGGGCTGAGCGCAGGGGGTCTAAGAACAGACCCCCTGCGTTACGCTTCCTGGTTACGTTTGGCGTTGTCGTCTCACCGCTATTTATAGATGGTTAGGGCCGGCGATGTTCCAACATTGCCCGCGGCGTCATAGGCTTTGCATTGAAGTGTATGCGGCCCGGAAGCAACACGTTTCGTGTTCCACTTCGTCGTAAACGGCGCGCTGGACGACGTGGCTCTCAATACTCCATCCGCGTAAAGCTCGACCATGACGACGCCTACGTTGTCGGCGGCATTGACGTAAACAGACAACACACCGGAAATGACCGACCCGCTCGCCGGGGAGGTGATGCTGATCGTTGGAGGGGTGGTGTCCGCCGTGATGTTGCTGACAACCACCGATATAGAGGTGGTCGCCGTGTTTCCAGCGGCGTCGGCTGCGGTTGCCGCTAACGTGTGAGCGCCATTGGCCGCGGTTGTCGTGTTCCATGAGAAAGCATATGGCGCCGCCGCGATCGTGCCTAACGTCGAGCCATCCAGCTTAAGGCTTACCGAAGTCACGCCGACGTTATCACCAGCCGATACCTGGACCGATACGGCGCCGGCCAGCGTCGCTCCCGATGTTGGGGCGCTGATCGCGACCGTCGGAGGTGTCGTGTCCAGCACCGTGTTGTTGACCGTGACCGAGATCGAACTGCTTGCTGTGTTCCCCGCAGCATCGCTTGCGGCCGCGGTTACCGTGTGGATTCCATTCGGTACGGATGTAGTGTTCCATGAGAACGTGTAAGGTGCAGTGGTATCGATACCGATAGACACGCCATCCACGCTGAGGCCCACCGAAGTCACACCCACGTTATCGCTTGCCGATACCTGCACCGACGTCGTTCCGGATACCGTTGCTCCGGCTGCGGGAGAGCTTACTCCAACCGTGGGTGGAGTCGCGTCGGCAGTCGTATTGCTCACCGTAGCTGAGATCGAGTTGCTTGCCGTGTTGCCCGCGGCATCGGCCGCCGTCGCGGTCAGAGTGTGCGTTCCGTTCGGCACCGTAGAGGTATTCCAGGAGAATGTATAAGGTGATGACGTGTCGGAGCCTAACGATGTTCCGTCCAGCTTCAGAATCACCGACGCAACCCCGACATTATCGCTAGCCGTCACCTGCACGGGGACCGTTCCTGAAATCGTCCCTCCCGCGGCCGGCGACGCGATGCTAACCGAAGGTGGCGTCGTGTCTAGTGGGGGCGGCGCACCGCCACCCGCGAGACTTACGGCTTGGGCCGCATTAACTCGCCCCCAACCATAGCCTGGGTCCCACCCTGCCTGGCCCCGGTCGTCCGCGGACTGCTCGAGAATGTCCGTGACCTGAGCGGGAGTCAGGGAAGGATTCGTTGAAAGGACTAGCGCCGCGACTCCAGCCACTATCGGCGCGGAGAAAGAAGTGCCTGATCCGGCGCCGTATGTTCCCCCATTAGTAGTCGTGCCAATGCTCACTCCTGGCGCACTGAGGTCTATATTGTTCCCCGTGTTCGACCATGTAGCGAGCACGTCGTTTTGATCGGTTGCGCTCACGACCAGCATGTATGGGTTGTCTTTTGAAGAGTCGAACGTGGCGTAGTTTCCCGCGGAAACCACAAGAACGCCTCTCTTGGACTGGAGATATTGAGCTGCCGAACTGACGGTGGCGCTATCGGAGACGATGTAACTCACGTTGGCGATACGCGCGCCCTGATCGGCGGCCCAAACGATTGCGCTGGAAATAGCCGAAAAGCTTGCGGAGCCATCGGGCGCCGAGACCCGGAGCGGCATTAGAGAGCAGTCCCACGCAACCGATGCTACACCGACGCCGTTATTGCTCGCGGCGGCCGCGACTCCGGCTACCGCGGTACCATGCCCATACACATCGCTCGTATTGGAGTTGTTATCGTAGAAGTTCCATCCCGGCGCCAGCTTGGGCGCGAGGTCCGGATGGGTTCCATCCACACCGGTGTCGCAGATTGCTATTGTTATGCTGCTGCTTCCCGTCTCGCTCGACCAAGCAGTTGGAGCCGCGATCTTTGGCAAGTGCCATTCAGCGCCATACGAGGGATCGTTGGGAACGATGCTCTGGATGGGAAGTACCCGGTCAAGCTCCGCGAAATCAACCTCTGGCTTTGAGTTGAACGCTCTCACGGCAGCCTCTTCGCCGACGCCCGCCGGTAGTTCTACAATGTGGACGCCTATCCCGGGAATCTCCGCGGTTTCCCGCGCTCCCGTCTCCGAGATCAGTTCGGCGACACGCACTCGGGCGGCCTCAGGTCTGAATTGAACCAGAATCCTGCCGGGCACAAACGGCGCCTTCAACCTGACTCGTTCAGTTCTGGTCCCTGCGTGGGATACATTGGTGTTCGACCGCGACGACCCCACCACTCGAGAGGTTAATAGAAATAACACCAGCCATACTACATTCACAATTCGCTTAAGATTGTTCATACTCATCCTCGAATCAGGGACACCCCTGCCTAAACCTGCGCTCTTTAACATCCGGCGCGGATCATAGAACTCACAGGCGACTTAGGGGCATAGGGGCATTGAACGTCCAGCTTCTGACCGTCAAAAGGCGGCACGAGCACTCAAATCAGTTAGGGTAATCGCGATAGACTGATTACCACACGACAACAGGTTGGTGACTAGATCTTTGTACCTTGCCCGGAAAGATTGTACGGGCAACCTGTGTGCCGTTAAGACGTGTTAAGGATCATAAGCCGATGCTCGCCTGAGTCCATCCAACACGACTATAGTCCAAACAAAAACTAACCGATTTGCTTACCCATTTGAGTCATCGCCCGTGACTAACAGAACATTTTCAAAGGCGGACCTATAGACAGATGGCGGCGGCACAAAGCCCCATCGGTGCTGCGCGAAGCGGCAGCCCTGCCGCTGCAGCCGAGAGGTTTCCTGATGTGGCATGAGTTCCGAGAGAATTGATGGCGGCAAAAGTAGGGTGGGGCCTTCCAACAGCCGAGCATTCCTGAGGCAATTCAGCGCGGTACGTGCATCCGAGCCGTCACATTAATTAACACATATATTATGTATCGAGTGTGACCGTATCTCGCTCGGCGCGTCAATCGCGGTTTGGCGCTTCTCTTCCGCAAGCATCACGGATCCTCCGCGGGTGTCACCCCGAGAAACGTAAAGCCAGTGGTGCATGGCGGAAATAATTGGACAGTGGCGTCTGCAAAGGCGCGGCCGAATCCGGCGTCCCGATCAACCGCTGATCTACGCTGCCTTCGGCCCACTGATCAGCGCAGATCAGCGTTACGCAGTCAGCGTAAATCAGCGGTTAATCTGCCGCGAAACTTCCGCCGAGCACCACTAGACTCTTTGCGTAGGGCCAGGATCCGCGCCATCCCCTCTTTTCTGGCCGGCGGCGATCAACAGTCTTCACTCACACGCTTAGTCACTGGTTCGTCTTAAAACAATCCGTGGTCGGCGGATCGGTCGTCGACCGCGCGAGCTCGCTGCGAAACTGACCGAATTCGCTCCGCACTTCGCCCATGTTCGCGCCGAATTCTTGCGTGATCTCCCCAATCGACATGCCGGCGACTAGCTTGGCGATGATATCGTCAAGCGGTTTGTCGACTCGGTCGGCCAGCAGGGCCGCTGCGACAAACTGGCCGAACGGAAAATTCGACAGACTAATGAACTTATCCTTCAACTGCTGCGCCGTTCCCACTCCCGTAGTGTGAGCCGCCAGAATGCAAAAGACAACGTCGCGGCCGAGTTGGTCTGCGGCTTGATCGGCCTTGGCGGCAAGCTTGTTGGCTTCCTTGTTGAGCGCCTTCCGGTCCTGCTTATTGCTAGCTCTTTCAACCTGCGGCTGAGCTGACGCACGGTTGCTCCGCCTGACCGTAATGCCGGAGACCGCAACAATAAATTCGTCAAAAGGAATTCCAAAAGTTAGCGATCGTTAAGAACGCCACGCAGTTCGCGGAACGTCAAGCTGATTCGCGGCCTCGCCAAAGGATCCGGCGGCACGGCATGCTTCCACTCATCCTGAACCTCCGGCGGCGTGTACAACAACGACCCGCTCGCGAGAATTATTCGCCGTTCTTCAGCCTTATCGCGTCTAGCCCGAAAGACGATACTTCGGACGCCACCGAGCGAGATAATCGACACGCCGGCGCCCGGCGCAAAATCAACGTTCGAATCCGAGTGAAAGCCCATCGCCGACTCGCCAGTTACATAATAGTTCAACAGGCAGTTGTTTGGACGAAATCCGAACCGGGTTTCGAGCCGATCCACGATAGGAACCAACATCTCATGCATTGGAACCGCGTCATAGGTCATTCCCGAATAGTTGTATGGCTCGCCGAAATTGGCCGTCTTGCGTGCGCGCATTCGATCATCCCAAGCGACTCCTTTGACGAGCGTATCAAATAGTTGTTCTGAACCGGCCACGAAGTTTGGCTCATAGATGATCTTCAGTTGCTTATCCTGGTCCGGCATTACCTTATTCGTCCTTAGTCAT
>JAHFUG010000552.1 GCA_023265195.1 Blastocatellia bacterium | reverse complement strand
CTCACGTAGAGAACGTGCAGGGCGAGTTCTACTGGAAGGTGGAGGTCGGCGAAGCCGTTCACGCTCAGGATTACGTTCATCCTCCTTATATGCTGTCCAAGGAGGCGAGTATTTCAGGCGGGGCTCAGGAATCCACGGGCCACGGCAAGAAGCGAAAGACGCCCAAGCGAATAGAGACCGGCGAGATAAACTGGTCTCACGGCGAATACATCGCGAGGGCCGGCGTCGAGAAAGCGTTCGGCGTTCAGGGTCTGCCAGCCCCTTCAACGGTCGCGCCAAATCAGACCTTTCCTCACAAGCGAGTGTACAAGTATTGGGGGCTCTTTTTGGCCGCGACTTTCATTCTCGGAATCGTGCTGATGGCGGCGGCTCCCCGCCGAAAAGTCTTCGAGCAGAGCTTCAAGCTCCAGCCCCTCAAAGCGGCCGACGACAGCGCCCCGATTTTCACGGAACCAATTGAGTTGAACGATCGCCGGAACATAAGGGTCTCGTCGGCGGCGGCCGTTGACAACTCGTGGCTGTACATCGACGGCGACTTTATCAATGAGGACACCGGGCTCTTTCAACATTTTTCTCTTCCCGTCGAGTATTACCACGGCGTCGAAGACGGCGAGTCGTGGAGCGAGGGCAGCAACAATCCCGAGGTTTTCCTGTCGGCGCTTCCCGCGGGAAAGTACACGCTGAGACTCGATGTATCGTGGCAAAATTGGACGCAGCCGGCGGCTGTGAGCGTTCGAGTGGAACAAGGCGTCCCTCGCTTTCCACACCTGCTGCTTGCGATGTTGTTCGTGTCGCTGATCCCGGTGCTGGTCGTGATCATGCACATAACCTTCGAGTCACGCCGATGGCGGGACAGCAATGTCACGTCTGCTTCGACTACGTCATCGTCGGCGGGTGACGATGATTGATTGAGGAGTCCTTACCATGTGGACGAAATTCTATCTCATCTTTGGAATAGCGGTGATCGGCCTCTACGGATTGATGTCGCTTACCGGCCGTGAATTCGGGAATCCGGAGAGGAGGGTGGCGCCGGCCGATGCTCGCCAGTCGCCTGGCGGATACCGCTCTTTCTATTTTTGGCACGCAGGCTATCAGGGAGGAAAATGATGCCAACGCACGCTCTCGCACCGGACGCTTCGCCAATCCAAACGGCCGCGGCGCTCCTGATCCCGCTGGACCTAAATCGGTTGGATCATCTATTAGTCGTAACGCTCATCTTCTCGTTAATAGGGATCGTGTTGTTCGCCCTGGCGTTTTGGATAATCGTCAAGGTTACGCCGTTTTCGATACGAAAAGAGATCGAGGACGACCAGAATATCGCGCTTGCGATAGTCATAGCATCGGTAATAATAGGCATAGCCTTGATCGTCGCCGCGGCGATTCATTAGAAGATGGCGGCGAACGCTGACAGGTTCAGGAATATTTCCGTCACCGCCGTCGCAAGTTCCTCGCCCGAGCAGGCGTAATCAAATATGGGGCCCACCCTGCAAGCACGAGAAGGCGAACGCCTGTCGGCGGCGAGTGAATCACCATGAATCGCACGCCGCTGCTGTTCCTCAATGTTCTGATCATCGCTACATGCGGACTGGTGTACGAGCTGTTGGCAGGCACGCTCGCCAGTTATGTACTGGGTGATTCGGTAACCCAGTTTTCGCTGATAATCGGGATTTACCTGTCGGCGCTGGGTGTTGGAGCGTGGCTGTCGCGCTTCATAGAAGCCGGCCTTGCGCGTTGCTTCATTGAAGTTGAACTGGGCGTCGCGATACTCGGTGGAAGCTCCGCGCCGCTTCTGTTCTTGAGCTTCGCGCGCCTCGGCTACTTTCACATCGTGCTCTACGGAGTCGTTTTCGCCATCGGCGTCCTGGTTGGGCTCGAGCTTCCGCTGCTGATGAGGATCATGAAAGACCTGCTCGATTTCAAAGAGTTGGTCTCCCGAGTGTTGACCTTCGACTACATAGGAGCGCTTGTAGCTTCGCTGCTGTTTCCAATATTCCTCGTGCCCAGGCTCGGTCTCGTCAGAACGTCGCTTGTGTTTGGGCTTCTGAACGCGCTGGTCGGGTTATGGGGAACGTGGCTTTTCCGCCCGCTGATACGGGGAGAAGTGTTCGGACTGCGTGTTCGCGCGGCAATCTTGATGGCGCTCCTTGCCGGCGGAATCGTCAAGGCGGACTGGCTGACGACGCTCGCCGAAGACAATCTCTTTGCCGATGAAATCATCTACACAAAGACCACGCCTTATCAGAGGATCGTGATCACCAAAGGCCGGGCCGGATTTCAGCTCTTTCTCAATGGCAATCTTCAGTTCAGCTCGGCCGACGAGTACCGCTATCACGAATCGCTGGTCCATCCGGCGATGATGGCCGCGTCCGGGCCGCGAAAGGTGCTCGTGCTTGGAGGAGGCGACGGACTCGCTCTGCGCGAGATACTCAAACACCCCACGGTCGAATCGGTTACGCTCGTCGATCTCGATCCTGACATGACTCGGCTGTCCGAGCGGTTTCCGCCGCTTGCGGAATTGAACAAGCACTCTTACCACGACCCGCGCGTCCGCGTAATCAATCAAGACGCGATGATATGGCTGGAGGACGTCAAGGAGCGATTCGACTGCGCCATCGTTGACTTTCCCGACCCAAACAACTTCGCTCTTGGCAAACTCTACACGACGAGGTTCTATAGACTGTTGAGAGACTGCCTGTCGCCCGGAGCGGCGGTTTGCGTTCAATGCACGTCGCCGTTGTTCGCGAGGAGTTCGTACTGGTGCATCATACGGACCATCGAGGCGGCGGGATTCTTCGTCAAGCCCTTCAGCACCGCGGTGCCGTCGTTCGGAGTTTGGGGCTTTGCGCTGGCTCGACTGACGCCGTTCGAAACGCCTGCGCACGCGCCGCCTGGTTTGAGATTCCTCGACGACGGGGCGATGCCGGGGCTATTCATCCTGCCCGCCGACTTAGGGCCGATTGCCGTTGAGGTAAACCGGCTCGACAATCAAGTGCTGGTGAGATACTACGACAGCGAATGGAAGAGATGGGATTGATGTGCCGCGCACTTCCGAGTCCGCGTCTGGGAGCTTGGCCATTTGGGGGGTTGCGCTTTTGGGGGGTTGTGCTTTTGGTAGGAAGGAATTGGTTCTGTTCGGCAACCATCAGAAACTCTCAGGCTGGGAAGTGTGGTCTACTTACGCTCCCAAGCCAGTGAGTGAACCGAGAGCAGCGGGGGCAAGCCGCCCTTCCCGACCTGAGAGTTTCCGGGGTTGAGCATGGATTTTCATCTTGCCTTTTATCGACAGGGTCGAAATGCGGATATTACCTCGCGAGCTTGTGTCCGGCCGCCACAAGGTAGAACAGCAGCGCCGCAATGAGCCCCGACAACGGTATCGTCAGAACCCAGGCCCACACCACCCTTCCAGCGATACCCCACCGCACCGCCGATAGGCGCCGTGTCGCGCCTACTCCTACAATGCCGCCGGTGATGGTGTGAGTCGTGCTCACTGGAATTCCGCCGTAGGTGGAGATGAAGATCGCGGCCGCGCCCGCGGTTTCAGCGGCGAAGCCGCCTACGGGTTTCAACTTCGTAATTCGCGATCCCATGGTGTGCACTATGCGCCAACCGCCGGACATCGTGCCCAGTCCAATCGCCGCGTGACACGACAGTACTACCCAGAGCGGGATTTCCTTGTTAGCCGTAGGATCCAGATTCGATGCGACAAGCACAGCCGCGATTATGCCCATCGTCTTCTGAGCGTCATTGCCGCCGTGACCGAGGCTGAAGAGCGCGGCGGAGACAAGCTGAAGCTTTCGAAATAGCTTGTCGACTCGCTCGGGCAACTGACGCCGAAATATCCAGAGTATCGCGACCATGAACGATAGGCCGAGCAACATGCCAACCAACGGCGATACGAATATGAAGGAGATGGTCTTTATCCAGCCCTTGGCGAAGAAGAGGTTCTCGAACCCGCCGCGCGCCGCGATCGCCGCGCCCGCATAACCGCCAACCAAAGCATGCGACGAGCTGGAAGGCAGGCCGTAATACCAGGTTATGACGTTCCAGACGATCGCCCCGGCCACTCCACACAACAGCACCCATAGGCGCCACTGTTCGCCGATCACCTGGATATTGATCATGTCTCCAGCGACGGTCTTGGCTACGCGAGTTCCGAATATCGCGAACGCGATGAAGTTGAAGAACGCCGCCCAGATCACCGCAACTCCGGGTGATAGGACTCGGGTCGACACTACGGTTGCTATCGAGTTCGCGGCGTCGTGCCAGCCGTTAACGTAGTCGAATATCAACGCTACTAATATGATGAGCACCACGAATGTGGTAGCGGATGTCATCGAA
>JAHFUG010000551.1 GCA_023265195.1 Blastocatellia bacterium | reverse complement strand
GAACGGCTGGAGTTGCCAACCGACAGAGCGCGGCCGGCGGTTCAAACGTATGAGGCGGAATTCCTTGAAGTGAAACTAAGCGCGGAAGAAACGGCGAGGTTGAAAAGCGTAAGCCAGAGCCATCAGGCGACGTTGTACATGACGATGCTGGCGGCGTTCGGCGTGCTGCTGTCGAGATACAGCGGGCAGGACGATATCGTGGTGGGATCGCCGATCGCGAACCGGCAAGAGGCTCGGTTGGAGGAGATGATCGGCTTCTTCGTCAACGCGCTGATTTTGAGGATGAGAGTGAAGCCGGAGACCAGCTTCGGAGAGTTGTTGGTTGAGGTGAGAAGGACGGCGCTGGAGGCGTATCAGCATCAGGAAGCGCCGTTCGAGCGATTGGTGGAGGAGCTATCGCCGCGGCGGAGCCGGAACACAACGCCGATCTTCCAGGTAATGTTCGCGTTCGAAAATGCACCGTTGACTCCACGGCAGGTGAATGAACTGACAATAGAGCCGATATCGGGAGATGCGATGCGCGTACGCTTCGACCTGGAGGTGCACGCTCAGGAACATGACGGCGAGATCGAGATATGTTGGATCTACAATCGCGATCTATTCGACCGATGGAGAATCGAGCAGATGGCGGGGCACTACCTGCGAGTTCTGGAGTCGGCGGCGAGCAACCCGGATGAACGGATTCGAAACATCAACCTGCTGGGAGAGGAGGAGCAGAGGCGGATTCTGGAGGAATGGAATCGGACGGAGCGGAAGATACCGCGGGTGGCGCTGCCGGAGTTGTTCGAGGACCAGGTTCGAAGAGCCCCCTCGGCTGCGGCGGTTGTGTACGAAGGGCGAGAGGTCACCTACTCGGAGTTGAATGAACGAGCAAACCGACTGGCGCACGTGCTCATCGGCGAGGGAATCGGGCCGGAGGACGTGGTGGCTGTAGCTCTCCGGCGATCGCCGGAGATGATCGTGGCGTTGCTTGGGATACTGAAGTCGGGAGCGGCTTACCTGCCGATCGACCTTGAGTATCCCGCCAAACGGATCGCGCTGATGCTGGAGGACGCCGAAGCCGCCTGCGTGATCACGACCAGCGCCGTGACGGGACAATTGCCGAAGAGTCCTCGTCGATTATTGCTCGATCACCTGAATTCGAGAGAACTGGATCAGGTATCCGAGGCGAGATCGGTGACGAATCCTGGTGACAGTGATCGGGTGCGCCCATTGAAACCGGACAACCCCGCGTATGTCACCTACACCTCCGGCTCAACCGGCATGCCCAAGGGCGTCGTCATCACGCATCGTGGAGTAGTGAGGCTCGTCCGCAATACGAATTATGCCCGGCTCGACGGCAAGCAAGTCATGTTGCAGCTCGCGCCCATTGCCTTCGACGCATCGACGTTCGAGATATGGGGTAGTCTGCTCAACGGCGGGAGACTGGTGTTATTCCACGGTCTGGCGTCGGACCTAGATGACGTGGGTCGGGCGGTCAGGAACGAGGGTATAACGACGCTGTGGCTGACGGCGGGACTCTTCCATTCCGTGGTCGAGAATCGGTTGGACGACTTGGCGGGTGTTCAACAGCTTTTGGCTGGAGGCGACGTTCTGGGACCGTCGGATGTGAAGAGAGTGCTCGAGCGGTTGCCTGGATGCCAACTGACAAACGGATATGGTCCTACCGAGGCTACAACTTTCAGTTGCACGCATCGGCTTCGTGCGGGTGACTGTGACGGGGAATCGGCGCCGATCGGGAGGCCTATCAGCAATACGCGAGTCTACGTGTTGGACCCAGCATTGCAGCCGGCCCCGGTGGGAGTGGCGGGGGAACTCTACATAGCGGGAGCAGGTCTGGCGCGAGGCTACCTGAAGCGAGGAGCCCTGACGGCCGAGCGCTTCGTTGCCGACCCCTATGGCGAGCCGGGAACGCGGATGTACCGGTCGGGAGACGTTGCTCGATGGAGGAAAGATAGAAGCCTGGAGTTTTTGGGACGCGCGGATCAGCAGGTCAAGATTCGCGGCTTTCGCATCGAGCCGGGCGAGATCGAAGCGGCGCTGCAAGAGTATGAAGAGGTAGCGCAAGCGGTTGTGATTTCGCGCGAGGATACACCGGGAGAGAAGCGGCTGGTCGGCTACGTGGTGACGGCGCGCGGCATGAGCATCGATACGAATGCGGTTCGTCGGGAACTGGCCGAGCGGCTGCCCGGCTATATGGCGCCGGCGGCCATCGTCGTGTTGGAAGAACTGCCGCTTACTCCGAACGGGAAGATCGACCGAAAGGCTCTGCCCGCGCCCGAGTTGATCTCGACCGTTAAATGGAGAGCGCCGCGAACGCCGGACGAAGAGATTCTCTGCGCGCTGTTCGCCGAAGCCCTTGGAGTAGAGATGGTGGGAATCGACGACAACTTCTTCGAGATCGGCGGCCACTCGTTGCTTGCGACTCTGTTAGTCAGCCGGATACGCGCGGCGCTGGGAGTGGACGTGGAACCGAGCGCTCTGTTCGAGTGGCCGAGCGTCGCCCAACTCGGCCCGAGTTTGAGAAAGGCCGGCAAAGCGAGTGCCGCATTGATTCGGCGCGAGAGGCCGGAGCGGCTGCCGTTGTCTTACGCCCAGCAACGACTCTGGTTTCTGGACCGGCTGGGAGAAAGAAGCAGCGAATACAATATGCCGGTGGCTCTGCGGCTGCGGGGAGAACTTGACGAGGCGGCTCTGGAGAAGACTATCAATACGATCGTCGCGAGGCACGAAAGCCTGCGAACACATTTTGTCGAAGTGGACGGAGAACCGGCGCAGATGATTGAGCCGGATGTTCGAATCGAGATGTCCCTGGAAGACTTAACCGCGCTGGATGAAGAGTCGCGGAATGAAATGGTGATGGCGGCGCTGAAGCGCGAATGGGCAGAGCCGTTCGATCTCGGGCGAGGACCGCTGGTGAGAATGAAGCTGCTGAAGCTTGGGGAAGGGAATCACATCCTGGTCAGGACCATGCATCACATCGTGTCTGACGGCTGGTCCGAGGGAGTCTTCAACCGAGAGTTGACGCTGCTCTATGAAGCGTTCAGTGAGGGGAGTGAAAATCCGTTGCCGACGCTCGCGGTGCAGTATGCGGATTTCACAATGTGGCAGAGGCAGCGGCTGCAGGGCGATTGGCTAACGGAAGAGCTGGCCTACTGGAGGCGGCAGTTGGCGGATATTCCGGAGCGGCTGGAGCTGCAAACCGACGGGCCGAGGCCCGCGGTGCAAACGTATGACGCCGAATTCCTCGAGGTGAAACTGAACGCGCGGCAAGCGTCCGCACTGAAGCGATTGAGTCAGAGCCATCAGGCGACGCTCTATATGACGATGCTTGCGGCCTTCGGAGTGCTGCTGTCGAGGTACAGCGGGCAGGACGATATTGTAGTAGGATCGCCGATCGCCAACCGGCAAGAGGCTCAGTTGGAGAAGCTGATCGGATTCTTCGTCAACTCGCTTGTCTTGCGAGTGAGAGTGAAGCCCGAGATTAGTTTCGGACAGTTGCTCCGCGAGGTGAGGCGCACGGCGCTGGAAGCCTATCAGCATCAGGACCTCCCATTCGAACGATTGGTTGAGGAACTCTCTCCGGAGCGAAGCTTGAGCCGGACGCCGGTCTTCCAGGTGCTCTTCGCGTTGCAGAATTTGCCGCGAGTAGCGGAACGGATCAAGGGATTGGAAGTGGAACTGGTCGGGGGACGCGAGATGCGTGTGCGCTTCGACCTGGAAGTTCACGTTTGGGAGACCGATGCGGGGATTGAACTCGATTGGATCTATAACCGGGATTTGTTCGACGAGTGGCGGATGGCGCGAATGGCGGAGCACTACGTGCGGCTGCTCGAGACCGTGGCCGCCGATCCGGAACTACAGATCAGAAACATCGGCTTATTGGGGCAAGGTGAACGGACCCAGGTGCTGGAAGAATGGAATCAGACGCAGAGAGACTATGCGCGCACTTGCGGCCTGCATCAGTTATTTGAAGAGCAGGTAGAACGAACGCCAGACGCCGTGGCCGTGATCGGCGGTCAAGTGGGATTGAGTTATCGAGAGTTGAACCGTAGAGCCAACCAACTGGCTCACTACCTGATCGAGCGAGGAGTCGAACCTGAGATAATGGTGGGACTCTGCATGGAACGGTCGATTGAAATGGTGATTGGCTTGCTCGGCGTTCTTAAAGCTGGAGGAGCTTACGTTCCATTAGATCCCTCCTATCCGGCGGGGCGTTTGACGTTCATGCTCCAGGACGCCGGGATCAGACTCCTCGTAAGCCAAGCGAAACCGGTTGCGGCATTGCTTGTGGATGGGATTGAAGTGGTTAGCCTTGACCGAGACTGGCGCGCGGCAGGTAAAGCGAGTGAAGAGAATCCAAACAGCAAC
>JAHFUG010000162.1 GCA_023265195.1 Blastocatellia bacterium | reverse complement strand
TCCACTTCAAGAGCCGTTGCGAAAGCGGCTTTACATAGAGTGGCTTACATCAAAACCAGGATAAGGATGAACCGGAGATGAATCTACTGACTCCGTCCGTTATTGTAACGCTTGCTATCGGCGGTCTTTTCGGTTTTGACCCCAGCCTCCAGAATCAGGCCAGTCAAACCAGTCAACGCAAACAGTCCGGCGGTTCTCGGGTTTCCACGTCGATATTGGGTTTTGTCGTCACTACCAGCGGAGAAGGCGTACCTGACGTCCACTTGAGTCTCAATGCGATAAGCAATCAGACGAATCTATTCTGGTTCGTGCGCGGGAGCGAGACGACGACCAGAGCAGACGGCGCTTTTGAATTCGAGAATGTCGCACGTGGAGTCTACATTGTGGCTGCCCTTGATTTTTCCATACGAAGCGGAACCTGCCGGCCGGGCGACTCGGTCACGATGCGGTTGTCGAACAGCAAGGGTCGGGGTGTGATCACCGGAAGAGTGACGGACGAGAACGGGAAGCCGGCGATCGAAGCTCCGGTTCGCGCTCTCGGGCTACGCGATTCGGAGGGGCCCGTGTGGATACCCGGGAGCCGTCCCCTCGAAGGCCTAACAGACGACCGAGGTACACCTATCGAATATGGGGCGTCCCGGCCGGCGCGTACATTCTATCAGCCGGAGCCCGGTCTCCTTACGACCCGGGTGACGCTCGGCCGTACGACAAGGAGCCACCCACGTATTTCCCGTCTAACAATGCAGGCACAGCCACGGAAGTGACCCTCCGCGAAGCCGAAGAGCGAACCGGAGTGGATATTCGAATGCGGAAATGGGACTTGCGCGCGATCAGCGGCAAAGTATCCCTGGCTCTCGCGAACAAATCGGATCCGAGCTATGCCGCGGTCATGCTCTGGGACGGGTCGCCGCGGGCGCTCACTTTTCAACTGATTCGATCGGCGGCTGGAGAGTTTAAATTCGACGCGCTGGCCCCCGGCGATTATTGCCTCCAGGCGGTCGGCGGATCAATGAAAGAAACCGGCGCATTTATCATGACCAATGTTGTCGTGAAGGACTCGGACATAACAGGATTGGAGTTGACAGTCAGACCGTCCGCGTCGATCTCGGGGCGAGTGTTGATTGATCAGCTTTCAACAAACGGCGCGAAGACATGCTCGCAAACCCCCGAACCGGCCATTGAAGAAGCGTTGATTTCCGTATACCCTGATGGCCCACCGCCGGTTGATACGCAACGCAAATGTCAGGGCCCATCCAGTATCACGGCGTTGATGGCCAGCCTCGGGGCAAACGGAATCGCAAGGGCCACGCCCGATGCGCGTGGCGAGGTTCTAATTAGAGACATGGCGCCAGGCCGATACCGAATCGAAGTCGAGCCTCCGAACGACGACTATTACCTCAAGGCGATCACCGCGCCCCAGCCTCGATCGAACCAGCCGGCCGACCTGGGTCGAGGCGGAATTGAGATCAAAAGCGGCGGCCAAGTCAGTGGGATTGCGATAACGATGGCGCCGGGCGCGGCCTCCGTGAGTGGATCGGTTGTATCGCCTCAACCAAGCGCACAATTACCACCGGGCCTCATCGTTCTTCTTATTCCCGCCGAAGCAGACTCCGCTGACGACGTGGTGCGATTCGCGGCGAGCCCCGTCACCTCCGGTGGAGCATTTACGTTCAAGAACGTCGCACCCGGCCGGTACTTTCTAACCGTTCGTCCTGAGCAGGTTGGTCCGGAATTTAACTCGGCTATGAAGCGCCTCTGGTGGGACCCCAAGACTCGAGCGTTGCTGCGGCGAGAAGCAGATAAGCAAAACGTCAGGGTTGACCTTCGGCTATGTGAGCGACTCGAGAATCGCGTCCTGGTTTATCGCGGCGGATAGCCGCCTGGAGGTCGGCCACTGCAGTTCGGCCAATTGGGGTTGCTTCTCTTTGCAGGGGTCTGAAGACTGTGCGCAGTTGGCCAAAGATCAGAAAATCTCAGGTTTGGAAGGGTGGCTTGCCCCCGCTCTTCTTCTTTGCGATTCACTAATGCTGGCCGCGAAAGGAAGAGCGGGGCAAGCCACCCTTCCGAACCTGAGAATTACTGGAGTTGAACATGGAAATCGGTTCCTGCTCTTCCCAAAAAAGGTCAAACTCCAGCACGGCAGATAGGCCGCGACACAGTTTCAGTCCGGCGTGCGCGGTGTTGCGCGTGTCAGGTCAGTTTAGTGGGGAACTCTGTTCGGAGAATAAATTATGAACGCAATGGTTAGAATTAGAGCGCTATTCATCCTGCTCGCTTTTGCGCCGAGCGCCGCCAGTCAAACGTCACGGCAAGATCAGACCAACGGTAGCGCCGCCCGTGGCTCGATATCGGGAAGGGTCAGAATCGCTGGTCAGGCCGCGTCCGACGTCGTGGTTACGCTGGCGACACAAAATCAGAACTCACATTCAGAATTGGTTGCCGCCGCGAAGACGAACGCGGAAGGGCGCTTTCACCTGATGGACGTCGCAGCCGGCAAGTATGTCATACGCTCATTTGCACCGGCCTACCATGATGATTCAGACCAGAGATCAAACATAACACTTTCGGACGGGCAGAACATTGAGAGCGTCGAGATCAATCTTGTGCTCGGCGGCGTGATCACCGGCCGGATCATCGGCAAGGATGGCCAACCGGCCGTATGGGAGCCAGTCGAAGCTGTTAGCGCCGACAGCCATGACGTTTCGCGTTGGCCTGCTTCACGCCATCATATTACCTCCGACGACCGCGGCGTTTACAGGATATACGGCTTGCCTCCCGGGAGTTATCTGGTCAGAGCCGGAACCGACATCGAAAACACATCGAGGTTCGTGCCAGCGAATGCGCAACCTCTTACTTTCCACCCCGGCGTGATTGATAGAAACAAAGCCGCGGTCGTCCGCGTGAGGTCGGGGGAGGAGGTCACTGGTATTGACATCGTGTTCGGTCCGCCCCGAACGCTTTTTGAGGCAAGGGGGCAAGTGGTGGACGCCGAAACTGGACAGCCCGTCGCAGGGGCCCGCCTGGAATACGGTCGGATCAGAGAGAATGAGGGCCCATGGTCGGGATCAATCCTCATGGAACCGAGCAACGCGCAGGGGTTTTTCAGGGTACGCCGGCTTTCGCCAGGCCGCTTCAACGTCAAGGCTGAAGTTGATGGCGCTAACCGCTATTGCGAACCCGCTGAGTTCGAAATCAAAGACGGCGATGTGAGTGACCTCAAGGTTCTGCTTCACAAGGGCGCGACGATAAGCGGAACCGTTCAGATGGAACCCGCGGCGGATCGCGGTACGCCTTCGAGGCCCAGGGTGATGTTGAGCGCCCTTGGCAGCACATCCGCACGCGGTAGCGCAGGTCATTTCGTATCGATAAGAGCGTGCTTTGTTTCACCCGAAGGAGCCTTTCAGTTAACCGGGCTACCAGGAGGCGAAGTCAGAATTCGGCTAACGCCCCAGACGGAGTCGCCTCCCATTGTGATCTCGCGCATCGATCATCCCACGATGCGGACCGCGGTTGAAGAAGGATTTCTTGATCCCGAAGGCGTGCTGACCATCCAGCCCGGCGAACAAATAAACGACGTACGCATCGTTATCAGCGAACGGACAGGCGGGGTTCGTGGAACCGTCAAACTAATAGGCGGTACAGTCCCGCTTGGCGGCGACTTGAGAATTACCGTATATGGGCCCATACGGGAAGGACGATACATCGGAAAGCACATCGATGCCGATGCGAACGGCAAGTTCGAGGCAAAGGGGCTTCGGCCGGGGCAATACCGTTTGAAAGCCGAAATAATTCTTCCATACAAACAATCCGATCGTCCGCCTCCAGTACTGCAGGCAGATGCGACCGTCACTGTTGCTAATAATGTCGAGGAGATCGAAATAGTAATCGACTTCAGAAAGCCTGGGAGGTAGCCAATAGTCGCCGGAGTCGTTCCAACAGCCGCCTTTGGTTGGCGATAATCATCACTCGCCTCCTCGGCCCGAAGCCCTGACTGGTGTTCGCTGAGTGCTGCCCCCTGTCCGCTTTGTTGTCTGAGAGGCAGAACCGGACTGCGTCGGCTTTTCGCACTTGATTTGAATTGTCGTAAGCTTTGACGTCTTTCAGCCGTTCCGGCGCCAGCCCACTACCCGCTGGCGACTGAAGCTTGGCGCCTGATATATTGCTGCCCAACTGGTTTCAGGCCGGATCGCAAGCGAATGAATTCGATGCAAAAGAAGCGCGAAGAAATCGAGATATTCCACGAGCATCTCAAGCGAGAACGCTTGAAGCGAACCGCGCAGCGCGACGCGATCCTCGAAGTTTTTCTTGATACCGAAGGGCATGTATCTAGCGAAGAACTCTACGCGCTCGTGAAGGTCAAGGACCCCACCGTTGGGTTTACAACAGTGTATCGCACGCTGAAGCTATTGAAGGAATGCGGGCTCGCCCGCGAATTGGAATCCTACGACGGCCGCACTCTTTATGAACATCACTACAAGCACAGCCATCACGACCACTTGATTTGCACGCAATGCGGGGCTCTCATCGAGTTCTACAGCGAAGAAATCGAGAGGATGCAGGATGAGATCGCTCGCCGATACCGGTTCAAGGCGATGCATCATAGCCATCGAATCTTCGGAGCTTGCGCGAAATGTCAGAAAGAGGAGCGGGCCAAAGCGTCGGCGCGGTAGTCCGGCCTCGCGATCTGATCCAGGATCCCTTGGTCGCCCCAAAGTTCACAAATGAGTCGAGTTTTTTGGGCCGGAACTCGGCGATATCAGGTCGCTCGCTACATCTAGACGCCGCTCGTTCTCTCGAGATTGCTTTGCAATGGAACGAGTGTTTCACGCTTGGTGGCTTAACTACTAAGGCCCCTGTGGCTGGCGGAACAATGGCGCAGTGCGCGGCGCGGCGCAAAGGCTGGCGTTAGCTGAGAGAGTTTCTTGACGGTGCAGCGCACATGCCAGCCTCGCCAAGGTCCGGCTATTGCATTCTGAGAGGCGAAGCCCAATCGAAAGGGGATGCATAGTCATGGCGCCTGAGGTCCCGGCGGATCAGAACAGCAATCTCGAGGCGGTGGCGGTAGAGTTTCGCAATGTGTCCATGTCTTTCGATGATAAGCTGGTGCTCGACGACGTCAGCTTCACGCTGAAACGCGGACAGATGCTCTTCATAACCGGGGCCGCGGCCTCGGGCAAGTCGGTGCTGCTTCACCTCGCGATTGGACTCTTCCGCCCCACTCAGGGCCGGATACTAGTGAATAGTCAAGACATAACCGAACTAGGAGAGACGGAATTGCTCGCCATTCGAAGCAGCATAATGGGACTGGTGTTTCAGGAAGACGCGCTCTTCACGGGCATTTCCACGTACGACAACGCCGGTTACCGCCTGGTTGAGCACGGATGGGCTGAAGCCGATTTGGATCGGGCCGTGCGCGAGATACTCACTTTCGTCGGCCTGGAGAATGACATGGAGAAGCTGCCCGAAGAACTGTCGATTGGCATGAGGCGCCGGTTGGAGTTGGCCAGAGCGCTGGCGGGGTGGCCTCCAATCATGCTGTTTGATGAACCAACTTCGGGACTCGATCCGATCAACTCCAGGCAAGTGCTCGATTTGATAATACGAGCCCGCGATATTCATAAGGGGTCGTCCCTGTTCGTGACCAAGGAGCTGCACCAGATACCTTACACCGCGTATCGGCGAGCCGGCTGCGACTCATCCGGGAACGTCACGATTACCAAAGCCGAGCCGGGAGATCGGCCGGATACGGGCGTGATCGTGCTTGACTCGGGTAAGGTAGTCTTTACGGGAACAGTCAACGAATTTGAGACAAGCGAGATACCCGCGGTCCGATGGCTGACCCATCCGCGGAGCGGAGCCCGAGAGGCTGACATTGAAATCCGCGATCCCTGGAGCAAAGCGAGACACTGGAAGATCTGAGACGCCGGACCTCCGCCGCGGAGATACTCAACCGCGGACAACCTCGACGGAGCAATGCGCCCGCGAGGCTACGGCCGAAGAAACGCTTCCCAGCAAGAACCGCTCGATGCGGCTCAACCCCCGCGCCCCGACGAACAGCGAGTCAATATTCAGTTCCTCTGCTTCCTTCAAGATGACCCACCTCGGGTCTCCTATCCTTACGATTCCTGTAACGGCAACTCCCGCAGATTGCAAGCGCGCAACCGAGGGCTGAATGGTCTTCTCAGCGTCCGCTTTCTGTTCATCGTTGAACGCCGCCGCCCAACTCGTCACAGGCGGCAGCAAAGACCCTACAGCCGTTGGCGTAACCGGATCGCATACGATAAGAACCGTGGCCTCGGTTCCCGCGGGCCAATACCTGCTCGCCGCCGAAGCCACCGCTGCGTCCGCTCCGGCGGAGCCGTCTACGCAGACCAATATTCTTATTGGGCTCTGGGTTCGGCCGGGCTTGCCCCTCGCCACTCGCACCGAACAGTGAGCCTCCGACAGCACGCGATTGGAGACACTGCCGAGAATCAGGCGGCCGATCAACGAGCGGCCATGCGAGCCGGCGACTATAAGATCGGCGCTCCACTCCTCGGCTCGCGACAGCACCTCCGTTGAAGGAGAGCCAAAGCATCCATGCGCATTTATTCGCCAGCCCGGAAACATCGATTTGATTCGCTGCCCCGCCTCGTGCGCGAGCGAACGAGCGACTTCGGCGGAGTCAGTTTGCCACTGGCGCGCGTGTTCGTGCGACGCGGCGGATTCCGCTACGTCCTCCGAACCAACGAGATCATAGCTGGAGATAGGCGGCGGTGGCAGCCACGCCTCAGCTACCGAAACCACTTCGGCATCGGCGTCGGCTGGTAATCCCGCGTTCGCGAGATCCGCAATCGCCGAGTCCGCGCATTCGGAGCCGTCATAAGCGATCAGTATCTTCATTCCCCCCTCCACGGCGGCCATTCTACACCAATCTCGTACGAGATTCCGTCAGAATTCAACTCGACTAAACACAAAGCTGGGCCGCGGAACTTCCCAATCCGCGGCCCGATGGAGAACTGCCAGCACAGCGCAGACAGCAAGTCACAATCAAATCCAACTACTTGACGTTCACTTCGATCGCCTTCGGTTTAGCTTCTTCGCACTTAGGCAACCTGACCCGTAGCAATCCGTTGTTGAACTCAGCGTTCACGTTCTTAATATCGATGCCGAACGGCAACGTGAAGCTGCGAGAGAACTCACCGTAGCTATGCTCCACACGGTGATAATTCTCCTTCTTCGTCTCCGCCTCGAACTTGCGCTCACCCCGCAGCGTCAACACGCTGTTCTCGATCGTCAGCTTGACGTCCTCTTTCTTTACTCCTGGAAGCTCAGCCTTCACGACAATCTCGTCGGCTGTTTCGAATATGTCACAGGCCGGCGCCCACGTAGCGAGCGAAAGGCTCTCGTCCGGTGGAAACGCGGTCAAGCCGGCGTCGCCGAACATCCGGTTGAACCTCTGCTGAAATGTTCTGAACGGATCGGCTGTAATGAAGTCACGCAACGTCTTAATCGGTGCAAGTCCAGTTCCGGTTTGCATGGTATTTCCCTCCTTCCCATGAAGAATTGTCCGGCGCTTAACTTGGCGTACGGCTCTTGAGGAGATCGCGCCGAACGGGACTCCGTTCACTCGGAGGTTCTTATCTCCTCCCCTCTTCCCGCGAGATTCTCACTTTGGAATTCGCATCGGCCATGCATAAGCAATAAGCATTCCGATCCGGATTAACGTCGGATTGGATTCCTGGCGCTGTAAAGCACCGGCCCGCAAATCAGCGATTCGGAGAGCTTCAGCCCTTCGATTAGACAGGGTCCACCCTGACGCTGACGGAGACGCTCTCTTCTCTCCTTTTACGTTGCGTTGTTTTACTCAATGCGCTGCGCAAGTTTTCACGATGGATTCGGGTTCGGCTCCGGGCCGGGAGCCGGTGCGCCGCTTTGGCAGACCACTTCGGGACTCGGCAGTTGATGGGCATAGTCCTTGCTCCTGTAGACTTTTTGGAAGGGCGTCGTATTGCCGAGATCGCGTTGGGGGCCGGTCAGGGCGTCGCCAGCGAAGTGAACGCTTTAGCTGCGTTTCCGAGGCGGTCTTTTGCCGAAGCTTGGCCGTTTTGGCAGTTAGCCGCGGGCGAGACAATTTGCGTCATCGCCCGATCGGCGCGGAGCCGGGCAGAGAAAGGAGGAGACTCCAATGATGACAAAATCGCAGACATACCTTGGATTGAAAGAAAAAGTTATAGACGAGCTTCGCTGGGATTCTCGCGTAGATGAGGCGGAGATCGGGGTCTCGGTGAGCGAAGGCATAGTGATGCTGACCGGGACCGTGAGCGGCTACGCCAAGAAGCTTGCAGCTCAAGAGGCGGCCCATCGCGTTTTAGGTGTTCAGGACGTGGTGAACGACATCAAGGTAGTAGTGCCGGGCGGAATGGCGAGGACCGACGCCGACATAGCGCACGCGGTGCGCACGGCTCTCGAGTGGGATGTTCTCGTTCCGGACAAACAGATTCAGTCTACCGTCTCTGACGGCTGGGTTACCCTTGAAGGAAAGGTGGACTATCTGAGCGAGGTCGAAGACGCCGAACGCGCGGTTCGGCACCTGTCGGGCGTACGCGGCGTCTACAATAAGATTCTCGTGACAACGCCGTTGGCGGAACCTGACCGGATTGCCGAAGTAATAGAGGAAGCTCTGGAGCGCCGAGCCGAACGCGAGGCCGAACGGATTAAGGTCGAGATGCGAGATGGGGCGGTGACGGTGTCGGGCCGGGTTCATTCATGGGAGGAGAAGCGAGCCGTCTTGGGGGCCGTTAGTCACGCGCGCGGCGTCCGAAGCGTTCACGACCGGCTCGTGATCGATCCCTACTTTTGATCGCTAAAGACGCGGACGGCACGGATGCGGCGGCTCGCTCCGTATTGCTCTAATACTGGTTCAGGTGCGGAAATACCTGCAAGGCGGACGATCCCGCTGCATCCGCGCCGTCCGCGTCGAATTATATCGTTGAAGCAACTCTCTGGACGAAAGGCCTGACAAGTACATTTCTTACCGCATCGGATGGAGCCCGGAGGATGCAGAGGCTGGTTGGGGATCTCCTCGCGTATTCGCGCGTCTGATCACAGGGCAAGCCGCTCGTTCGCGTGCAGTCAGGCGACGTTCCTTAACGGCGTGATCGAGTGGATCGACCAAATGATCAGCGATGCGGGCGCCTCCGTCGAGGCAGGTCCGCTTCCAGCCGTCCTAGCGGATGAGGTCCAACTCCAGCGGCTCTTTCAGAATCTCATCGTCAACGCGATCGAGTTTCGCTCGGAGGCGCCCCCAAGAATCTCAGTCACGGCGGCGCCCAATGGCGAGATCTAGCTCGCCGAACAGAACCGTGATCTGGCCGCCGCAAAGGCGTCTATTGAATCTTCCAACCGGGAGATCGAGGCGTTCAGCTACTGGGTCGCTCACGACCTGCGATCGCCGCTTCCGGCCCCTGTCCCCTTATATCCAGCAGCGTACAAATTAACTCGGATTTCCGTTCCTTGAGCCCGCGCGAGGAGAGGTGATAGCGTGTGTAGCTGTCGTAAGCATCGAGTTGGGACTCAATCCTGCAATGACTATCTGTTTCTGCACGCTAGCCATTAACGGAGCCTACAGGCGACGGGCGCGACTCCTCTGTAGCGACGCGCCCATGTGGTCATGGGTTGTCTTGACTGACTTGCCGGACGACTTTGCTGATCTGTCCGTTCGCGCGATTCCACACGTCCCGACGGGTCCTATGGCCGCGGAGTATCTGTCGCATCTTCCGCCGACCGGAGAAGGGCGCGGCGCGGCGGCCTATCACGACAAGCGGTTCGCGCTGCAGGCCGCCCTTCAGGACTTCGACACGGCAATCTACGTGGATGCGGACTCCCGCGTAGCCGCCCTTCCGCCGCTCGGCGTCTTTCCATCAGGTCTGGCGGTGCTTCCGGTCGTGAGGAAGAGCGTCGCCGAGCATCTGGAGACGTGCGGATCGTGGAGGACGCCAGTCTTCGTTGATTTGGCGCGCCATCTCGCGGGCGACGCCGGCATTCTGCGGGCCGCGCAATGGTGTCACGAGGCGCTCGTTGCGGTTACCAAGGATGGGCGCGAGTCGCGCTTCTTCACGGCGTGGTCGATTGCGGCGGACTTCCTGCAGGGTCGCGGGGTTTACTCGGGAGAAGGGGGCGTGATCGGCCTCGCCGCCGCATACGCCGGCTGGAGCGTTGACTACGAGGCCGTCACGGAACTGGGCGCGTCCATTCAGCACGAAGGCGGAGGACCGAAGGAACAATGATTGTGTTTCTGGCTCACGGGACGATCCTCACGGGACGATCCATCGCCATTGCAGAGTCGGCCACGCCTCGGCTCCCGGCAGCAGATCGCAAACGGCCTTCACAACGCCGGGCCACTGCGCCGCGTCATAATCGTCACCCGACAGCCAGCCGCCGCTCTTGACTTTTGGCAGCCACGCTTGAATGTCAGCCTTCACGCTGGCGTAATCGTGGCGCGCGTCGAGGTGAACCCAATCTAGGGACGCATCGCGGAAAAGGCTGGAAGCGGTGGTGGACTCGGCGATAATCAACGTGATCGCGCCCGCGTATCCGCAATCCAGGATGTTCTTATGTAGCGCCCCGGCAAAGGCGCCGCCACCCGACGCTACTGCCGCGCCGTGGTAGTTCTTCCGGCGCTTTCCCTCTGGTCCGCTGCCGCGGCGCGTATCCACTCCGATCACCGTGAAGCTCTTGCCGCTGCGCTCGACGACTTCGGCCAAAGAGCAGAGGCTTCGGCCCAGATAGGTTCCGACTTCGACAAAACAACCGCCTTCAGGAAACTGCTGTGCGGCCTAGTTGGGGGATTGGAGTTTGGCCGCTTTCGGACATAGATAGCAAATTCAGATTCCAGGTTCAATCTCAGTCAAATCACAGGTCGGGAAGAGGGAGTTATCCCCCGCTCCTCCGGTTACAATTCACTCATCTGGCGTCAAGGAGAGGAGCGGGGATAAATCCCTCTTCCCGACCTGTGAGTTTTTGATCTTTGGCGGTCTACTTCATCTGGGCGCCTCACAAGAGTGGAATCGAAACGGCCAAACTTCAGACCCCAACGGAGTTGGGGGAACGCTGCGATGTTCCGCTCAGACAATCTCCCGCAGAGCCGCGTCGATCCGCGATCCCGAATCGATGCTCTCGAGCGGATCCCTGCGCAATCGATGGCGCAGGGCCATCTTCGCCACGCGCTTCACGTCGTCGGGAGCCACCTTTGACCGGCGCTCGAACGCCGCGAGAGCTTTAGCCGCGCGGGCGATGGTCAACTCTCCGCGATGACCGTCCACGCTCAACGACGCGCATAGTCCGGCTGTTTTCTTCAGCAACTCGCGGTCGAATTTCACCGACCCCAACATCTTCTTAGCGCGGGCGATTCGGTTTCGAATCTGCTTCTGCTCCGGTTCCATCTCGGCGGCGAACGCGGCGGGATCGCGCTCGAACCGGTCTCGGCGCTCGACGATTTCAACACGCGCGTCGAGATCGGTTATCGTTTCGATCTTCGCGTGCAGACCGAATCGGTCCAGCAACTGAGGACGCAACTCGCCTTCTTCCGGGTTCCCGGATCCGACCAGTACGAATCGCGAAGGATGCCTCACCGACACGCCTTCGCGCTCTACAATATTGAATCCGCTCGCGGAAGCGTCCAGCAACACGTCGACCAGATGGTCTTCCAGCAGGTTCACTTCATCTATGTACAGGAAACCGCGATTGGCGCGCGCCAGCAGTCCCGGCTCGAAGGCTTGTACTCCTTCGCGCAACGCCCTCTCGATATCCAGGGTTCCGCAGATTCGATCCTCCGTCGAGCCCAATGGTAAATCGACGACTCGAATGCATGCGCGCTCGCGGGGCAGATCTCCTTCGATCTCTAATCGACCGTTGCAGTCATCGCACATCTCCCGCGCGGCGTCGGGGTTGCAGTTGAATGGACAGCCCTTTACTCGCCAAACCGCGGGGAGCAAATCCGCCAGCGCCCGAACGGCGGTCGACTTGCCCGTGCCTCGATGGCCGAAGATGATAACGCCGCCGATGTTGGGTGAGACGACGTTCAATATCAGCGCGAGCTTCATCTCGTCCTGACCGACGAGAGCCGCAAACGGATAGCTCGGCGTTTCCCAGGACTCGAGCGCGGGGCTGGGTTTTATTCCTTTTTGCTTGCGGCTGTTGCTCATTCCGGCTGCGAAGTCGCTTTCTCCGTTACGGTCCTAACGGTACGCGTTGCAGGGGGATTCGTCCACACGCGTCGCCAGCGTCAGCGCAAGCTTGTACCCGAGATAGACGTTGGCCGCATTCACCCTGGAAACACGGTCGTTGCGGCTGTGGAGTATCTTCATCCAATCATTGCTCAAGCCATGAATGGTCACCGCCGGAATCTTTCTCGCGATGAACGAACTCGAGTCGGCGTCGGCGTTTGAAATACCGGCGTGCGCGAACGGCGTATTCAACTCTTTGGCGACGTCCGCGGTGAGCGCGGTGAGCTTCTTGCTCGACGTGTTGTCCAACACCTGTGGAGCGGCTAGGCCGAGACTGTCGATGTTGATCATCGAGCAATATTGCGGAAGCTCTTCTTTCTTGATTCGGTCCACGAAGGCATGAGAACCAACCAGGCCCAGTTCCTCTTTGCCGAACGCGACGAATAGGATCGTCTTCTTTAGCATGTAGGGTTTCAGAGTCCTGTAGAGATGGGCCATGACTACGACGCCCGTCCAGTTATCGATGGCTCCGCAGCCGTCCGATACTTTGTCGTAATGCGCCCCTATGACGATCTTGTCATCGGAGGCGCCTTGCTTACGAACGACGACGTTCTCGACGCCTCTGTATTTTTCGACCGCGACGTCCGATGGCGCGGCGCCCATCTTTTCAAACAGCGATTTGACGGCGTTGAGCCGCTGTGAGTCTTTGCAAGGAGCGGCGTTGAAGTCCGCTTCAATCTCCGCGGAGGTCGAGAGTCCGGAACTGTCGGAGCAAACACGGGCGGGAGCCAGCGACCAGGAGAGACTCAGTGCGGTTAGGGCAATGGCTAGCAGCGGTCTTGAGAGTAGATTGATTCCAGTCCTCGTCATCTCGAGTGAGCCGCCTAGCTCTCGGACAATCGCCAGCCGGCTAGTACATACATCTCAGGGCGCTACGATGCAAATCGGTTTGTTCAAATGAGTGATTACGAATCAACGAACCAACGAATCAAGATTTCAACCCGAAAGCCTGCCGGACGACGCGCCTGACTTCACTGCAGTCTCTTATAGAATCCTTGGCGTCCGATTTCGCCGCGGAGTTGCCCGGAATACCGATAATCAATAGCATAAACATTGAGCGCCCGAAGCTGCGGTTGCAACACCGTCCACGACGGCTCCACTGCGATCGTCAGCGTAAGCAGCGCGATCAGATTATGGGTTTTGCTGAAATAGACGCCGGCTTCCACCAGTCTCGCCTTCAAGTATTTCTCGGCGCATTGCTGAGCGTGGAAGCATGCTCCATCGTAATCCGGCAGTCTGCGGGCGCGAAATAATAAACCGGCTGAGTTCCAATCCGCTTCCGCCTTGTCGACCCACTCACGTGTGATCGGCTTCATACATTACCTTGCCTCGCTCGATTATTTCTCGCATAAAGAGGTCACCCATAGCCAGGCGCTTCTTTACTTCCCTTGGCGTACGCACCAGCAGATCGAGCGCGGCAGCGGGGTTGAGCCGGTTCAGGATCTCGATTGCTTTCATGGTGTGACGCCCCTTGAAAGGCATGATCACCAGCAGATCCACATCTGAGTCCCACTTCGGTTTCCCATAAGCGTGCGAGCCAAAGAGAACGATCTTCCTGGGTTGAAACTCGCGGGCGATTTCCTCGCACAACCGCCGAATTTCCTTCGAGGTTGTCGCGCGCGGAAGACTGGTTGTGGAAATCGCTCTGACCATAAGATTGGTTTCCTTATACTAAACTCTTCGTGACTCGCTGCAAAGCAAAGCCGTGACTCTGGTAACTCTGAACTTCGAGTCCTGCTTCGACTCAGAGCTCCTCTCGTGTGGCGTAGCGCGACGCTTCGCACGTCAGAGACCAGTCCGCCGTCACCAGGCGGCGCGATCTCATTCACGATCGCCGCTTCTCCTGGAAGGCCGTGTCTTAAAGTTGTGTGGGTGCTTGCGTGCTGATGAGATACTAGCCGTGGGTGGATCGTTCATATACAGCCTACACGACGAGGCGCGCCAGATCCCTTCCCCGAATCCCACCAACGCAGTTGGTGGATCGTTCATACCCAACCTACACGACCAGCCGCGCCATATCCCTTCCGCGAATCCCACTAACGCTGTTGGTGGATCGTTCATACCCAACCTACACGACCAGCCGCGCCAGATCCCTTCCCCGAATCCCACCAATGCAGTTGGTG
>JAHFUG010000161.1 GCA_023265195.1 Blastocatellia bacterium | reverse complement strand
TAAAACTGATCAGGAGCAAGCAGTATCGCCATCCGTTTTACTGGGCGCCGTTCGTGTTGGTGGGAGATGGCAGCTAACGTCTTCGCGCTGGGTCACAGATGCGAACACCGAAAATACCCCCACACGGAGGGCTGCCTTCTCCGAAATCCCACCACGGCAAGTTGCGGGATCGTTCATATACAGCCTACACGACGAGGCGCGCCAAGATCCCTTCCCCGAATCCCACCAACGCAGTTGGTGGATCGTTCATATACAGCCTACAAGGAAAGGACCCGCGGCTCCCCTCGTTGTCTTATTTTCTCCTCGCGACGCGAGGGAGAGAGGGAAAGGAAAACGGGAGTCCGGCGTGCGTCCTTTGTAGGCTGTGTCTGAACAATCCACCAACTGCGTTGGTGGGATTCTCGGAGTTTTCACACAGCCTGGGCAGTGGGTGGATGGTTCAAGCTCAACCTAACCTACAAACAGGCTGCCTTGTTCCTTCTCGGAATCCCAACACGGCAGTGGGTGGATGTTTCAAGCCCAACCTACTGCGCGCGGGATCGGAACAGATTCTTTCCGCGGCGGGGACGGTGAGGGTTTTCCGCGAGTAGGTTGCGCTTGGACTATACTCATGGTCGCTCATAAGCAATCTCGGAATAACAGGACTTGCATTGCATCCCACTCAAATCCTCTAAGGGCACTCACACTTTTTTGCTATACGTTGTTGATGTAGTATTAGCGTTTCTTCTACCTATAGTGAGAAGGGTCAAAGCACTGCCAGGAGGATAAACCGATCAATGAGCGTCGAAACTGTGTTAGTCACTGGTGCGGCTGGTTTCATTGGCCCAAAAGTAGTCGAGCTTCTACTTAAAACCGGCTACCGCGTGATCGTACTTGATAAACTCACTTACGCCGCACGGGTCGAGAACGGGCAACCCTTGAGTTTGAAGATGGTGCTCGAGTCGCTCCGCGGCGAGGAAAGAGAACGCTACTCCTTCCTTCGGTGGGATATTGCCGATCCGTCTCTGCCTCTTAAAGACGTGCTCGAGGTTGGAAGGGTAAACAACATAATCCACATGGCCGCTGAATCCCACGTCGACCGGTCGACCGAGGGCAAATCGGATTTCATACAGACGGAGATTCACGGCGCCTACAACCTCCTCAAAGCGATTCGCGAGCAGAACTCCGGCAAAGGGCATCGGGTTCGGAGGGCAGTCTTCGTTAGTACGGATGAAGTTTATGGCAGCATAGACCGCATCGCTGGATACGAAGGTGAAAGATGGTATGGCCTGTCGGATGCGGAGGTAAGCGGTCTCATCCGGGAACACCAATTCACGGAAGCGACAACTCTCGGAGGCGGTAGCCCGTATGCAGCCTGCAAAGGTGGAGCGGATCTTTTAGTAGGCGCTTACTTCAACACGTTCAAATGGGATAGCGGCGCCGGCGATATAGACGCCGAAAGAATGCCGGTAATAATCACCCGAGGCGTGAATAACTTTGGGCCGTTTCAGCATCCTGAAAAACTGATACCATTGGCCGTCTGCACCCTCCTGACGCCGAATGCTGGAGGTGACAAAATGGGAATTCCCATTTACGACAAGGGGCTGGCCGTACGAGAATGGTTGCACACGAGTGACTACGCCTCGGCTATCGTACACGCCATGCAGCACGGCAACGTTGGTGAAGTCTACAATGTAGGAAGTGGGAATCGCTGCCGGAACCGTGATTTGCTGCTTGCTATCTTTAGGGCTTGTGAGCCACACATTCCAGGCGCCGCCGGTTTTGGAAGACTGGCGGATGCGGCCTTCGACGCCACTACCGCGGGCGGTATCGCTCGACCCGGACATGACCTCTGTTATGCGGTCAATTGCAACAAGATGCGACAGCTTGGTTGGCGGCCCGAGCACGCCTCAGACTTCGAGGAGAAGATAAATCAGGTGGTCAAATGGTACGTGGCGAATACCGAGTGGTGGACGCCGGTCTGGACAAATCCGGAATTTACCGAGTACTGGGATCGAAAGTACAGAAAGATCCAAAAGGCAAGTGAAGGCTGTTTTAACTTCTACACATCGGACGAGGAAAACCGAACACTCGATGAATCCCTTCTCTGATTTATGATTCATCTGACACAGGGAAGGGACATGGAGTTTGGCCATCTTCGGAATGAGCAAATCGAATTCCAGGTTCAATCTCAGTCAAATCACAGGTTGGGAAGAGGGATTTATCCCCGCTCCTCGTTCAGGGTTCATTCAAACTTGCAGCAAGAAGAAGAGCGGGGATAAATCCCTCTTCCCAACCTGTGATTTTTTCATTTTTGGCGAGCTAACCAATTTCTTCCTGACAAAAGCGCAACCCCAAATGGCCAAACTCCAGAACTCAAAACTGGAATTGTTTTACGCCTCGTAAGCAATTGGACTGAACAGTCTCCGCACATCCGCCCTGCCAGCTTTAATAACTGATAGCCCGCGTTGTCACCCGCCAATCACAGAGCTAACGCCCGTGACACGGGTGGCCCTGAGACTGCGGTAATACTGAAACAAAGTGAATCCGAGAATCGCCAGCGCAATCGTCGCCCACAGCGCCGCCCATATGATCGCGGGAAGAAACCCGTCGGTGGCTATGGCCATGTTCTGAGCGTCGGTCCGCGTCGATGGCTCAAACACCGACAAGTACAACAACACTCTCAAGTCCTGCAGGGCGTTCAGCAAAGCTTGCACCGCCAGGAAGCTCATGAAGAAATGAGCCGCTCCAACCGAGCACTTGATTCCCAGAAAAAGAAGTCCCAACGCGAAGAAGAGGCCCACCACCCACATCACGAAATTGCCGGCGAAGAATGCGGTAATCACAAGCAACAACGTCGCGGTCGCCATCGCCGCCGCACGCGCGTAATTGGCGCTTCTGAGCAGAAGCAACAATGCCGAACCGTAGATCGTAGTGCCCACGTACCCGGCGCTCGAAACGATGAACCGCACGCCGCCTCTGGTTTCGGTCAATCCATTTCCAGCCCAATCTATGCTAATGCGGTTGACGTCGCCCAGCGTGGTGAGAGCCGCGATGGCGTGCGCCGCCTCGTGAATGATAGTGACGAACAGCTTGAATGGAAGGACCAGCACTTCGGCGTAAGGAATTAGCCACACGGCAACAGTGACCGCTGAACTGATTAGAAGAAGCTTGAACGAGTTCTTTATTTCTGGCCGGCTGCTCATTGAAGTTGCTTACGAAGCGACTGGAACGAATGTTCTGCGGTGCTCTCCAGGCAAGACTCTATCACACTCACCAGGCGGCGAAAAAGCCCGCTTAATCACTTCGATCGCTTCGACGTTTTCGGCTAACAGGCTTGCGCTGTATTGAAGCCGCCTTGGCCTTCGGCCGGATGTACTCGCCAGACCGCCCGCCTGTCTTTGATTCCAACGCAATGCCTTCAATAACCATTTCCCGATCTATGGCCTTGCACATGTCATAAATCGTTAACGCCGCAACCGAAGTCGCCACCAGCGCCTCCATCTCGACTCCCGTCTTCGAATCGGTTGAGGCCGTTGAGTGGATCTCCACTCCGTTGGCTCTCATCACGAATTGGATTTCTACATGATCCAGCGGGAGCGAATGACAAAGCGGTATAAGCTCGGCGGTCTTCTTGGCGGCAAGAATGCCGGCCAGCCTCGCGGCTTCGAGGGGATCGCCCTTAGGAGTCTGATGAGCCTTGACGGCGTTCACGGTTGCGCGGGCCATTCGGACGAAGCCGCTCGCAACGGCCGTTCTTCTGCTTGAAGGCTTGTCGCCTACGTCCACCATCCGCATTCGGCCTTCTTCATCGAGATGGGTCATTTGCATAATTCGTCTCACGGCCGTATCGAGCTAGAACGGGTTCAGAAGCATGACCTGAATATCGGCGCCCCCGGATATTTCATGTACGTCTTCGGGAACCACGATCAACCCATTGGCTTTCATGAACGCCACAAGATCCGACGATCCTCCCCATTTCAAAGGCTCGGCCATCAATCGAGTGTTCCTGACAAAAACGCCGGCCGGCAAGAAGCTCCTTCGACTCGAGCCGTCCTTGATGTCGCGAGCCGCGCAAGCCGTGATCGCCGGCAGCGAGACATCAGCCGCGCCAAGCATCTTCTTGATAGCCGGCCTGACAAAAACATTGAAGGTGACGGAAGTCGACACGGGATTACCGGGCAGGCCAAAAAAATAAGTCTCACCGCGGCGCGCGAACACGGTTGGTTTCCCAGGCCGGATGCTGACTTTGTCGAAGTACAATTCGGCGCCGATGCTCGTCAGCGCTGCTTTCACAAGATCGTAGTCTCCCATCGACACGCCACCCGACGTGATTACTATATCTCGGCCCAAGGACGCCGTCTCTAACGCTTTGACGGTTCCTTCCAATGTGTCACGCACGATTCCGAGAGTCTCGGCTTGGGCTCCCGCACGTGAGGCGTACGATGAGATGGTAAAGCCGTTTGAACTTCGAATCTCCGCCCCTGTTGGTTTCTCGGACACATCGACGAGTTCGTCGCCGGTCGACAACACCGCGACGCGAGGCATTCTCGCGACGCGGACCGACGCATAACCAAAGGAAGCAAGGACGGCCATCTCGGCTGGCCCGATCTCACGGCCACGCGCCGCGGCCACGTCACCCGTTCTAATCTCACTGGCGTGAGGAGTGATGAACTGACCCGAAACGGCCGGCTCTTTGATCGTCACTGTTGCGCCGTCTCGCTCGGTGACTTCTATCTTTTGAACGGCGTCTGCCCCATCGGGGACGGGCGCGCCGGTGAATATCTTGACGGCTTCCCCTCGGGCTACGCTGCCGTTGAAGCTTGCGCCGGCCGCGACTTCGCCTATTAGGCGCAACGTGACTGGAGCCTGCGTTGTGTCCTCCGAACGCAACGCGTATCCGTCCATCCGCGCGCGATCGAACGGAGGGAGGTCGGAGTCGGCTATGACGTCTTCCGCCAGGATTCTTCCACAGGCTCGATCGAGGCCGATTGATTCATGACAGACGTCCTTGACCGAACGGAGTATTATGTCGAGAGCCTGGTCAACGGTTAGCATAGGGATAATCACGGCACATCAACGCTCCCGATTTGGTATAGGCCTGGCGCGGACCATAAACCACACGACAGTCACATAGAAGAGTGTGTGTAGGTCTGATGGGATTGTTGGACACAGCACTCAAAGCGACTCACTTTCTTCAGTGTCTTCCCACTGGGGTTGGGTTGGGAAGAACGCATTCTCACTTGTTGCGTGTTGAATAATCTGCTCAGTCCATTCAAGCGCCTTGGCGTCCAATTCATGCCTTAGGGCTCGCCAATCCAGCGTCGTCAACGCGCCGTTGAGTTGATCAGTCGCCCACATCAAATTCTCGAGACCTTTGTGGACGCAGTTTCGGCAGCTAAAGAGTTCAACCATGCCTTCTATACCTTCTTGAAATACTTCTGAATGTTACGAAACGCCCATGCAATCAAGTCCATCCGGTCAATTCCTTCTACAGAGAAATTCCATTTCACAAGTCCCTCAAGGCGGCGCTTGGCGTAGCGCTGCGCCTGAATGGCTCGCGCGCGCTCTCCTTTTTACTTGACCCCGCCACGACACGTAAAGAGGCCAGTAGTTCCGCGTGCTCCACGATGGTGTGTTGATCTTGGTCTATCACATGAAGGAGGACTTGGTAGAGCTTTGGCCCGAAATCATGAATCTTCGTTGGATCAAGCGACACGCTCGTTAGCTGCGTCCGCTTTCCGCGAGCCCGAACAATATGCTCCGCATAGGTGCAGTCTTTCGAGAGATCAGGCGCAGTAACCCCCTTTTCCTGGTCCTGCCGGAAGTAGTCGCAAGGCACGTTCGTCATATTACCGCTAATGCCTCCTCTGTAGCGCGACAATAAACTTCACTATGGCCCAACAGCAGTTGGAGCGCCCTCAAACGTTCTGACAATGGAGACCTGTTCCATTAAAGCTGAAAAGTAATCTTAGCGCAGAATGAACACCAACCCAAAGAAGAAGCGCGATGACAGCGGTCAGTTAGAAGGCGTCCGTCCCGCGCGTGCAAGGTGGGGCCAGCAATAAAAAAGCCCGAGCTAGGCTCAGGCTTGAGTTGTGTGGCGGAGCCGACGGGATTCGAACCCGCGACCTCCGACGTGACAGGCCGGCGTTCTAACCAGCTGAACTACGACTCCGCTAAAAGGAAAGGTATTATTCCAAAGATCAAATGGCTTCTGTTACAGCTTCCGGCGTCAAATCAGTGGGCCGGCCTTTTGAGTCTCCAACAGGCCCTACCACCCTGAACAACGAACGACGAGTATAGACGGAGATTCAGTAGAATTGCAAGAAAGCCGGCCACCCACTAATATCAGTCTTCGGTTGATCTGACCAAGTCAGAGCCACCCGCTTGATTAAACATACATACTGGTCTCATCGCTCGCGCTTTCGCTCCTGAAAGCCAAGTCGTTACCGCCTTTTCTACCTTCACTATCGAGGACAAGGCTGATGAGCCGTTCTCCCTCCTGAAATACGACGCCCTTCTCCCGCAGCAATTCAATCTGATTCGAGAGATTGGATCCGAATTGGGCGGAAAACACCTTGACGACCTCCTCGATTCGCGCCGGTTTTGATAGGAAATTCAAGATTGCCTTCCCTGATGCTCCAACGGAGTATTCGACCGTCTGTCCCGAACGAGAATCGCGGATAATGTCGGAGTCACCCTGGAAGTCCAAGCGGGGCGGCAAGCCTTGCGTTGGGTCTTTCCAGCGCGCGAGCCATTGATTAACCACGGCCTGCAGCTTGCCGATCCACTGGACCATAGTGGTGAAGTACTCCGCCGACAGATTTCGATCGGAAAAGTAGTAAACGAAGTCCCGCAGAATCGCTTCGTCGAAAGGATAAATGAACGAGTAGAAGTCCATCGGATGTAGATCGAGTTTGTAGCTCTCAGCCTGATTATAGTATGGGCTGAACCGGTCGAACCGAACCGGAAACACACCCGATGGAGGCTGCAGATGCACCAGCAAAGGAATGATGTCCAGATACCGCCGGTAGACTTCGGCGCCTTCGCCGGGGAATCCAATCAGCAGGTTCCAATACGGCTTGATTCCGTAGAGGGCGCACATCTTCAGGAAGTTCACATTCTGGAAGGCCGTAGTTCCCTTCTTCATCAGTTTCAAAGTGGAGGTCGCCAGCGACTCGATTCCGGGCTGGATGTGATTCACACGGGCTTTCGACAAGACGGCAAAATCCTTCTCGCTCAAATCCGCTTTGACCTCATAAAAGATCTCCATCCCCGATGGAGTCTCAAGAAACGGGAGTACTTCTTCCAGATAGCTCTTTGGAAGGATGTTGTCGACCGCTTCGAGCAGTCCGACCCCCGAATATCGGAAGAGAGATTTGAACTGCTCGATGGCGAGATCGGGCTTCATCGCGCGAAAACCCATCGTGTCCGGGTTAAGGCCGCAGAAGGTACAGTGCGCCCGCTGCCCCCACCAGCATCCGCGAGACGTCTCAAACGGCAAGATCGGCTTCAAGCCGGTGTTTGCGAAGTCTTCATCGAATCTACGCATGAAGTCTTCGTAGTCTAGTTCGATCGGCTCATCGATGCTCATTTCTTCGCCCATAATCTTCAGACCGGCAGCCAGCGTACCGGCGCTTTTTGAAAAGACGCCGTCGATAGAAGAGCATTTCGATAGATCGCCATCCATGCAGTGCCGCAAAAACTCGGGGAAGCTCTTGAGAGCGGGCCCGGAAAACGCGAAATCAACATACTCAACTTGCTCCGCGATCACTTTACCCATGGGGAACTCGCAATTTGCTCCTCCCATGACTACGAGCACTTCCGGATTGCGCTGTTTCATTCTTTTAGCCAGGGCGAAGCTGGCGGCGTTCTGCATGAATGTCGACGTAAACCCCAGTACCTGAGCCTTGTCGAGCTCATACTCCGTTATCAACTGATCCATATATTCATCGAGCCCTGGACGCTTTTGCTGAATCATCTCTTTGACATGCTGTTCGTCTTCGGTCTTACCCCAGAAGTAGCGCCGTAGATATTTCTCCGTGTTATCCGGCAGATGAGGAAAGGCCTGTTGTCTGAAGAACCAATCTCCGAGTCCGGCGTATAGGGCTTGCATCGAGGTGCTCACGTAACGATAGCGATCGGTCCCCAGGTACTTCGCAAAGTCATGATTAAGCGGAACGATGTCAATCGAGACTTTTCCTGGAAACTGATTTTGAACTATGGATCTGATTTGTGTTAGCGCGATCGAAGGTAATTCAATATTCGCAAATGGCATGTTGACTAGAGAGATTTTCATTGATCCTCCTGAAATGCCCTGGCGGCTCAGATGGTTATGTGCGAGACAACGTGAGGAGTTAATCACGCATAGACAAATGAAATTCTACAAAGGCAAGGCGTCTGGACTACGGGCGAATTTCAAATCGTAGCTTTCTATCGGGAAGGTCTGATGTTCGACCAGCCCCTTGCTTTGTCGCTGGAGTTCGGCGATTCCATTCCTGCCCTCCAGAGGAGGGCCATGTTTATAGCAGGGATCGGCGGCAGCGTTCGCCCTCCGTTAGGAGGGCCATGTTTATAGCACGGATCGGCGGCAGCGTTCGCCCTCCGTTAGGAGGGCCATGTCAATCTGTAGTCTCAAGGGACAGTAGAGATGCCTCCATTTCAGAGAACACATGGCCCTCCTACGGAGGGCGGAATGCCGCGCCTCTCGTGCTATAAACATGGCCCTCCTACGGAGGGCGGAATGCCGCGCCTCTCGTGCTATAAACATGGCCCTCCTAACGGAGGGCGAATTGCCGCGCCTCTCATGCTATAAACATGGCCCTCCTAACGGAGGGCGAATCGCCGCGCCTCTCATGCTATGAACATGGCCCTCCTACGGAGGGCGGAATGCCGCGCCTCTCGTGCTATAAACATGGCCCTCCTAACGGAGGGCGACTGCCGCGCCTCTCATGCTATAAACATGGCCCTCCTAACGGAGGGCGACTGCCGCGCCTCTCATGCTATAAACATGGCCCTCCTAACGGAGGGTGGAATGCCGCGCCTCTCGTGCTATAAACATGGCCCTCCTAACGGAGGGCGACTGCCGCGCCTCTCATGCTATAAACATGGCCCTCCTACGGAGGGCGGAATGCCGCGCCTCTCATGCTATAAACATGGCCCTCCTAACGGAGGGCGAATGCTACTCTTGCTCCCTACCATAAACATGGCCGTTCGCCACTTTCTCAACTCTATTGACGACGCCCGATCCTCGGCGGCAAACAGGTGTACGTCACCTCTCGGCCAACCTTCGTTGCAAGAGCGCGCATTTCGCTATCCGAGAAGTAAGACACGCCGTCATCCGCGATGAATTTCTTATTCACTGGCTCGTATTGGAAAGTCCTCATTCGACCGTCCACCACGGCATTCGCCACTAACTCGCACTCCCTCACCTCGCCACCCAACGCTTTCGACGTAAACCGCGCCTCCGCACGCTGAATCAGCAGGTGGACGCGCCGATTCACTTGCGGGCCGCCGGCGTTAGTCAACGTTACTTGCTGGCCGACAATCGGAGAGAGATCGCTATCGAAGGCCAGCACGAACTGTTCAACATCGCGCCGGGTTGCATCTGGATCATTCAGCGGAAAGCCATGTTCCCGTAGCGGTTGAAACACAATCATGTTGAAGAAATGAAACAGCGTATCGGCCGAGCCGTCATTCAGAAAGCCGAAGCCACGAATCTGATTCCCCTTTGGACCGCTATCGCCGTCTTCAAAGACGCTCACTTTCGGATGGCCGAACATGCCGGCCTTTGCGTAGAGATTACGCAGGTGCGGGATCTTCATCATCTGCGTGTCTGGTTCGACGCTCGAATCGCGGCCGGCGCCGAAGAAGCCCTGAGCCGGATCCAGGACATGACAGCCGTTACAGTTCAGTCTCTTGTCAAAGACACCCGCGAGCACGGCGCCGTCGGACGGCCGTGGACCGAAGTAGAAGTCTCGGCCGCGTTGCTGCGCCGCCGTCAGCGAATTGTCGAGCCGCCGCACTGGATTGGGCGGAGGCAAGACCTGCAACTGGAAGTCGGCGAACCTCTGCATGTCAGCCGTTGATGGCTCTTCGGCGCTCCCAATGAGACCCTTGAATGCGACGATGAAGTTGATGAACGATAGGTTGGAATCCAACGGGTCGACGCCGAAGCGCCCGTTTCCGCGGTCGCCTCGCCAGTGCATCGCGCCGGAATTCCGCAAACCTCGAAGCGTCTGCGTCGTCATCGGTCCCTTCATCGGGTGCAAGTCATCTGGCGCGCCAGTGCCATTGAGCGGCGTATTCAACGCGGGTTTCGCGCCAAGAGAAAAGACCTCCACGAATAAGATATGGGTTGGATTCTTCATGACGGCGTCGTCGGGGTCGCCCAGATCCCAGGCCAGGTCGTCCATATCGCCGAAGATGTGACAGCTTGCGCATGACGCTTCACCGTTGCCGGAGAAGCGCGTGGCGTCGTAGAGCATCGGGCGGCCCGCTATAACCGATTCAGGTTCCGGATTGGGCAAGATCGATTGGGCGATCTCCCGCTTGGAAACCAAGTCGATCACCTTCACCGAGTTGTCGAAGCGGGTCATGACGTAGAGCCGGCGCCTCGCTTCATCCAGCGCCAATCCGCTTGGACCGCCGCCGCTGACCGGAATGTAATTCGCGCTGATAGTTCTCGGGTTGAACGTATCGTTCTCCAACGCCGTAGTGTCGAAGACTCCGATTTTGCTCGATCCAAACGCAGCCAAAAAGAGCGTTCGGCCATCGCGGGTCACCGCCATGTCGAGCGGCGTCGACAGGCTGTGGTTCTTCGCCGTCGCGTCAAACCCAGGCTTGCCCGCTAGCTTGCTGTAGTCGATATGCTTATTGAGATGGCGCGGCGTGACCGACGAGCCGGAGATCACGGTGATCCGCGTTTCGGCGAGATGGCCCTGGACGGTGCTGCCGCCGAAAACTCCAGGACCTTCGAAACGCACGTGGTTGAACGCTTCGGTGTTCGAGACATAGAGTCTGCCGGTGACCGGATTGGTGACCATGTTGAAAAGCGTCGTTCCCACGTGCGCGAATGCGGCCGTCTGCGTCAAGGTATTGGCGTTGACCGCGAAGACGTCGGTATCAGGCAGACTGAAGCGAACGGCGTGATTCCAGTTGCGGCCCAGGGTGTCTTCCCATTTCTGAGCATTGTTGTTGAATTTGACGATCAACCCGGCCTTTGGAGCCTGCTTGCCCTCGAAGTTCGTGGCCGGGCCCGGATTGCCGCCCGGACTGGTGGAGCCATCCTCGGCGGCGCAGGGCTTATTAGGCTCGAAGCCGTCGCACACCATTCCTGACGGAATAGTCGTCGTCTGGTTGCCGGTTTTGAAACCCGCGACATAGACCGTTTTCTTGTCCGGGCTGACCGCCAGCGCGCGCGGCGTGTCGGTGAAGAAGGTCATGATCTTGACCGGCCTGCCGCCAAACTCCATGCCAAGATGGGCGGGATCAAACACCCATACATCGGCGCGTCCGATCCCCGGTGTGGTCAGTTGCGGATCTCCCGCGCCAGGAGCGTTCGCGATAGACTCGTCCGTGCGGTGTTGTCCGCGATGCGCGGTCGTAATGAAAGCGCGAGATGGAGCACCTGCAAAGACGATGTCTCGTGGCTCATCGCCGACCAGTAGCGTGCGGATCACGTGTGGCGCGCCCGTTAAGCTCACGACGCTCACGCTATCCGAGAGGTGATTGACGACCCAAACCTCATTGTTATTCGGCGCGGCGACGGATACCGGCTCCAAGCCGACCGGAACGCGGGCGTTCAACGCCAGCCCTTGAGTTGTAATACTGAATATCTCCAAAGTACGATTGGGAGTATTGACCGCAAACAACCGGGTCCCGTCGGGTGACATCGCTATCGGCCGCACGTGTCCACTTTCAAACAATGCAAATTGCGATTCGGTCGAGGAAATAGAACTAGCTGCCGCTGTTGAACAGGGGAAATGATGCAATGTTAAAAGCATCGCGCCAAGAACGATTCCTACAACAAGGATCATGGTCTTTAGCTTACGCATTATTGAATGACCGAGCATCACGTAGCCTCTTTCGTTGAGTAGTTCCCTGAAGCATGTTGGGGGATGCCTTCATTTCCAGCCTACATCAGAGCGCGCGTGTTTCCCCCGTAATACCCCCAACGCAGTTGGGGGATCGTTCACTTCCAACCTACACCAAGATGCCTCTGATTCCCGCTTAATACCCCCAACGCAGTTGGGGGATCCTTCATTTCCAACCTACACCAGGATGCCTCGGATTCTCCCCGTAATACCCCCAACGCAGTTGGGGGATCCTTCATTTCCAACCTACACCAGGATTCCTCGGATTCCCCCCTAATACCCCCAACGCAGTTGGGGGGATCCTTCATTTCCAACCTACATCAGAGCGCGCGTGTTTCCCCCCGTAATACCCCCAACGCAGTTGGGGGATCCTTCATTTCCAACCTACACCAGGATGCCTCGGATTCCCCCCTAATACCCCCAACGCAGTTGGGGGATCCTTCATTTCCAACCTACAGCATCTCGACTCAAGAACCGTTTCATCAACGCGGTTGAGACACTGCCGCACGTTCCAGCATACGCGGATGGCTGCCAGAGTTGATCCAGTCCCGCGGCGATCCATTCGGCGCCGCCATTTTGCGCGATCCAATGCTGGGCGTTGTTCATCAGGGACAAGGCGCAGCCTTCCGCGCTGAGTTTCGGCGGAATTCTTACAAGCAAATGCGTGTGGTCGGGTAGGACACTAATGCGGTCAATCGCAAATCCTCGCTTCGCGGCGACTCGCAGCCAGTAGGATGAGAGGTCCCTCCCGAGCCTCGATCCGAAAATGCTCCGTCTCCACCGAGTCGCAAACACAAAATGGTGACTGAGGTCGAACCAACCGTGTTCAGCATTCAATTCGATTTGGGTTGCGGCGCGGTAATTAGTGACCGGTGGGTGAACCAGTTTCGAGTAACCGTGATGCGCTGATTGATTGTCGAGGTATTGCTTTACCGCGGCGATGCGCACGCGGCCGACGCTCCGGGCAAGGTAGCCTCGCTCAAATAAGGGTGGCTCCCGCGCGACCTGTTCCCTGAGGTCATGGGAGAGATATCTCTTTATCTTCTGGATTACAGTCGACAGGCTATGTTGCGGTCGAAGGCTGAGGATACACCGGAGATTATCAGGTTCGAGGCTTGATTCCAGAAGATGATAGTTGTGCTCTTCGCAAGCCGCCTGCAACGCCCGTTTGAGCATCTCTATTCGATCCGGTGAAGAGAAGAGAGAGCGGCGGCTCCGTGTGCGGAAGCAGAGATAGTAGTGAAGTTGATATGCCCAGGCTACTTGGGACAGAGGCTCCAGATACACGGCGCCAACGATACATCTGGATTGGTCACAACACAAGCGCTGCCGGTCACCGGTTTGGCTCCAGCGTAATTCATCCGATGTAGGTTGGAAATGAACCGATCCCCCAACTCCGTTGGGGGTATTACGGGGAAGAACATGAACGCTCCGTTGTAGGTTGGAAATGAACCGATCCCCCAACTGCGTTGGGGGTATTACGGGGAACAATGAACGCTCCGATGTAGGTTGGAAATGAACCGATCCCCCAACTGCGTTGGGGGTATTACGGGGAACATGAACACTCTGGTGTAGGTAGGAAATGAACCGATCCTCAAACTCCGTTACCGGATCGCGAAACCTGACCCTACACACAAATTCTCTAGCAGAGATCATCACGACTCCGAAGCCGTCATCGCTACTTCCGTTTGCTCTCGAGGCAGCCTGAAGTGGCCTAATATAGCCATCAAAACCAGCATCACCGCCGTCACGCAAAACACCGCAGTAATTCCGATTCGCTGGACGATCGAACCCGAGAGGAGCATTCCTGGTAACTGTGCCACCGACATAAGAGCCCAGAGACTACCGCTGACTCGTCCTACCATATCGACCGGCGTCTGCGCCTGTATCATCGTTTGCCCAGGGATGAGCACTAACTCCACGCCGAGCCCGATGCTGAAAAGACCGGCCGCCGCCGCCGGAATGTTTTTCATAGCTCCCATCAGCATTACGCCTCCTCCCATCGTCAACAATCCCGCCAGGATCAGATGGCTCTTTGATCGCCGTTGGGCGAATCTGCCGATCGCAAGTGTCGCGATAATCATTCCTACTCCCAGTAGTGAATTGATGGAGCCGTAGACAATTTCGTTTGACTTCAATTCATCGCGCACATAAACGGCTATCAATGGACCGACGCAGCTAAGCGCGAACACGCCCGCGCCCATCGCCAAGATAGCGAACGCGAGAGCCTTCCGCGTGAAAACAAATTTCAAGCTCGCCAAAAGATCGTTGAGCACCGCCTTCACTGGATGGCTGTCTTTTGTTACGGCAGCGGGCT
>JAHFUG010000550.1 GCA_023265195.1 Blastocatellia bacterium | reverse complement strand
CTAGATTGACCTTCACCACCCCTGACGGAACCGAGTATGAACTCCGCGATCAGGCGACTGGAGGTCAGCCACAACCCCAGACGTGCGTCGGACAAGCTTTCTCGAGAGGAAGTGTGTTCGTCTCGGCGGATGGCTCGGCGATGACGTTCATTTCATGCTTGGCGGACGGTAGTCAGGCTCCAATCAGCGACAGCAAGAACCCTGGGCTCGGGATCATCTATCCATCGGGATTCTTGATGCTGCGAGACGGAACGCGGTATCGGATCGACAACGGTTTGGTCTCCTGGATTCGAGACCGCAACGGTAACAAGATCAGTTTCGTCTACGGGATCAATCCCGCGGATCTTCTGACCTTCAATCGGGTCACGACGATCATCGGCTCGCTCAACCGGGAGATCGATATTCAATACAAGTTTCAAGACGTGTCTCCCTATGACGTATGCGACCGAATAATCTTCAAAGGCTTCGGGGGGCCACAGTCATTGAAGTGCTTACACTGGCTCCTGTCGGCTCATTTAGATCGTCTTTTGGCCATACTGCCATCAGGATAAAAGACGAAACTGACTTGGTGTACTCCTTCGGGGAGGAAGGATGGGCTGTTTTGGAGTTTTCTCGATTCATGGCCAAAAACGATTTTCGGAACACTGTCGGACAGGAGCTAAAGATGATGCCCGAGCAAAAAAAGAGATTAGAGAAATGGCTCAAAGATGACGTAGCTGATAAGTTAAACGACACGTGGAGTGCAACAAACAACTGTGTGACGAAAGTGCGAGATGCCTTGCAAGGCGTTACAAAACAACCCTTCAGCGTAACAGAAGGGGGCTATTTGGACCCAATGACTTTCAAGGTGCGTATCTCACCGCACGTGTGGGGGGTCGGGTAGCCGAGCGGGATCGCTCCCGCTCAGCCCCCTAAGAACCCGACGTGAGAGTTTCTCCTCATCGGGCTCAAGTATATCGAAGGCTCCTTGCGGAACCCGGCGATGTTTCAGTGTACCACCTTCACGATACTGATCTGAGGCCAACTCGCTTTCACTGGAAGCTGCACCAGCTTAATTGCGGCTGTTATCTGCTTTGCTTCCTAAGTCGGTTCTTCAGACTCTCTCGTGACGAGACACCAGGTGGAAGTCTGCCCGCTTTCGCGTGAGGTGATCTTGCGCATCGCTGCGTTCAACCTCTATCCGCTCGATTACAGAACGGCATTCGCTTTTTCCATCCTCCTATACCCGCAGTCCCTTGGGCTCGCCTTACGGCTCGCTTTCCCTCAACAGAGAAGTCATCTTTGGTGAAGGAGAACTACGGGCTTACCACGTTTCGTGTGAGTGCCAGAGTGGGTTAGGGCTCGCCTATCCGCCGGTGGCGCGACATCTGCGTCAGGTGAGGTTGAAGCACCTGAACTTCAATGAACTTCAATGAACCTGGGCCACATACCTTTTAGTCAAGCCTTTGTCTGTCGGGTGACAGGCGTCAGCATCTTTGGCTTGTTGCCTTATTACGACATTTATCGGCGATTCACATCTGTTGCCCAGATCACTCGATCCTAGTTCCCGACCGCCCCGTGTCTTGCGAAGATGCTGGCAGTCGGAGCCGCTTCTCACGATTGAGCTGCCACCCTTGCGGATGAGGCTCCATTGTCCCCGGAGCTTTATTACCCAGGTAAGATACTGATTGCAGAAAATCAGGTCGTGTCCTGACGAAAAGAACACATCAGTCACGACAGTCACTCACGCGACTTCGTGTCGCACCATAACGACAGGCGTCAGGGGGCGCGGCGCGGAACACTCAAGGAACCGTACAAAACTCGCTCGCCGCGCTCCGCTGCACGCAAAATTAGGCGCCTCATACCAATGATTTGGCGAGCACCTGAAGGTCCCCCTCAAGCGCGCCGAGTATATTGACCTGTGCGATTGAAAACTGCGCCGGATCAGCGGCATCAGGTGAGTTGACACCGGCGTACTTTACGAACGTTGTCGCGAGTCCCTTTCGCTTCTTCGCTACCTTGCCGGCAGCTCCATGATCAACATCGTGTCGCAACATAGTACGCAGGTCATTAGCATCCGCGAAGGATGACGGCAAATTGGCATCGAGCCGCTGTCCAATCCCTTCACGGAACACGAAATACAGGTGGTCGATGAACCTGCCGTAGTCGTCTCTGGACAAAGTACTCATATCGAGCGCACCGAGAGCGGCGACTCCTTTGTTCGTAAGCTTGAAGAGATCCTTTCCTTGCTTCGCAGCGTAACGTTCGTTGCAGGTCGTAATCAGGCTGCGGATTGACGCAGCGAGAGTTGAGATGTCACCGGCCAAGCCACTGGCCAAGCCTCCGGAGTTGGTCAATTCGCTGTAGAAGTCGGGATGTTTGCGTAGGAGCCTCCTAAGCAGAATCGATTGCCTCGCTCGAGCACCCGACGCCACGTTCGCGTTGACGGTCCGCTGGAATGCCAGGTAGTCGACATCGGTTGCCTGTTGCCCGAGTTCCACTTGTTTGCCCAGTTCGCTGAGGAAGTCGTCGATAAATGCCTTCAGTGTGCCGTGTTGAGCGGTCTCCAAGCCCGCCTGGATAAGGTGGCAAACCAAACTGATAACGGACTGCACAATTGTCCGGTTGCGGAAGTTCTTGTGCTTGCCCGAGTAGAGCGAATTCAGGAGGTCTAAGCCCTTGGCGACTCGCTTAGCTACAGCCGAGTTTGGTGAGAACCCTGTGTTATTGAGGAACACAGCTTTTACATCGCCGTATCTCAGTCCGGCATCGAGACTCTCGATTTCGAGTGTGGCGACTTTGGCCACGATGTCGAAGAAGGCGTACCTTCGCGAGGAGACAACGGTCGACTTTGAGAAGAAGTCGTGTTTGGAGAGCTTGACGCAGTAGTCTCTCAGCTTGCTATGAATGGAATTCAACTTCTCGCTGCTGCTGAGTGGCAGACCGGCTTGAAGCCTCTGAAAGAACTCCTTCACCTCTTCGTCGGTTGCGTCAGTGATTTCGTCGTACTCGACCTCATAGTCATCGAAGGAATCCGACAGATCCTGAGGAAGAGTGTTGTAGGTACCGCCACCAAAACGAGCAGCGGATTCGTCGCTGAGTTCCAGACGGTCGTCGAAGAATTCCCAAATCGCATTGAGTCGCTGTTGGCCATCAACGACGTCAAACTCATCAGGATTGTCCGATGTCTTTAGGAAGTAGAACTTCGGCAGCTTCCAACCGCGAAGAATTGAGTCAATCAGAAGTTGTTGACGATCGGTGCCCCAGACCTCTTCCCGCTGCCAGTCAGGTATTTCATAACGATCACGCCGTTTGTAGAGCTTGTCGAGTGCTCTGCGTTTAGATCGCATTTCCATGCTAATGATTCAACCCCCTCATTTTGTGCGGCTAACGATGGCGTCACCGGGCCGCGCGTTGATAAGAGTTCGATCTTGGAAACAAGACCGAGTATGAAAGAAACCGACTCGCGCGGCTCCGGTGCACGCTGAGTCATGTGCGACGACCAAGCGACAGTCAAGGCTCATGTATGGAGAGGCCGCGACATATCTTCTTTGTCAACTTGTTCGAAATCTCCGTGTGACGAGGAACTGCTTCAACCTCCCCGGTCGTCGGGTTACACCAAAGCGAATGCTCGCGGCCTTCGCGTTTTAGATAGCAGCCATGCTTGCGGAGGTGTCTCAGCAAAGAGCCACGTTTCATTGCAAGACAACCGTTTCTCGAATGGCATCCTGGGGAACACCGCGCAAGGCATCTTCTCTGCGATCTTCTAGAATCAACTCAATGGCTTCGGCCAGATTCTTTCGACATTCGTCGATCGTATGGCCTTGTCCATTAGCGCCGGGTATCTCCGGGCAGTATGCGATGAACCACCCTTCGTCCTGCTCGATGATTGCTGTGAATTCATTATGCATTGCGACCCCCCTCTGCTTTCATTTCCGTTAGTCTAAGCCATCCTGCGATGGAAGTCACCAGCGTCCGCCGCCCTCACCGCATAACGTTTGAGCTCACCCGCCTGCGGAGGCTGGCGAAACCAGACTGAAGCAGATCGGGTGCAGCGAAGGGTTAGCCGTCACTTGCCCCACACCTTGGCCGTCACTGCGTCGAAGTAGCTAACGCCGAGTGGGTTGCGAGCGCGACGGCCGTTTGAGAGATGGTTCGCTCGGCGCGCGATGAACTTGTTGCTCTCGGAATTTGGGTCGCCATAGAGCCCGACGTACAAGTGCGAGACCTTGCCTCGCTGAATGCAGCGGAGGTCAGAACTCCTGATCTCGTTCAATAGAACCATAGGCTTAAGAGAGGGTCGAGGAAAATGGGGTGATACCGGTTTGGAAGATTCTGAATGGTTGAAGGCGGCTGCTGAATAAGGCGCCCTGCTGAATATGGAAGAGACTGATGAAATAATCGGGGAAATGAAAT
>JAHFUG010000160.1 GCA_023265195.1 Blastocatellia bacterium | reverse complement strand
CCCAGCAACGCGCTGTGTTGAATCTCGGTTCGCGTATCGAAGACACCTGTCTCGCTCAGTCCGAGATCGAAGCGTCTACGGTAGGCATGAAGATAGAGCAGCGTGAAGACGGCAAACACGGCGGCGAATCCAATGCCGTAGATGATCATCAAAACCGCCATTTGACTTGGCTCGATTATGGCCTCGATCGCGCCGCCCGGGAGCTTGACCTCGAGGCTCGCGCCAGAAACGATCCGTACTAAGGTCGAAAAAAGGAACTTAAGCGGATAAACGTAGAACAACACGACGAACAGCAGCAGGCCATTGAGCCAGACCGTGAAGTGGTCGTGCAGCGAATACCGCCTGAAAAACCTGTACTGATAGAACCAGACCATGAAGAGGAGGAAGAAGCTGATGGCGAACGCAACGAACCCATGCATTGCCTCGGCAAGCTCAGTGAAGGTCTTGGGCACTTCGAGCGAAACCACGAGCAGGGTGACGGCGAAGGCGAACACCGCGTCGCTCAGGCCTTCGACGCGAGAAATCTCGTGGCTGCGCCATCGGCTCTGCTTCTCCTTATGTGCGCCGGGTTCGGCTAGAGTTTCGTGAGCCATTCGTGCAAAGCGCTCCCAAGGTGACCGAGGTGCGGCAGGTTGAGCAAGGTATCATAACGTCGAGGTTGTGTCTAACGAGGAAGGCTTTCAGAGCGTTCATAACAACACGAATCGGCAACCCAGTTTTTGACTGCGCAAGGGCCGCGAGCAAATAATTTTGAAGGAGGTATTGTTTATGAATGACCGTGAGCCCAACGAAGATTCTTCGAGTCAGGGTCACAATCCGAAGGCCAGAATTATGCGTTTGATAAATCGAGTTCCGATCCTTCTTTGATTAAGGTCGAGATGCGTACGACAATAACGGAGCGCCAAGCGAAGACTTGATTGAATCCATCGTATGACACGACGATGACGGGCCGTCGGCCCTGCTGCTCGGCGCCGGAGCGCGGCGCGAGGACAGCCCAGTAAATCTCGCCGCGCTTCATCGGCGCCCACCTCGTGTTTCGTTTCTCAAGAACTCGACTCCAGCCGCTTCGAGGACAGGGTCCAAATCGCACTCCATTCCCGCGTGGTTCGCCGCATAGGTTGCAATGGATTCGTGGAGAGCATTTCTATCCATTTTCACTGACGGAGTTGTCTTCACCTCTGCTCCCACAATTATCAGAACCTCCGCCCTTGTTCCTTCGCGAAGCCCGGCCGCACGAAGTTGAATTCGGCCATCGGACTCAACCACGACCTTCCGTCGAATCACTTGCCGCATAATATACTCCCGCGAATCTTCCGGCGTTCACTCCTGGCATTCGCGCCGAACTGGTGTTAGTGATTGTGCGATCATTTTGTACGATTCCCGCGCTTCGAAGGAGTAGGCCGGGCTAGGATTAAATCTGAGAGACTGCGGCTGACTGGGTCCGTGTCGCCCAAGACATGACCAGAGTCGCGTCCACCCACAACGATCCGGGATTGCATCATGCGATCAGCGAACCGGTTTGGGCGCGCGTTTCGGTAGTCGAAACGATACTCTGCATGCATATCATCCAATGAACCCTTGTCTTCCCTGACCTTCCTTATTCTCTTCATAGGGTATTCGCGCTCGCCACTTCGCGCCGGCCGCTTGTTGACGATTGCATTCGAATCGCGCGAGTGAATTATACAGCAAGTCCTCCGAATCGGGGCGGTTCAGGCGGACCGCCTTATCTATAGGTCGAGAATAGCCCGGTGAGCACTAAAGCAGCGTTACATCTGTTCGCTTGCGAGGTTTGCTTGACTGCTCAGGCTGTATGAGAGTCGATTCTTCTGAAATTAGCTTGCCCGGTTTAGCTCGCTGTCTTGGTTCATCCTGTTCCTTGAAATTGCACACCCTGCATTGAGTCGCGGGGCTTCGTTCCGTGTCCACTCCCCACCTCGCCGCGACTTCCGCTATCGCCGAGACAACTATCACGACCTCTCGGCCTTTTGCCGTCAACGACCATTCAACGCGCGGAGGCGATTCCGGAAAGGATTTACGCGTCAGGATTCCGGAACGGGTGAGTTTCTTGAGCCGGGTTCCCAGCGTCCTCGGACTCAAGCCTTTGAACGCTCCCAGGATTTCCAGCGTGCGGCGCGGACCCGCGCTCAATTCGTGAATGATTGCGAGCGTCCACTTGTCTTCGATTACGCTCAGCACCGGGTCTATTCGGCAAGCAGAGGCTTTCGGCATTGAATCCTCCGTTCGCGCTACTATATCACATCTTCAATCGAGAACGTTGCGCGCGCTGAGTGGTAGTGTCTCAAAGTCATGCGGTGGTTTGATGTGATATTTACGGTTCACTCAAACTTGCAGCGGCGAAGAGCGGGGATAAATCGCTCTTCCCGACCTGTGAGTTTTTGATGTTTGAGGAACCCAACCAATTTCCTCCTGCCAAAGGCAAAGCTCAACGGCGAAAGTCCAGACCATCAACGCGGTCGGGTGTATGTATTCTCCGGTTGCATCCGTTGTCTCACAAATAGCACGGGATGAAACGCTATTCGCCGGGTCCGCGGTTCCATTCGGGGCGCATGGCGGGTTTAGGCTTGCGTTGGGTAGAATGACGCTTTTGACAAACTGCTGTTGGAAATGGCGCCGCCATCCTGTAAGAAAGCGCCGGCTTCAGTTGTCAGGAGTCCTGCTCTAGTTCCGATCGGTATTGGGATAACAATGCGAATACTAGTTTGTGATGGATTGGAGAAGGCCGGCGTCGATATTCTTCGCGGCGTTGGAGGCGTAACCGTGGATGAACGTCCCAATATCACGCCCGATGAATTGATCCATGCCGTCTCGGACTGCGACGGCTTGATAGTTCGGAGCAAAACCAAGGTAACCAATCACGTTCTCCAGCACGCGCGCCGCCTTCGCGTAGTCGGGCGGGCGGGGACCGGCGTTGACAACATCGACGTCTCGGCGGCCACACGCCACGGCGTTGTCGTTATGAACGCCGCGGCTGGTAATACGGTGACCACCGCCGAACACACTTTCGCCATGCTGATGTCGCTGGCGCGGCGGATACCCCAGGCCGCCGCTTCCATGAAGGCCGGCCGCTGGGAGAAGAATCGCTTCGTAGGCGTCGAGCTTCGCGGCAAGACGCTTGGGGTCATTGGACTCGGCCGAATCGGCTCCACCGTGGCGGCGCGAGCGCGCAATTTTGAAATGAACGTTATCGGGTTCGATCCCTACTTCACGAAAGAGGCCGCCCGTGAAGTGGGAATCGAAATGGTCTCGCTGGACGAGGTCTACGCACGATCCGACTTCATCACGCTTCACACTCCGCTCACGGAAGAGACGCGATCTCTAATCGGCGCGGCGGCCATCGCGAAGATGAAGCAAGGCGTCAGGATAATAAACTGCGCGCGCGGCGGACTAGTCGATGAGAGCGCGCTTGCGGCCGGAATCATATCCGGAAAGATCGCGGGGGCGGCTCTCGATGTATTTGAGCAGGAACCTACGCCGCCGGATAATCCGCTGCTGGCCCTGGATCAGGTAATAGCTTCTCCTCACCTCGGCGCTTCGACGGAGGAAGCCCAGTTGAGCGTGGCGACGCTGATCGCGGAACAGATGCTCGATTATTTGAAGGATGGGGCGGTTCGCGGAGCCGTCAATTTTCCGGCCGTAAGCGCCGAGGTGCTGGCGGCGATCGGGCCTTACATAACGCTTGGTGAAAAACTCGGGTCGTTTCAGGGCCAGGTGTTCGGCCACGACCTTGTACAAGTAAACATCGAGTACTCCGGCGAGGTGGCCGAGCACGACGTCAGACCCCTCACGCAAGCGGTGATAGCGGGACTGCTTGGGCCGGTCATCGAGCGTGTGAACATGGTGAACGCGGCTATTGTAGCCGAAGAGCGTGGCGTGAAAGTCACGGAATCGCTGGTGCGGCGCGCGCGCGATTTCGCCAGCATGATTTCAGTTCGGGCGATTACGCGCGGCGGCGAGAGCGAGGTGTGCGGCGCTCTCTTCGGAAAGCGTGACGCTCGGATCGTCAGGATCAACGGATTCAATCTGGAGGCGATTCCAAAGGGCGACATGTTGTTCGTCTTCAATCGAGACCTTCCCGGAGCGCTCGGCCGGATCGCCAGTTTCATCGGCGATCACGGCGTGAACATCGGCCGCCTCTACCTCGGGCGGAAGAAGGTAGGCGAGAGCGCGCTTTCATTGATACAGATCGACCAGCCTCTAGATCAGCCGGTTCTGGAAGCGTTTGTCGAGGTTCCCGACGTCATATCGGTTCAACAAGTGCGATTGTAGTGTTGGGCCGTCGTTTCAAGTGGTGGCGAACGGAATGGGTTTTCGTTTTGAGCATGCACTCGAAGACAAATGTACGGGCGGCACTCAGTAGCCGCCCATCTTGATGCGCCGCGAAGTTGGTCTGTGAGCCTACAGTTCGACACATTTATAAGGTGCTTCCCTGCGTGGAGGATTACAGACGAAAGCTCGCGGCGCATCAAGAGGGGCGGCCACGGAGGAGGCCCGGCCCGTACATTAAGCATCACGGCTGTGGTATATTTTGAATCTGAGCGGCCGGAACACAATTACACCTATGCCAGTCTTTCTTTCAATCATCATTCCTGCTTATAACGAACAAGTGCGGATCGAGCGGACGCTGGACGACGTGCTGGCGTTCATATCGCGGCAGAACTTCGTCTCCGAGGTGCTGGTTATCGATGACGGGTCAAATGACGATACGGGCCGCATCGTATCATCGCGTATCGGCCAGTATCTCGAGAACGGATTTCAGCTTCGCTTGCTGATTAATGATCCGAATCGGGGAAAGGGCTACAGCGTCAAGCGCGGGTTTGGCGCCGCGCGAGGTGAAGTAGCCCTATTCACTGATACCGATCTTTCGTCGCCGATTACGGAAGCGGCCAAGCTGATCGATCCAATAGCTTCAAATCAGGCCGACGTGGTGTTCGGCTCGAGAGCGATACATCGGGAGCTGATAGGCGTGAGGCAGTCTCTTACTCGCGACTTTGGCGGACGCATCTTCAATCTTTTGATGCGCGCGATCACCGGCCTTCAATACAAGGACACGCAATGCGGCTTCAAGGCGTTTCGGCGGATACCTTCCATACCCGTATTCCATCTGAACCGAATCGAAAGATTCGGCTTCGATCCTGAGTTGCTTTTCATCGCGAAGAAACGTGGATTGAGACTGCTCGAAACGCCAGTGATATGGAATCACTGCGAGGGAAGCAAGGTCAACTATTTTATCGACTCGATAAAAATGTTCACGGATCTGCTTCGCATCAGGATCAATAATCTGGCGGGTAGATACGACTTGGATCACGCGGTCGAGGCCCCGGCTGAGGCCCACCAAGCGGAGGAACGGCGAGCCGAAACGACGGTTGGCTCGTGAGAGACGCGGAACCTTAGGCGATAACATGGTTCGACTAAACGTAAACATAGATCACATCGCGACGATTCGTCAGGCGCGGCGCGCGCAGGAACCCAGCGTCATAACGGCCGCCGTGATCGCCGATCTCGCCGGGGCTGATGGAATAACCGTTCATCTCCGCGGCGACCGGCGGCACATTCAGGATCGGGATGTCAGACTGCTTCGCGAAATCGTAAAGACTCATTTGAATCTCGAAATGGCCCCAACGGAAGAGATGCTGCGAATCGCCTCCGAGATAAAGCCGGACGCGGTAACGCTGGTGCCCGAGCGTCCCGATGAGATAACGACGGAGGGCGGGCTCGATGTCTTATCGCGGCCGGGCCAACTCGGCGAGGCCGTGAAGCGGCTCAAAAGCGCCGGCGTCCTGGCGAGCGTTTTCATTGATCCGTTACCCGGTCAGATACAGTCAGCCACGGACGCGGGAGCTCAACAGGTTGAGATATGTACGTCCCGCTACGCGAGCTTGACGGAGCCTGGGAGCCACGCGGCGGCTGGCGAGATAGATGAAGAGTTGCTGCGAATCAAGGAATGCGCCGCATTGGCCGGCGGCAATGGGCTTCAAGTCGCGGCGGGACACGGACTGACCTATCGAAATGTTCGCCGCGTGGCTGAAATCGATTACGTCGAAGAACTCAACATTGGCCACAACATCGTGGCGCGGGCGGCTATCCTGGGGTTGGAGCGCGCGGTGGCTGAGATGGTCGCCGCCGTGGCTGGCAGATCCTTCTCTCAAGGACGCTAAGACAAACGCTACAGAAGCCGGACTGACGAGGTAACGCCTGCTTTAGCGTTCTTCTACCTGCAACATAGAAAAACCGGCCGCGTGGCTGGATAGAACCACGCGGCCCGAGTCGAACCATTGTGAAGGAGTAACCATTGCGGCGTGAATCTGGGATTACATCGCCGCCTCGAGCAAAAAGGACAATATGGAGGTCCGTGCTGTAACAACTCAACCCTACCTCTCGAATCGTGCGAAGAATGTATGAAAGAACTTTATTAGAGCTATCGGAGGTTCGGGGCCGTCTCTCCATTGTGAAGATCCTTAAAAGAACCAGGGAAGAACTACCGGAAGCGCCCCGAACCCTTCCGATATTGTGATTAGCAACCGGCACGCCAGAGGTAACTTGTGAAGATGGATAGCCAATAACATTGTCGTGAGGAGTAGGTCCACAACAAAGCGAATACCATCTTGTGCTTGTTCTCCACGTCAGCGGTGTCGGGGGCTTCAGTCCGTCATGGTTCCAATTCGTGGAAAATCTCACTGCCGCGGACTTCGGCGTATATGGGTTTGAGCTTGAAGCGAGGCGGTAAGTGTTCCAGTTTTGTTAGCTCCGCAGCACCTCGACAAGCAGCACGGAGACCGCGGCGGGGGTGATTCCCGGAATTCGCGCCGCTTGACCGATCGTAAGCGGTTGGATTCGGCCGAACTTCTGAATGGCTTCAGAGGAGAGTCCGGAGATCACCGAATAATCAAAGTCCGAAGGAATGCGAAGTTCGTCGTAACGGCCGCGCTTCCTCGCCAACGATTCCTGGTCCTTTAGATACCCTGCGTACCTTACGTCGTTGATTGCGACGCGAGCCTCTTCTTCCCGAACATCCTCGCCGGCCTTCGAGAGTATCAGGCCGACGAGTGTCCCGGAATCGAAGTCAGGGCGGCGCGCCAGATACTCCAGAGACTTTCCCTTCAGGCTCTCCGGCGAGCCTTCGAGGGATGACCCGATAGCTTCGCTTATTTCACACACCTTGAATGACGAGAGGATTCGCTTAGCCGTTTGGACGCCGTCCCGCCGCTTGAGAAAGCCGGCATAATCTTCCTCGTCAATGGAGCCGATCTCGCGAGCCATCGGAGTCAGCCGCTCGTCGGCGTTGTCGTAGCGAAGAGACAGTCTCATCTCAGCGCGTGAGGTGAACATTCGATACGGTTCATCGGCGCCCTTCGTGACCAGATCGTCGACCATCACGCCTATATAACTGTTCATTCGATCGAATGCGGCCGGTTCACGGCCCAGAGCTGCGAGCGCGGCGTTGATTCCGGCGACGATTCCTTGACCCGCTGCTTCTTCATAGCCGGAAGTGCCGTTGATCTGTCCCGCGTGGAACAGACCGCGGACCTTCTTTGTTTCAAGAGTGGGTTGCAACTCGCGGGGATCGACAAAGTCATACTCGACGGCGTAGCCCGGCCTCAGCATCTTTACACGTTCAAGGCCGTCGATGAGCCGCACCATCTCCAACTGAATATCCTCGGGCATGCTGGTCGAGATTCCATTTGGATACACTTCATAGGTGTCGAATCCTTCCGGCTCGAGAAAAATCTGGTGTCTGGACTTCTCGGCGAACTTGACCACCTTGTCTTCGATCGATGGGCAGTATCGCGGGCCGATGCCGACAATGCCGCCGCTGTATAGCGGAGACTTGTCGAGGTTTCGGCGAATCGCTTCGTGCATGTTTTCGTTCGTGTAGCCTATGAAACATTCGATTTGGCGGCGGGAGATGCGCTGAGTGCTGAAAGAGAATGGAACAGGTTGCTCATCGCCCGGCTGCCGCTCGAAGCGCTCGTAGTTAATCGTGCGTCCGTCGAGTCTGGGCGGAGTTCCAGTTTTCAGCCTGCCCGTGTTGAACCCGATCGACCGAATGCAGTTCGCAAGCCTGATCGACGCCGGATCACCGGCGCGGCCTGCTTGAAATGTCTTCTTTCCAACGTGGATCAGTCCGTTGAGAAAAGTGCCCGTCGTCAAAACCACATTGCGGCAAGGAATCTCGCCGCCGCCGGCCAGTACGACGCTTTGCACGGCGCCGGACTTGATCTTGATCTCCGCGGCCTCGCCTTCGACGATTGACAATCCGTTAGTTCGCGAAAGCCGCCTCTGCATTTCCGCGCGATAGAGATTTCGATCCGCCTGCGCGCGAGGCGACTGAACGGCGGGGCCGCGGCTTCGATTGAGCAATCTGAACTGGATTCCGGTCGCGTCGATGACCTTGCCCATGACTCCGCCCAGCGCGTCGACTTCGCGAACGATATGACCTTTGGCGATTCCACCGATCGCTGGGTTGCAGCTCATCTGGCCTATCGAATGTGGGTCTATAGTGACGAGAGCGGTTTTCGCTCCGATGCGAGCGGCTACGTAAGCCGCCTCGCAGCCCGCGTGGCCTCCTCCTATTACCACTACGTCGAATGGTTCGGTCATCGCGCTTTATCCACCATCAGTTCCGTTCGCCCTGTTAGCATCGCGCCCCGCTGGCGCGCGCTGAACAGCGTACTACTAATCTATAAACATTGCACCCCGCTGGGGTGCGGTGAACAAGGTGCGCCGAATCCATAAACATCCCGTCCCGCAGGAGTGCGCAATTGCGGTGGTCTCCTCGGCATTTTGTCATCGGTGCAATAACACTCTTCTTTTCTTCGTGATCTTTGTGATCTTCGTGGTTTCATCTTCACTTTCCGATGCAGAAGGTCGAGAAGATCTGCCCGAGTATGTCCTCAGTCAATGTCTCTCCCGTCACTTCGCCGATAGCGCCGAGAGATCCTCGAAGCTGCAGCAGCACCACTTCTTCAAGCTCACCGCCGCTCAGCAAAGCAATCGCATGCTCCAGGCGTTCGACCGCGCGTTTGATCGCCGCATGCTGCCTCGAATCAGTGATCATTACGTCGTCGCGTTCGATTGAGCCGGCCCCCGTCAGCCGCCGGAAAATGCTCTCTATCAACGAGTCGAAGCCGCTTCCGGTCAGTGCTGAAACAGGCAAGGCTGTCTCATCTCCGCCCGAGTAAACTATGCAATCAGGCAAATCGGACTTATTCAACAGAATGATCCGGCTGGTAGCTGACACTTCGGCTAGCAACCTCGAGTCGTCCTCGCTCAAAGGCGCCGATGCGTCCAGCACGAGTAGCACGACGTCGGCGTCGGCGATCGCGCGCCGGCTTCGATCGATTCCGATCCTTTCCACGACGTCGGTTGTTTCTCGTATGCCGGCCGTGTCAATCAATCGAACCGGCACGCCGTCGATGGACGTTCGTTCATAAAGCGCGTCTCTCGTCGTTCCTGGGATGTCAGTAACGATCGCGCGATCGCCGCCAACCAGACGATTGAAGACGGATGACTTTCCAACGTTCGGTTTGCCGACTATGGCGAGATCAAATCCTTCCCTGACGTAGCGCCCAAAAGAGAAGCTATCGGCGATGCGCGCGCAGCCGTCTATGACGCTGTTCAGTTTCTCGATCAGTTGTTGATGCGCTTCGATGGAGATGTCATCCTCGACGAACTCGACGCTCGACTCGATCTGCACGATCACTTCAACCAGGAGATCTTTGAGAGGCGCGAGCCTTTTTGAAAGCGCGCCTTCCATTTGCCTTGTTGCAAGACTGGCTTGAAACCGGCTCTGCGCGTCGATCAGATCCCTTACGGCTTGAGCCTGCGCGAGATCGATCCGCCGGTTGAGGAACGCGCGCATGGTGAACTCGCCCGGTTCGGCGATCCGTGCGCCGCTTGCGGCAAGGACTTCGAGCACGCGCCCGAGGATGACCGGGCTTCCGTGGCAACTCAACTCGACGACGTCTTCACCGGTGTAAGAATGTGGCGCTTTGAAATAAGTGAGAATCGCGGTGTCCAGCGTGTCGCCTGTAGTGGGATCAATCACGCGGCCAAGGCGAGCCAGGTTCGGCGAATCAAGCGGCGCGCTGGAATGCGCCCGAAAGATTGAGTTGGCGGCGGCAAGGGCAGATGGTCCGCTGAGCCTGACTACGCCAATTCCGCCGCGGCCCGCCGGCGTGGAAATCGCGACTATAGTGTCTCCGGCGTGCATGTAGCTACCAGGACTCTCCTATCTTTGCTAGTTCAGGACTCTCTGCGCTTCGATAGGTTCCGCTTTCATACGGAACTCCCGCCATACGTATTTCGGAATATGGATGGTTGTAAATAAAATGGAGAGCTTCGGAATCAGACCTCTCTCAACCGAGTAATTAAGGTGAAGAAGGTTTATCAGGCAAGAGGTGTCAATGACGATGGCGCCTCTTGGTGAGCGTGAGTCAGACATTAGGTCTTCGTCAATTCCTGGAGCAAGAGCAATCCAACAACTGTTCCCGCGAGAGCGAGTATGGCCGTGCTGGCGTTTTTGTTAAATTTCTCGGTTCGCAGAAAAGTTGAGAGTTGTTGCTCCATTTCCCAAGGTCTAGCCGGGTGGAGCACGAATATCTTGTTCCCGGACTTTTCCAACAGCGCCTTTACCGGAGGAGTTAGATAGCCAGGCTCGACGATAGGAATCACCTTTTTGCCGAGATCCAAGGCGGTTTGAATCTCGTTCTGCACCTGCTTTGTCGCTCGTTTCGTCAGGAGCGCGAGAACACAGTCCGACCTCTCGATCATTTCGCGGACCGTAACCGAGTCAAGTCGCTGGTCGTGATTTGGAACGTCCAGATGCAGGCCGGACGCAGCCGCCAGTGTCTGAAGTCTCCAAACCACGACCATCTCTTCCGGCGACGTGTTGTAGCTCAGGAAAACGCGATACATCTTTACCCCTGGACTCCTTGCCGGGCTCGCCAACAAAAAGGGACGATGCGCCGTCACGCCGGGAATATCGTCACCTTGCGGTCAACGCCGCCGCCCTGGCTTTCGGTTCTGACCGAAGCGTCGCCGGCCAGCGCGAGGTGAACGATGCGGCGTTCGTTGGGACTCATCGGGTCGAAGCTGAATGGTATCCTCGAGGCGCGAACTCGTTCGGCCGCCTTGACGGCCATTAGTTGAAGCTCCTTCTCACGGCCAGCCCGGTAGGCTCCCGAATCAACTACTATTCGACCTTCGGGTCCAGAGGCAGGCGCAAAGATCCGGTTTACCAGGTATTCAAGAGCTTCGAGCAGTTCGGCGTTGCGGCCAAGCAGGAAAGATACATCGCCGCCACGCACTTGAACCTTGAACCCTTCGGGCGTGGGTTCCGCGCTCGCTTCAAGCTCGAGGCCTCCCATTCCGAGGATTCGGTTCAGAAACTCCAAGACGTTTTGCTGGTGGTCGTTCGACATCACTTCACGCTCCCGGCAATTTCTTTTTCAGGCGCGCGGCTCTTGAGTTTCTTGCCGCGTTCTCTCCTATCGCCCGGCGCCGCCGAACCCGGCGAGTCAGACGGAGCCGTCTTCGCATCGGCGGGGCTCGGCTTCTTGTTGATCAGGTACTGTATTCCCGCGCCGACTATGTTGCTGACCATCCAATAAAGAACAAGTCCGCTCGGGGCGGAAAAGAAAAAGAAGTACGTCAGCATCACGGGCATCAGCCAGGTCATCATCATCTTCTGCATTTTCTGCGAAGGGTCCGTTGACGGCGGCATTGGCTGAATCAGGCTCTGAGCAATCATCGTCACGCACATTACGATCGGTAGAATATGAAGCGGGTCAGGCGCCGACAAGTCTTTGACCCAGAGAATCCACGGCGCGCGCCGCACGTCCAGCGAGATCGTGAGGTAGACGAATATGGCCCAGAAAACCGGCATCTGCAGCAGCATCGGCAGACAACCGCCGAGTGGATTGGCCTCTTTCATCAGCTCCATTTGTTCTCGCTGAAGCTGCTCGATCTCACGTTCGTTTTTCTTCGAGGCGTCGGCCTTGAGCTTCTTCATCCGATCCTGCAGCTCTTTCAATCTGGGCTGATGCTTGGCGGCCTGCTTCATTTTCTTGGAACTCTGCATCCGAAGCGGCGACAGCAGAAGGTTCAACGCGATCGTGACCAGCACGATGCCCCAGCCGTAGTTGTGAAAGAGTCTCGAACTCAGACCCAAGGCTCCGCCGATAATCGGAACAATAGGCCGAATGATCGGCGCGAACATGCCGTAGTCGATCAGGGAGGAGAGATCGGTTCGCAACTCCTCCGGGCCGACCTGCGCGAGAAGGTCCCTATCCTTGGCGCCTACAAAGATCCGCATGCGTCCACCGGCTCTGATTGGAACCGCGACCGATGGATATGACCTCACCGTCTTGCCGCCGTCAGGGAGCATCAGGTTGATATTGGTAAGCGCGATCTCGCTGATCGGCTGATCGGGCACGGCTATCATGGCGAAGTAATGGTTAACCAGCCCCACCCACTTGAAAGGTTGTCTTATAATGTCCGCCGCCTGTGCAACGCCGCTCCCCGGATGCGTTCCGGGTGGAACTTGGTCCAGGGTTAAGACATGACCTCCGCCTTCGCGATCGACGACCTTGGCGCCCGCGACGAAGAGAGGTTCTTTGTCCTTTATGCTGGTGAGAATGCTGATCGAATCAACATCCCCGGCGAGCGGCTTGTCTAGCGTGATTTGCTTATCGCCGGGGCCGATGGACACGACGGATGCGAAGGCCGGCGTAATTCGTGATCCGACCACTCGCTCCGTCTTCTCAGCCATCGTCAATCCGACGATCTGAGGTGGAGTCGAGTAGCTTCCCGTCTGAGTGTCGCTCTGGTCTCCGATGCGAGGCCCGATCACAATCTCGATGGGCTGTTGCACTCCCCCGGATTTCACAGCGACCGCCGCGTCAAAGACCACGCTGTCGGCTGAAAATGTAAAAGTCTTTTTTGACTCTACAGACGCCGACGAGTAGGTAAACACCAATTCGCGCTTCTCGCCCGGAGCAAGCTCGATTTTCGATTGATCAGCCGGAACACCGTCGATCTTATAGTTTACGCCGTTGAGGTTCTTGGACAGTTCGGGGACCATCGGCGTGCGCAGACTGAGCGGATAGATGCGCGGCTCGACGGACTCCTGTGGAATCAACTCGAGCGGTTCGCCGTTCGCGCCGGTGATCGGACGCTCAACCCCGCTTGGCTTCCTATCCTTCTTTAGTATCCACGAGGTGGCTACCGCGCCGTGACTGGTGAATTTTATCTTCCAATAGGTAGTTTCAAGAGTGATCTCGCGCTCAGGCGCCTGGGTCGGCTCCACTTTTTGCGCGGCGCCGGTTCCAGCCGTACCAGCCGGTTTGGCGTCCGGAGATGAAACGATGGGTTTGGCCGGTTGAGGTATTGGGGCCTGTTCGCGTGCGGGCGCCGGTTGATCCAACTGAATGGGCTCTTCTATTCCCTGGTTGGGAAAAAAGCGTCTCATCGCCACCTGCCAGCCGATTATAACGACAGCCGATAAAAGTATCGCCAGTACAAAATTTTTTCGATCCATTAAGAGCTCTTTATCTACTTCACCGGATCATAGCCGCCCGGGTGAAAGGGGTGACAGCGCAGCAGCCGTCTCAAGCTGAGGTAAGTCCCGCGCGCCGCGCCGTACTTCCGAATTGACTCCATCGCATATTCGGAACATGTGGGAGTGAACCTGCAAGCCGGAGGAAGGAGCGGCGAGAGAATCAATCCATAAGCGCGAATTAAGAAGACTAGAATGAGTTTCACCTGCTTCGCTCCAACATCTTCGCAAAATCCTTTTCGATCTCGTCGTAGCCGGCCCGCGCGAGACCGTCTTTGACATTGATGACTATATCAATGCCGGGCGGCACGCGCCATTTGTTTCTCCTATACAATTCGCGCACACGGCGGCGCAATCGATTGCGCTCGACCGAATTTCCTGTTTTCCGTGTTGCGGTGATTCCGATGCGAGACTGCTGTTGTGAGTTCGGGAGTATGAAAGCCGTGAAAAATCTGGCCTGAATTTTCTTGCCTGTGTCGTAAACGCGCCGGAACAACTCTCGCTTTAGAATGCGATCCGACTTTGGGAACCTTTGATCGGTTGCTTCATCTGGCGCCGTCATAGATCAAGCGGTGTGGCTCCGGCCGGGCTTGCTTACTGTCTCCGTTCACGTCCCGGTCTTCGCCTGGCCGGGATCGCCTGTTCAATACACTCAGCTTAGTAATGGGCCGGCGTCAGCCGTTTCCGCCCCTTTGCCCGCCGCCGCTTCAGTACGAGTTGCCCGCCCTTCGTGCTCATTCGGACTCGGAAGCCGTGTGTCTTAGCCCGCCTTCGATTGTTGGGCTGAAAAGTTCTCTTCATGTGTCCACCTCAGCTATTAGCTTGGTTAGAGAAAACAGATACGCTATAGGAGACAGCGAGATGATGTCAAGCTTATGAAAGTACGGGGTC
>JAHFUG010000549.1 GCA_023265195.1 Blastocatellia bacterium | reverse complement strand
AGACGTTCGAGTGTATTCGCACTCGGTCGCCTATCTTGACCTGATGCTCGATGACGGAATGACTGCCGACGCTGACGTCATCACCGATCTGATTCAGTTCACGGATCAGGACGGAGTGACCAGTCTGAAAGCGGGCGCCGATCTGGTTGCCGGCGTAGATCACGGTGTGCGATCTGATCAACGCGTCGGGCCCGATTCGTGTCTCGAGGTCCCTCGATCCTCTTGGCTGCGCGCCGATGATGACGAAGTCTTCGATCTCACGATCGTCCCCAAGATAAACGTATGGATGTATTACGTATGAAGTAGTCATCGCCTTGGTATCGAGAGGGCTTCAGCGACCGACAGATGGCCGGTTCGAAGCTAAGCCTGTTGTAAATTCTTCTTACCGAGCCAGAGCGAATTTAGTCGCGCCTCCCGGTCCGCGTCATCCAATGTAGTCGATTTCTCCAGACCCGCCACCGTCGATTCTGAAGCACCCCCGACTTAACCTGAATGCCGACCAATCTAATGTCGCGGGTGAAGGATATTGAATCAGACATTGATTTGCAAGCGTAAATCGCAATACGCAGTAAAGTCGTCAATCACCCTCCGACAAGCCGAGTTTGACTCGCTCAAATCCGGCTATCGCTGATTATCGAGCGTACCATCATGAGGCGGCAGTCATATGGAGCCGGAGGAGAATCAGACGCTGTTCCAGAAATCTGAGCTATTGATCCGCCACTTGCGATGCAGCAAAGCGCGAAAGCAGTGCATAAGCCATGCAAAAATTCAGTACGTGCTCATAGTCGTCGGATTGCCCGTCTTAATCTCCTTGATACCCCAAACTCCAGCCGGCGTGCTTTGATAGCTTTGATAGCACGCTTCGTATTCCACTGTTTCCCATAGCTCATCACAGGTCAGGCCGTGTTTACGTTCGCGCAACTTGCGACGAGTAATTGACGTCCGCCAGATCTGGCTTGTCGAATACCCAGAGCGTGTTTGATCCATACCCCGGTTGAAGAGGCATCTGTGCTTGAATTGTTGCAGCCATGTCGTTGATTTTCGCATCAAATCGAGGTCTCTGGGGTGACACTAATAGCGGATGCAAAACACGCGCAATGATGAAGTAAATCGAAGAACCGAGCTTGTGAACGAAGTTGAAGCCCACCTCGTTAATCGCGAAGGCTTCGACGTCAGCGTCTCTCAGCCGAATAGCTGATACATTATCCGAACTCGTCGCCGGAATCGATTCCAAGCCGACCGCTCTCCGTAAGCCGTTTAGAGCTTCGAATCCGTCCTCGGATCCTTCACACATGAGAAACCGGCCTCCCGGCCGCAACATCCGATATGCCTCTCTGATGACCGACCTCTGCACGTCGGCGCTCGGAAGATTCTGGATAAATCGCTCAGTCAGCACATAGTCGACAGAGCTATTCTCGACGCCACGAACATACAGCAGCGCATCACCGCAAAGGAACTGCGGGAAACTATGAATGTCTTTCTTGTGCTGGTCCAGCAGTTGATTCGCTCCCCTAATGAGACTCTCGGAAAAGTCTATGCCGATCAGGGGCCAGTTTCTCAAGTCCTTCGCTAGGGATAGAAGCGTGTATCCATTTCCGCATCCAAGGTCGAGCAAGGTTCCTGGCTGCTTCAGGCTTGTCTTGATAGTCTTTATCTCCAGCTCTTTCGCGTTGTAGTCACGCGCGGTCGCATATGGGTCAGTGATATTCCTCTTTTCATAGCTTTCCTTTATGAACGCCTGCTTTGCCGAATCGCTTAGCGTCCAGTACTGTTTGTACTCCTCATCCGAGTGCTTCGTCACCCTTCCCGCGGTCTCATCAGCCGAGACCAAGAAATCGCTAATGGGTAGGCTCTGATGAAGTTCACTCAACGTGTGGAACCGATGTCCTTGCCCAGTCAGCGCTTCGAGCAAGTGCGTCACGAACGTTCGAACGCCTGGACCGTGAAAGCGCATCGCCTGGTCAGTCAAAGTGGGGATATGCGCTTTTACGTCCGCATAGTATTGTTGATGTGGAATATTCAAGGTGAAGAAGAATGGATGCACATTGATGATCTTCAGGCCAGGTGAAAGGAATAAAGGCATGTGTTTTTCGAGGTCCCAGTCTCCATTGGTATTCAACCAATGTATGTCGTCTTCCCAAAAGACCGGGAACCTCGTGATCCCGGACGCGTGTCTGAGCGGAACCAAATTCGGCTGGAGATGCAGACAAAGGTTGCTGTCATACAAGAAACCGCGCGCGCGCATTTGAAAGGAAATGTGCGTATTGTCGAAAAAGGAGTGCGACCGATAGCATTGGGCTTCAGGGTAAAGCGAACATACGTGGCCGATAACTTCTTCAGGAGTGCTTCCGTGGGTCGAGGCCGGGAGAAAATTCGGGTGCACCCCTATTTCGATCTGACGACTACTGACCAGGCTGTCGAGCAGATCGCTCTTATGAGTTGCGAACACGGTCGGCTTGATTCCAAACCGCGAGAACTCATCGACGGTAGTCCTAATCGCGTAATCTGACGCCCAATCGACGTCGCTCGTAACACAAAAGAGGGGCGATGAGATCGATTGCATAGTAAGCCTCCGTTTCGAAAGTCTGGGCAATGCCACGAGACTCGTTCTTATTTGTCATCCCCTGTTCGCAATCCCACAGGCCGAAATTCAGTTCAAAAGAGTCGATCGCCGATAACCGAATGCGAGCTTATCCAAGCCATGAACTCTGGAAGTCCCGCGGCGCGATTCGCAATCGGAATCAAGTCAATCGCGGCTGGTGGTCTCAACCCATTTCGACGGCCTCCTACGTTGAGCTTTCCAGACATTATCCCCGGCAACCTCTCTATTAGCGGGATAACCACCTGTGCTGTTCTCGGCTCTCGTCCTTCCATATCACGTGTCGTTTGCTTACGCACAACTTGCTACGAGTAATTCGTGTCGCACACAAACTATTTCATTGGCGGAGCCTACACTACTATTGCGCGGTCTTGCCCCCTGGACCTCAGGAACCTGCAGTCGGAGGGTAATTATTCAACGGATTGACTTCACCCGCGTGGTCCAGCAGAGTGGCTAACAGCCTACCCTCTGGCAACTCCACAACTTTAGCTGTTTTATCATAAGCCCGGAAGCGAGCAGCCTACCATCCAGGAACTTGGCTATGCAACCGATATCTTCCATTCCATTCCCTTGGTAACGAGCCTGTTAGAGAGCGACTGTTGAACGCCACTTTGAACTGACATTAAATCGTCAGAGTATGCTGACCGCTATGGTCCATAGTTCTATGGGTTCGAGACTCACTGAAACGAAGGGTCAATCGAATCGATCGATTTCCTTATGCCTAAGAAACTCGTGCTTGCGACTGGCAGCCCCTTGGATCCGACCTAACGGATCAAATGGAAGGGCGTCGGTATGGCTGAAAAAGAGAGTTTGTTCAACTCGTATTTAGAATGGCATTCAACAAGATTTCGATGTTGCGCGGGCGGGCTTCATTCTCCGCTCGAGCCAAGCCGGAGTGGACGCTGTGTGGGGTGTGGAGCCCAATGCCGGAGTGATGGTGTTCATTGTTGTACCAATCAAAGAACCGCGGCGGGGTTCCCTCCCCCTTGAGATGGACCTGATTCACTAAAGTCGACTTGTGTTGACATGAGATCGCTTCTTGTGGCCCTCATCCGCGATGGCAGTCTTGGACTTGAAGGACGGACCGGACGAGATGATCAAATACTAGTTTTCAGGCTGAATGAGGTTAAGAGCTATTGCCCCCGGTTTGAGCTACCCTCCTGATATTACCGCCACTGTCGGCCAGTGCTACGTTTCACGGTTGAAATGTATTGTGTGATCCGCTATGCTTCCGCTCGTTTGGTTCTTAAGGATTCTATTAGCTGTTTAATACGTCATTGTTTCTTATCTGTGTGAAACCCATTATTGGCCTTGGCTCTTCGGACTCAGGCAGCCAAGGTTGATTTAGTTGCGTGGGGCAGCGATCGTATTCGAAGCTTCCGGGACGCCGCATGCGTGTGGAGTATCGATTGGCGGTCAGCCAAGCCAGCGTAGGTTTCCTTTATCGCTTGAAGCTCGACAAAGACCGCCTTCTTTGTCGGAGGCAGGTCGCGCTTGCGGGAGAGGCGTGATACACGAAGAAACCAGAGTCTCGTTGCGGTCCGGCATCTTTCGTTTCGCGCTCGCTTTTGCGATATTCGCCGGAATCACATACTACATCTTTTCGCCTATATTCAGGGGCAAAACGCTATCGGACATGGCAAGCTTGTGGCGAGTTGTTCAGGACGATTCCCTCGATCCGGCTTCCGATAGATTCCCGCCGTACTCACTGGCGACGCGGTTCACGGTGGACTCCGCCTTCGAGCTGCTGCCCCGACTTGGGATCACGAACTTGGTCGTTGCTCCGGTCGCTCCGACCGTGGGCGGCTCATGGTGT
>JAHFUG010000018.1 GCA_023265195.1 Blastocatellia bacterium | reverse complement strand
GGGAAGGGCGGTTAACCCCCGCTCTCCGCGATTATCTCAAACTGGCCGCAACCAGAGGAGCGGGGGTAAACCGCCCTTCCCGACCTGAGAGTTTTTGAACTGCTCGATTTTTGTTCCGGCCTATCTCTTCTACCCCACCCGCGTTCAGCCGCGTGACATCAGACTCATCACATCAAGATCGCAGTTACCGAGGCGCCGTCTTTGTACTCAGATCGGAAGTCGGTGGTCTCCAGACGCGGCCGGTTCTATACTGCCGCAATCGGCTCTCGACTACTGCAAGCAGTTCCCGGCTCTTTGCTTTTACAGCCAGATCGAATGCTTTCTGCTCCAGTTGAGCGGCCTCCGGGAAACGGCCCGACTCGGCGTAAGCGATCGCCAATGCGTCAAGCGCGGCCGGTTCCTGTTCCTTTGTTATCGCAACCGCCTGCTCGGCAAGCCGCGACGCTTCTTCGATATTTCGCAGACGCGGATCGTCCTGCAGGGCCAACGCAACAGCCAAATGGGTCAGTGGCTCGAACCAGTTCGGATCAATGCGCGCAGCGCTGTAGTAGTCGCTGATCGCCGCCTGCGCGTTTCCCTTTTTCGATTGAGCGAGACCACGAGCGCAATACGCCTGCGCATGATTAGGGTCGGTTTCCAGTGCTTGCGAGAAGTGAGCGATGGCTTCTTCGAATTGTCCCTCGGCGGCTAGAACCCTGCCGAGGTTATAGTGGGCGAATTCGAAACTCGGCCGAAGACGCAACGCTTCGAGCAAATGACCCTTACCCTCTTCGGTCTTTCCCAGGCTAACCAGCACCTCACCCAGATTGCTTTGCGCGACCCAGGATCGCTCATCGTACTCGCAAGCCTTGGCGAAGCAGATGAGGGCTCCTTCATAGTTGCGCCGCGCTATGTAAACCCTCCCCAGGTTCGAATAGGCGCGCGAATTCTCTGGCCGCTTGCGGATCACGTCGTTCCAAATAGCGAAAGAGTCTTGATAATCGATGTTCCGCCTCAGTGTCAGAAACACCGCCGATGCGACAACCAACGTTACGATCACCAACGCGATCGCCCGGCCTGTTTGCAGCCGCTGCTGTTCTTCTAAGATGAAGCGGCGAAGAATCGACGCGCCCACAACGTAACTACCCAGCACCGCCATCGTCACCACGGCCGCAAGGGGAAGGTACATCCGATGCTCGAACGCCAGGTCCTTGAATGGAATGAAACTGGAAGTAACCGAGAGGATCAGAAAGAACCATACTCCGATGAACCCCACCGGCTTTCGGCGTAGAAACGCCCAGATCGCACCCGCCGCCAGCGCGCCCACAAAAACGGCGTAAGGTAAAACGCCACTTGCAGTCGTTGCAACGGGCCACCCATAGTCCAACACCAGATTGTTCGGCCACAGTGCAAGCCGCAAGTAGTGGGTGATCACTCCGAACTCAGATACAAGGTAGCGCCAGGGCGAAATCGACGTCACCGCGAAGCCCGCGGTCTCATTGACGGGCGCGGCCAAATGCGTAGCCGCCAGCAGGCTCCAGGCGCCGACGAGACCTGCGTATAGGACCGAACGCTTGCGCAACGCTCCAGTGAGCGAGCCCGATAAGAACAAACCGTCGTAGAGCAATACCGCCAGGGGAGCGGTTATCATCACCTCTTTGGACAGCATGCCCGCGCCGCACGCAACTACGGCCGCGGCGATCCAGAATCTCTTTCGCGAAGAATCGAAGCTTCGAATCGCGCAATAGAGAGTCAACAGGTAGAAGAGGCCCATCAGCGACTCGCAACGCTGAATTATGTACGTGACCGCCTGCGTTTGGAGCGGGTGAGCTACCCAAATCAAGGCAACAGCCGCGGCTAATTCAGTCGAACGCTCCCCGAACCGCTCTCGAAGCGCCGGCGTGAGCAGCGTCCTTCTTACCACGCCGAACAGCGCGAGCGCCGCCAGGATGTGAATGCACAAGTTCAATGCATGATAGCTCCAGACGTCGTATCCGCTGATGGAGTGATTGATCGCCAGCGACAGGCCAATCAACGGCCGCGAAACGTGCCGGAGCGAAAACATCGCCGGCCACGGCGGCCACAACGACTGGGTCTCACGGTTGCCGATGAACTGGAAGTCGTCAAAGATGAAATGACAGCGAAAGCTGTTAAGGTACGCGGTCACGCCCACGGCCGCAACCGCCGTCGCGGCGGCCAACACTCGCCTGGGACGCGGTTCGCTATCCGCCGGCAAGGACTCTTTGATCATGGTCTCCGTCAAAACGAAGGGCTCGCTAAAAACTCCTTGCGGCAGATCTTCGGATCTGTAAAGAAGTTGCTTCCCGTTTTTGATTTCATACGTCAGCCGAACGCAGGTCCCACCAGATTGAACGGTGGAACTCACCGCGGAGACGCAGAGTGCGCGGAGAAAGCGCCGAGCAGGCTGACTCTGTGCGGCTCTCTCCGCGGTCTCTGCGCCTCGGCGGTGAAGTTCCCTCGGAACCCGGAAACTTATTTTTCGACGTTGGCCTGCTCGGAGGATTTCCAACGCCTAACGCGAAACGAGCGTAGAGGGAGTCTGACCTGAAGCCGGTGGTCTCCAGACTCGCCCTGCCCGATATTCCTGAGAGCGAGCTTCGATCACCGTAATGAAATCCTTGTATCTTAAAGCGGACGCCAGTTCGAGTGCCCTCTGCTCCAATTGAACTGCTTCCGGAAATCGCCCCGACTCGGCATAAGCTACCGCCAACGCGTCAAGCGGCGCCGGTTCCGTCTCTTTCGAAATCGCGACGGCCTGCTTAGCCAGGCGTTCGGCTTCCCGCGTATTGCGCAAGCTCGGATCATCCTGCAGAGCGAGCGAAACCGCCAGATGGCTCAGAGCCACCCACGAGTCAGGCGCCTGCCCGAGCGCGGTTACAAAGTCATTGGCCGCCTCGGCGAACCTCCCTTTCTGCTCGAGCAACACGCCGCGCCTAACGTAATAAAGGATGTTGGCCGGGTCGTATTCTACGGCCGCCGTAAGGTGCGTGAGCCCTTCATCGAGTTTTCCCTCCGAAGACAACGCCATCGCCAGGTTGTAATGCGCCAAGGCGTTCCTCGGGCCGAGCCGCACTCCCTCGTTGAGTTCTATCTTGCTCTCTTCAATGTTTCCAATTAGCCACAAGGCGGAGCCCAGGTTGGCATGCGCCTCCACGTAGTCCGGATTGTACTTGCAAGCCAGTCTGAACTCCTCGGCGGCTTCTCCGATCAGGCCGCGCAACGCCAGGATTTCGCCAAGCGTGTTATGGCCGCGCGAATTCTCCGGCCGCTTCTTAACCACGTCGACCCACATGACAAGATCGCTCTGGTATTGCATGTTCCGGCGAATAGTTTGAGTCGCTAACAGCGCCACTACTATTACTAACAGCGCGGCGCCAACCGACTTTGCAAGCTGCTCTTGCTGCGCGGCCGCAAGCGACATCCGCTTGAACAAGCGTGGTCCTAGAGCGTATCCGCCAATCACGAACAACGCCACCGGCGCGGCCAGCGGCAGATACATCCGGTGCTCGAAGGCGAGATCGGAAAACGGCATTATGCTCGACGTCATCGACAAAATAATGAAGAACCAGGCTCCCAGAAATCCGATGGCTCGCCGATTTATGATCGCCCAGATTGTCCCCGCCGCCAAGGCCAGTATGGGAATGGCGAAGGGAATAATCTGGCCTGCGCTTTCCGCCTTGGGCCAAAGATAATCGAGCACCAGGCCGTCCGGCCAGATAGTCAGCCGGAGGTAATGCACGATTACGCCAAACTCTGACTTCAGATAGTCGAACGAAGAGATATTCTTCACTTCGAACCCGGCCGTCTGGTTCAACGGAGAGGCTAAGAGCGTAGCTCCCAACAGAACCCACGACGCCGCCAGCCCAATGTAGAGTTGCTTTCGACGCTCCCATGCCGCCTTGAATGAGCCTGACTCGAACATGAAGTCGTACAGTAGTACGACGATCGGACCAGTCGCCATGATCTGCTTCGACAGAATGCCTCCGGCGCAGGCCGCCGCGGCCGCCGCGAACCATAATCCTTTCTTGCGGGAATCGAAGCTCCTGATCGCGCAATAGAGAGTCGCAAAATAAAAGAAGCCCATCAGCGATTCGCATCTTTGAATAACATATGTGACTGACCCGGTCTGCAGCGGGTGAACCATCCAAATTAGAGAAACGCCGAGAGCCAGAGCGAACGAACGGCGCCCGAAACGGTCTCGCAACGTTGCGCTCGACAGAGTGCGCCGTACGACGCCAAACAGCGCCAGCGCGGCGAGGATGTGAATCAGCAAATTGAGAACATGATAGCTCCAGGGATTCATTCCGCTGATCGCATAGTTGACGGCAAGCGACAATTGAACCAACGGTCTCGAGACCATGAAGGGCGCAAGCATTGAACGCCACGGCGGCCAAAGCCGACGTATGCCTTCGTTGCGCACTATCATCAACACGTCGTCAAAGATAAAGGGACCTTGAAAGCTGTTCGCGTAGGCCAGAACGCCCATCACCGTGATGGCGAGCGGACCCATCCAGAAAGGCGTCGCCGGCCGGCCGGTCTGGTTGTTTTCGGTGTCAGTCATTGTAGATTGGTTCAGATCTGTGTTGATCACGACGGAGGTCTATTGAGCGTACTTCTCAATCGTTATGATTTCGGGGCATTGTTCCCGAGTGGAGGGTCGCGTCGGGTCACATAAGGATATTCCATCTCGGGCGAAAAGAAAACGGTAATGGGAAGGGAAAAGGGGACAGGGAAGGCGACAGCGGACAGGGGGAAGCGACTCCTGTAATGGAATCTTGTTCGGTCGGGCTCGCCGGGGTTAGACACGTTGACAGTCCGTTAGGAGTGCAATGTTTATTGATATCGGTCGCTGGCAGAGCCGCGCTTCAATGGGGTGCGATGCGCCGGTTACCATTAGCATGATGCCGGCGAATGACCGACATTGCGCCCCGCTGGGGCGCGCCAGCCGTGCTATCTGTTTCTATAAACATGCAACTCCTAGCGGAGTTGACTCCGTGCGTAACAACAACGCGTCCATGCGGATCACTGTGAGTCCGTGCGTAACAACAACGAGCCCGTGCGAGCAATCAATCAGTCAGTGCGGCGAGAAATCGACTGCTGGCTTGGTGAAGTCGCTTCGTGCGTGCGAAATTCGGCTCCAGCACCGGAAAGGATGGCTGTCCGAGGTGTTGAGATGACTCGGAACCGTGCAAAACCTGGTCAGTGCGAGGTTGAACCCGCCAGTGCGGAGTAAAACTTCGACCGGCGCGTGCGTGGACCTTCCGTGCAAAGGCGAACGTCATCCGTGCGCGCGAAACTCGGCCAAGGTGAAAAATGTCGTAGGAGGCTCAGCGTCTTGTAGATTCCCCGATGTGGAGGGCGGCGATCTTGCCGTTCGCCCCGACGGCCCACCCGCTGCCTGACGAAGCGATGCTGATGCTGTGATAGCCTTCGTTGCCGAAACTCGTCCAACTCGCGCCGCCGTCCGTGGAGTAGTCGCACGTCTTCTCTCCCACGGCGATCAAAGTTGAAGTGTCGCGCACGAACGCTACGCATGACCGATATCCGTTCGGCCGAGAGCGTTCGACGAGAGTCCAGGTGACGCCTCCGTCGGTTGAGCGAGCGGCGTTGTCCGTGACCACATCCGGCCGCTTGTAGTCGCCCCCGATCACAATACCGTTCTTGGCGTCCTTGAAAGCGATAGAGAATATGCCGGTCGAGTCCTCGCCGCTGACGATACGAGTGTTCGACACCTTCCAAGTTTGACCGCGATCGCCTGACCTGAACACGCGAGCCGCTTTTCCGCCGGTTACAAACCAGACGTTGTTCTTTCCTTCGACGGCTATGCAGGTTCCGCTCGCGGCGAAAGCAGCTTCGCCCTTGATAGCGGGCGGGATGTTCTTCGACGGAATCTGATTCCAGGTGGCGCCGCCATCGCTAGTAGTCAAAAGCAGAAAGCTATCGTTTATTGGATCTCCAAGCGCGACTCCATTCTTTGGGTCCCAGAACGCCAGCGAGTCCAGGAACACGCCCGCTGAAGTGTTGTCGTACTGCAAGGACCAATGACGTCCGCCGTCAACCGTTTTGTATATCTTGCCGGCGGTGGCTAGCAAGTATGCAGTGTCGGCGTCAATGGCTTCTACGTCTCTGAAGTCGAGCGAGGAAGCGTCCGGAACGGTCCCATTGAGCCAAGTTTGTCCGCCGTCGGTAGTTCGAAGGTAGGTTCCGTTGCCGCCGCTGGCCCACGCTACTTTGGCGCTGACCGCGCTCACCCCACGGAGTTGCGCTCTCACTCCTCCAGCTTGAGGCTTCAATTGCGGCGGCGATGAAGCGCCGGCTAAGAACATCATGAGCGCGGTGAATAACGCGTTGCGATAGAGAATTGAATTGATCATTTGAGCGCCGCCGAGCTGTTATGCTGAGACTCGGTTTGTCACCGTTCCCAGTCCCGCCGCCTCCTGGATTATTTTGACTCCCACGCTTGCTCCAATTCTTGTCGCTCCCGCGCCGATCATCTCCTGGGCCGCTTTATAGTCCTTGACACCCCCCGAGGCTTTTACGCCCATTGCTCCGCCGACCGCGCGGCGCATCAGAGCGATGTCGGCGACGGTTGCTCCGCCTTTGCTGAATCCCGTGGATGTTTTCACGAAGTCCGCGCCCGCCTCTTTGGCGAGACGGCAAGCCTTCTCTTTTTCGTCATCGGTGAGCAGCGCGGTTTCTATAATGACTTTCGACAGCGCGCCACTTTCCCGGGCCACTGCCGCCACTCCCGAGATATCGCGCAGCACTAATTGATCGTCGCGCGACTTGAGCGCCCCGATGTTTATGACCATATCCAATTCCCTGGCTCCGTCGAAGACGGCCCGGCGTGCTTCGAATGCTTTTACATCCGGCGCATTTGCGCCAAGAGGAAAACCTATTACCGTACAAACGGCCACCCCGCTCCCTCTTAGAGCGCAGGCTGCCTCGCGAACCCAGAATGGGTTGATGCAAACCGACGCGAAGCCGTAACCAGCGCCTTCATGGCAGAGCTTGAGAATCTCATCACGCGTTGCTTCAGGCTTCAGCAAGGTGTGATCGATATATCCCGCCATTTGGCGTCCTGCCTCGCTCTCCGCTCCGCTGAGCCCGAGCCTGACGCCGCCATCCGAGAGAATGGACTTCATGCTGTCCGGGCACTGAACGAAACACGCGTCATGTTCGAGCGCGCAAGCAGCCGCACCCGAGCCATTGCCGAGACGAGACAGAATCTCGTCCGTGATCCGCGCAACCAGGTCCTCGATGTTCCAATCGTCCCGCATCATTCCCGCGCGCTTCTCCCGTTGGGCGAAGGTGTGAGTCTCCCAGTTCCGGCGGCCTCTCGCCGTTGCGCCGCGAGCCGGCGGAGATTCTCCAGGATTGAATAGGGCACGTTAAGATCCCCCGTGCCCGTCACGATCGCGATATCAGGCTTATAGCTTCCATGAAAGTCGCTGCCGCCGGTGGCCGCAAGCCCAAGCCGCTCGGCCATTGCAGCGTATAGGCGCCTTTGTTCAGGCGTGTGGCGGCTGTAAATTGCTTCGACTCCATCGAGGCCACATTCGCGCAACTGACCCAGGAGTTCTTCCGTTTCTTCCATTGATCCCAGTTTCAACTGATAAGGATGCGCGAGCACCGCAACGCCGGCGGCTCCGTGGATCAGTGAGATCGCGTCGCCAGGGTTAAGCCTTAGCTTCTCTTCGTAGGCCGGTGCGCCCTTCGCGAGAAACCGGTTGAAGGCGTCTTGAATGCTCGAGGCGTACCCTTTCGCTACGAGCACGCGGGCGAAATGCGGTCTACCCACCACTTCGTTGCCGGCGAGCGCCGCCACTTCATCGTAAGACAAATCGAAGCCGAGCTGCCGCAGTTTTCGGGCGATCTCGGGGTTTCTCCGTTCCCGCGCTTGCTTCAGCTCGTGAAGCTTGGACAACAGACCCTCCGCCTCGTCGTCGATGAAGTACCCGAGTATGTGCATCGTGCCGGGACTGAACTCGGCGCTGATCTCCACGCCGTTGACGAATTCCACACGGGCCTTAGCCGCGGCTTGTCCGCCTTCCGCGAGGCCGGACACGGTGTCGTGATCGGTGATGGCGATTGCGCGGGCTCCGCTTGCGGCCGCCAGCGTCACCAACTCCGCCGGACTAACGCTGCCGTCCGAATGAGTGGTGTGCGTGTGCAGGTCTATCGGTCGCATTGGCATGGGCTGGATATTATAGGGGCGGAATTGATCAGTCAATCACGCGGCCCTCACAGACCGCGAAACTCACCGCCCTAGCCTGTTTCAGGGCGTCGCCGCCAAATAGGCTCCTGAAGCCGGTTGTCAGACAGACGCCACAGAGGTGGCCTCAGAAGCCAGTTTCACGGTTCGCTAAAACAATCGCCGAACGCCGGCGGCGCGGCGCATGCGTCCGCGGGCGGCGTCCGTCCGGCGTCCGCGGCGGTTTCGATGAACGCCATGAAGGACGCCACTGGAGCCAGTTTCAAGGTGTTCGCCTTTATTCAATGCAATGGTGCGCGGTTTCTCGAAAAAAATCGTTGACAAGCATGCAACATGTATCTATATACAACAATATGTTGTGTGTCATTTACACTAGTACACAAGAGCAAAAGCAGCACAGCATCTTGTGTATGAGACAAAATCTAAAGGAAAGGAGAAACATACGCTATGGCAACTGCAAAGAAGGGTGGCGCTAAGAAAGGCGGCGCCAAGAAGGGCGGCGCCAAGAAGGGCGGCGCCAAGAAGGGCGGCGCCAAGAAGAGATAACTTCGCCGCCACGCAAAACGGGGGTTCTCTGTGTGAGAACGCGGGGATGGGAGACCATCCCCTTTTTCTTTTGTGTTTCGGTCATCCAAGATCGTCCGAGCTGAGAAAGGACTTCAGCGAGGGATGGCTGAGAGCGTTACGCCTTGAGAACCGTCTTTACCGTTGTTGGGCTCGGATTCGTCCGGCGCGATGTGTCGTAGAGGTCGCGTTCGCCTTGCGGGCGCGTTCGCCATCGTTTATGCACCCAAAGCCACTGCTCGGGACGACGTCTTACCTGGTTCTCTATGATGGACGTGAAGAGCCTCGTGTTTGAACGAACGTCTTCCTTGAAGTCCCCAGTCCTGATTAGGCTCACTTCCGGCTCGAAGGCTAGCCGATGCTTGCCAATTCTCTCGTCCCAATAGATGAACCCGGGAACGACCGGCGCGTTGGTTCTAAGGGCGAACGTGGCGAGGCCAGTGGTCGAGCACGCGGGGATTCCGAAGAAGTCACAGAAAACGCCTTCGTCCTCCAGGGTGTTGGCGTCTATCAGAAAACCGACGGCTCTCCCGCGTTTGAGACTGGTGAAGACCTGTTTGACTGATTCGTTCTTGTCTATCGTCTGGTTTCCCGATAGCTCTCGGTACTTCTTGATTAGCGCGTCCACGAGCGGATTGTCAATGGGCCGAACCAGGAAGCTTAGCGGAAAACCGTAGGCTCCCTGGGCAAACGCGCAGAGTTCCCACACGCCGAAATGTCCGGTTAGAAACAGGACACCCTGCCCCCGATCCGCGGCGCGGCGGTAGTTGTCAAAGCCGTCATAGATCACGATTTCGTCAATGTTGGACTTCGTCATCTTCGGAAACTGGGAAAACTCAGCGAGCAACCTGCCGAGGTTCTCGAACGCTCCTTTGATAATAGCGTTTCGCTCGACGTCGAAAAGATCGGGCATCGCGAGACGCAAGTTCCTATGCGCGGTGCGCCTGAGTCGTGCATGAGCGAGATACACGATTCGGCAGATCAAGCGGCCGGCGCCTAACGCCATCGGCCTTGGCAATAGACCAATCAGCTTAAGTAGCGCCCAGGCGGGAACAAATTCTACCCAGTCTCGGATCTTAGCCTTAAGTTTGGACGGCACCGGCTCACGCTATCATGCAGCATTTCGGGTGTCAAACACGGCTCTGATTTAATGTATAAGGTACAACGTCGAGGAATGGAGGCTTTCTCGCAAAGATCAGGATCTACTAAAAACCGCAAAGAATCCATGTAAGAAAAACAAGAATTCGGATGATTGCCCTTACGGTGGCCGCGGAGGTCTCGCCGCCGCCGGCCCTCCCGCCGCCGTTTATGACGTCTTTGAGCGACTATCACATTCGAGTGGTCTTTCCCGGCAAAAGACAATCGCAGCCCAAATGCCGCCGCTCTGTGATAGGATTTCCAGCGAGATCATTCGTATGCGCGGACCACTCGAATTAAGCGGATTCATTTTAGAATTCGGAGGAATCGTACGCCAAACAAATTGGCCTGGGAATCCTTGGAGTGAACGAAACGATTAGAACAGGGGAACAACGGAAAGGGCGGTAATGACGAGGAAGCGTCTGGCAGTGTTAATACTGGTTCCATGTTTGGCTGCGGGAGCCTACTTCGCGCTCCGGCGTTATCCGCGTGTTCCAATGGAGCGTTACATTCCGGCCAGCGCTCTCGGGTTTGTCGAGGTCGATAGCCTGGGAGATGTTATGAGCGGCTTGACCGGGACCCTGGCTTGGAGAGAAATTGCGCCGTTGCTGGGCGTATCCAGCCAGCTTGGCCAGATGGGACTTGTAGCGGACCTCATTGGAAGAACCGGCCTCGGCCCGGAGGAAGCCGTTGTGTTCGCGCGCAGTCAATACGCCGCCGCCATTACAGGTCTCGACGCCGAGAGTAATTCCACCGGCGAGCGATTCAACATCAATCTAAGGCCGCGTTTTTGTTTGATCGCCGAGACACTCTCGAAGCCCGGGGTTGTGTCGAGGTTGGTTCATGAAAGAGCGCCGATTCTTGCGCGCAGGATTTTTGGAGATTCGATGTCGGAATCGTCCCAGATCTATTCGGGCGACGAGTTACTAGTTTATGAATCTCAAGGTACGCGCCGCAGACTGGTTGCGGCGGCTTCCGGCGGCCTGATTCTCTTGGCGAATGACGCTGATTCGTTGAAATCGTGTTTGGATACGATCAATGGGCGATCGCCCAGCCTCGCCGCCGACTCCGTGCTTGCGGATAATAAGGCGGCGGTCGATCGATCGGCCGCCGTCTTCGGTTTCATAACCGCGGCGGGAGTCGACAAACTGTTGCCGCTCGGGCTTGCGGAGGCCGCGAGCCGGTTTACTACTGATCCGGAACGCATAGCGCTCGCGGCGGACCTCTCGCAACATCTCTCAAAGCAAGCCGTGACGGGCTTTCTTTATGGCGCTGAATTCACATCGAGCGGCGTGACGGAACGCTATCTTACCGCGTTGAAGCCGGAGATTGGCGGCGATCTCGCTGAAGCAATGCAACCCGGCCCGAATTCTCGGGCGGGGGCCGGGCCGCGCGCCCCCGAAGGTTCTCAGTACGTCACCCGTCTCAGGGTTAAGGGCGTCGGAGATCTACCGGATCGTTTGCTGAAAAGATTGTCGCCTAGAATGGACCTTGTCGCGGGCCTCGCTATGAGAGAGTTCGTTAAGGCTTTTCACCGCGGACTGGGTCTTGAACCAGGCGATTCAATTGCTGACGCGGTGGGTGACGAGGTGACTGTCGTTCAGTTCAGCGCCGACGAGCCGACCGCTATGGTGATAGACGTGAATGATCGCGCTCGGCTGCGGCCTTTGCTGAACAGGTATCTAACGGCGTCAGGCGCACGGGTTTCGACGCAGGTTTCAGACGGAGTCGAGGCTATTGTTTCGTCGAACCCTGATGGCCGCTCCGCGTTCTTCCAGGACAATCGGCTGGTGCTGTGCAGCAAGAACCAGCTATCGAGGATTATCAACATGCAATCGAGCGCGGATGAATCGATCTCGCACGCGGCGGTCCCGGCCGGCGCTTGCATTGTGAGGACTAAGACTACCGTGAGGGAAGCTGGTGAAATGATGCTGGCCATAGCGAGGCTGACCCGCGTCAGCGACGGATCGGACGAGATGCTCGAGGAGGAACTGCTGATATCCGCACTAGGGCGGTTGCCGAAGGCGGTGAGCTTTACCGAATTTCGTGAAGCCGGCGTTTACACGGAAAGCCGTTCGCCCGTGGGGAGCTTTTCTCTGATCGGTCTTCTTGGCGGAGAGAGAAATCAGCCAACGCAGTCGTCCCACGCCGGAATGAACCGATGAGAACCGGCTGTGCTCAGTCGCCAAGTACTCCGGGCGCGGCCGAATAGAGCACACATTCAATTACCCTGAAAGACGACTTCAACCACCATACCGCGGCGGACTTCCAATGTCCTCGCGGCCGAACGTTTAGGGAGGGCTAACTCTAATAGGCCCGCACTTCCTACGTAGGCGAACAACTCGCCGTCCTGAGCCTCCGCGAAATGGGTTAGAACACGCGCGAGAGGATGCGCGCCAATTTTGACGCGAGGATTCGCCAGCATTAGTTCTTCCGTCAACTCGGCCGTCGTGATATTGGTGATGATGTTGCCGAAACGATCGACGTGAATAGCCTGGCCGCGAATACTACCGGCGGAAATAGTAGGAGCCGGAATGTTGAACTTTATTGGATCGTCAATCTCATCCCCCATCATCCGCCATTCGACGCCCTTCGCCAGGTAGGCCGCGACGGGCGCGAAGACGTCCCTGCCTTGGAATGTGTTTGAGACCGGAGAGCGAAAATAATGGCTGGCGGTGACGTGTACGACTCTATTGACTTGTTCGAGTCCATAGATGTAGCTGAAAACTCCGTTGTCAGGCCCAACGAACGAATGGCTATTGGTCATTGCGACGATGGGTCTTCGGGCGGAGCCCACACCGGGGTCTACGACGACAAGGTGAATCGTTCCCCCGGGAAAGTCCCTGTAACAACACATGAGGGTGAATGCAGCCGAATAAACGTCATAGGGCGGTATCTGGTGCGTGATGTCCACCAGTTCTACAGAAGGATTGATCGAGTAAATCGCGCCCTTCATCGCGGCCACGAAGTAATCGGCTTCCCCGAAATCGGTGGTAAGTGTTATCAACGGCCTTGCGTCAGCCATGTATTTTTCTCCCGAGTTTCTTACCGAACCTGTAGCGAATCGCTATGATGGGCCCGGAATTGTCCGGGCTCACAGTTGCCTATTGACGCGCGTAATGGTCACAGGAACGCCTTCTTCACCACAAGAGCATCAAGCGTTTCGCGATCCATTTTGTAGGTAAGGCGGTCCTTGGCGCCGGCCAGCGACAGCCACTCCGCCCGGTCCACTTCAACACCGTCGACACTGACCGTCAGGTTTACAGGCTCCATAACGAAATAATGAACCGCCTTTTGCTGAACGCCGGTTTGATGGCTTTGATAGCTGTACCTGCAGACCGTAAGGGGACGAACTATGCGGCAATGCAGTCCTGTTTCCTCGCTCACTTCCCTCAGCGCGGCGTGATCGATCGATTCCCCTCTGTTGAGCTTGCCCTTCGGAAAAGACCAATCGTCGTATTTTGGACGATGGATAACAAGCACCTTGAACGACGACTCCGGCTCGGTTGGACTGCTCTCAGGTGTCAGGATCACTCCTCCAGCTGCGACCTCTTCATCACTATGAGCATCGCTCATGCGTTCAAGTTAACACCGGGGGTAATGGGGGTCAAACGAGGTTAAGAACTCAATATACGGCTTGCGGATTCAATTTGGCGGGCTGTGAAAGTCCAACTACCGGCGGCGTCATCTAATCGGAAGATGACGGGTTCAAAGCATGGGGGCGCCTCGTAGCTACTCGTTCAAGCCAAAACACCAATATTGCCATCGAGAGCAGGATGACGATGGTTTGAGCTACGTAAACGTGAATTCCTTCGACCACCGACGGAAGAAATAAACCGGCGTAGTAAAGTCCCACCAGTCTCAATATGTTGATGACATGAATCAAAGGCATTCCAACGCCTAGCCCAATCGCTTTCGCGCGCCACGTTGTTGGAAAAGCAAGAACGCCGGCCGCCAGCAGGCTGGACGCTTCAACACCGTCGCAGCCCATTGCGATGTTGATCGAGAAGCGATCGGACGTCACCACGGTCCCATCCGCCCATGCCCCCGCGCCGAAGAGGTTAATTATGGCCACGACGCCCTTCGCGAGAAACCTGGTGTAGGGCTTTATTATGCCGAACCGGACGCCGGGAGCTAGTCCGAACAAGAAATAGAGTGCGCCAAATATGACCCCAAAGAGCAGCAGGAAGCGCAACGCCTTCTGGTTCGCGCTGAAGAATGTCTTTAAGGAATGGGCCGCCTGCATTTGTATGAGAACTCTAATAGTGACGAAAGCAGAACACTGCGCCATCTTGACGGCCGCCGTGTTCTGCTTTCAATTCTATCCAGTCTTCGCTTTCTCGAACTTATTCGACGACTCGCGCCGTCAGCGGCGTGAATTGCGAATCAGCAAATGGATGATAAACGCCACCGCAAGCGCGGATGTAAGAGCGCCGGCGAAATCAACCGCGTTCGCCCTTAGCGCAAACAGCACCAGCAGAGTCAGCGTCTCGACATACATCGTGACCTTGGCGAGCAACTGCCAATCGATGGCTTTGCCCGCGCCGATGGTAATACCAGCGGCCCCGCCAACGGCTGTCGCCATCTTCGCTCGTCCAACCATGAAGAAGGTGCAGGCGGCGATGATGAGCAAAGTCATCAATATCGCTCCCCACTGCGACAGTGTCGGGGCCGGCAAGGCGCCGGGACCCGCCTGGGCCACAAGCTGTCCGCGAGCACATCCGTTGGTGCTTAGAATCGAGTGAATATTGAAGTAGAAGCCTGCAGGGTTGGCCACGATGGCGGTCGCCGTCGCCGGGCTAACCGTGAGACCGGTGCGGGTGAATGAGAAACCGCCCCCGCTGACTACGATGGGAGTTGAAGGCGTGAGTCCGGAATCAACAACGACTCCGCCGTTCACGGTCGAACCACCCTGGTGAATGTGCGCCAGAATGAGCTCATCGCCGTTTGGCAAGCCCCCGCCCGTGACAACGAACGTAGCGGTGTTTGCGGTTGTGTCGAGGGTGACGATCGCGGTGCCGTTGCAACCTGATTCGGAGGGCGAGACAGCGACTGGAGCCACCTCATTGCCCGCAAGCAACTGAGCCGTGAACACGAGGGTTGCGGCGCGGGCCGGCCTCATCATCATTCCTATCACTGACGCCATAGCCACGGCGATCACTAGAGCCGATACAATGTACCTCTTCATTGAGCCTCCTTATACGCGTTCATAGTCGCCTGTGGCGACGGTGCATTCCTTTGGTGACGGAGGGCTGGCAGCGGCGGAGCTACTCAAGATCAACCCCATGATGCGAGGCTCCCAAAGTCTTCGCTGGCAAGCCCAAAACCCTGCTATACCCTAGAAAAAGCCTTCTAATGAACTACCGAGAATGAAGCGAAAATGACTAATTTATAACCAAAATCGGCCAAATCATCACTAAAGCACCGCAATATACCACGCGCGCCGTCAACTATTCAACAAAGATTTGCGCTCGGTTCGGTAAGGAACCACGCCCGCGCCAGGGCCGTATGGGTACTGAGTGGCGGCCCCCCAATTGTCAGCGTAGGATTGGCAAGGCGCGGGGCTAGCGTCCTTTGGAACAGGAGCAAGACAATGCCAAGCAAACTTGATGAATTGAGGCGCCGCGCGGAACAAGCGGCGCAAGATCTCGACGAGAAGTACCGAATAAGGTCAAAGCTCAAAGAGGGTTCTCGCACGGCTCAAGATGCGTTACGCAAGGGAGCCCAAGCCGCTCAAACCACCATCGAATCGGCCCGCCAGGAGGTCTCGCGAATCGACCGCGAACACGGGGTCAGCGACGCCGTGAAAGAAGCAGCCAGACGAACCGCCGGCGCGGCTAAGGAGAGCATTCGCGAATCGGGAATAACCGGCAAGGCGGAGGAAGTAGTCGATGACGTGAAAGCCAGGACCGGCGACCTGCTTGGCGATGCGAAACGTTATTACGAAACCGCGAGCGGAGCCGCCCGAACCGGCGCATCGGCAGTTCGGCTGCCGGGGTCGGTCGTGAGCGCGGTTGGAAGCGCCCGGGCCTGGGTCAAACAGAATCCGGGCAAGGCGGCGGTGGTCTCGCTCGCATTCGTAGCAGGCGTCCGCGCGGGCTCGTCCCTCTCTTCGCTTGACGTCACCCTTCTCGGCGCGGGCGGCGCTGGGCATTGGCTGTTCCATTCCGCCGTCATCCCATACGGACTCAGGAAGCTGTCCGAGAAATACGAAGCTCACCTAAAGCGTCAAGAAGAACTCATGATCGATGGCAGTCTCGAGGAAGCCGCGCGCAACCGCGCCCGATTCGAGCGGGACGTAGCCCGGTATGTGGGCGCGCCTTTGCTTGGAGCGTTCAGTATTGCGGCGGGAGCGGGCCTCGTTTATGAGGCGTTCACCGGGGCCGCCGTCACCGGCTTTCCCCTAAGTCTGGTGCTTGGGGGTAATCCCATGCTTTCCAGCATATGGCTTTTCGGCAACGGGCTGGTTTGCTTTCACAACGGCTACAAGTTCTTCATGATGGCGCTTGGAGATCAGAAGGACGTCGCGAAAGTTGTGCGCGACATCAAAGCCCTGTTGCCGGCTGAAGCGGTGAGCTAGCTACTCGCGGTTTTGGAACAACGCATCGTGCGGGCGCTTGCAACCGCCAGTCTGAAACTCAATTATGCAAGAAGTCGGACTAGCACTCTTCGGATTGGGCAATGTAGGACGCGCCTTTATTAATTATTTGCGCAATGCGGCAGATCCAGGAACGCGATTGCGAGTCAACGCGGTTGCGGATTCGAGCGGCGGCCTTTTCGTTGAAACGGCGGATGAGCTTGCGCGAATATCACAATTCAAGGAATCAGGCCTCGGCATCCGGGAGTTTGCTCGGGGGAGAGATGTTCAGGAGCCCGGCGAGTTCGTTAAGCTTCTTCGCTCCCGTGGCGTTGCGGTACTGGTGGAATCGCTTCCAACCAACATTAAGAACGGACAGCCGGGTCTCGATCTGATACGCACCGCGCTGGAGAATGGGATCAGCGTGGTCACCGTTGATAAGGGCCCGCTGGTTCACGGATTTGATCTACTCATGGAGGCCGCGCGCCAGGGAGGGTCGATGCTGCGATTCAGCGGGACGACTGGAGTGGTTCCGCCCGATGAGATAACTGGTGAAGGTGTGGTCGAGATTCGAGGCGTGTTGAATGGAACTACCAACTACGTGCTCGATGAAATGCGTGAAAGATCGATTTCATTCGAGGATGCGCTGGCGGCCGCACAGGAAGCGGGAATAGCCGAACCGGACCCCTCGCTCGACGTCGAAGGATGGGACACCGCCTGCAAGACGTTGATTCTCGCGAAGACGTCCATGCGCGCGAAGACTCGGCTCGAAGAGATATCTCGCATTGGAATCGGCGGTGAAACGGAATCTCTGGTTCAAACCGCGCGCGCGCGCGGCTTGGCCGTGCGTCTTGTAGGGCGAGCCCGAATCTGGCAAGGCCGAGTTCGCGTGAGCGTCGCTCCGAAACTCATTCAGCCGGACTCTCCCTTCTTTTCCATCTCCGGTTCGTCAAAGCTCGCCGTCTTTAGGGCTGAATCCGGGCGAGAATTCATTTCGCGGGGCGCCTCGTCTCGCAACTCGATCGCGGAACTGATTCACCGAGACATAATCGAGTGTATATCCTAGCTTTTGGCGGGATCGGCAAACGTCGAATCGAATTCCTCAAACGAGAGCTGAGGATCAGGTTCGACATGACCGTGCGATTCGGCGTCCTGTTTCGCCGAGGCAGCGCGCGGGCGGAGGGCCCCCTTTACGTCGCGCAAGTTGTATCTGATCAGTCTTGGGGTCAGCGTGACCGCGGGAATCTTCCCCGCCCGCCGGAGTCTGTGCACGCTGGACTCGCTTATTTGCAGAACCTCGGCGAGCTGCCTTGCAGTCAAGAAGTCGGTCTTCTTCTCTTTCGCCTGTTCCGGCACAACTAACTGGGCCTCAGGTTGATTCGCTATCTCCTCTTCAGAGGCTCGAGCGACAACGCGACGGGCGCGCTTTCGCTTTCGTTCACGTCGACGATCTTGGTGTCAGGTTTGTAGCCGTCAAGGGTCGCCGTCAGACGATAGCGGGCGCGAGCCGGAGGCAATCGAAACGCGATTTCGCCCCTGGCGTTTGAGACTCGCTCCATTGAGAATGAGGAAATGTGCTTATGTTCTTTTTCTTCCTCGGCGGTAGGGATGCGCACCAGCTTCACGCGCGCGCCCGCCAGCGACACGCCGCCCGTGTCGAAGACGCCCCCTCGAACAAGGGACGACCTCTTTGCGTGAGACAACTTGATCGTTTTGACGCGAGTCTCGCGGCCAGACTCAACCTGCTGCATGTTCGTCATCGTTCCGCCCTGATAACCCTCGGCGTCGAACGCGATGACGTATTCATCGGGCTCGAGTTCAAATGCATAGTTGCCGGCCTCGTCGGTCTTTGTTTCCTTGATCGATCCCGAGCGGACGCTTCTCACCCTGACTTCCGCTCGGGCTATCGGCTTGCCCTTCTCGTCTTCGATCTTCCCTTTAAGAGCGCCCGTTGTTTGTTGGGATGCGGAGCCGGCGGCGAGAGAGTTCAGTAACACCGCACCAATGAGCAAGTTCCTCATCATTCTGACTACTCCATTCACATTACTGGTGACGGGTCATTCTTGTTTATCGGCCTGCCAAAAGTCAACGATGACCGGCCCTTCCGGCCTTTCTCGCAACACCGATGAGCGGCTCCTCCGTGAATCCCGGCTGGTCAATCGTGCCGCTGGATTGCGAGTCTAAGATTTATGTTGCGATGACTCATTCGCGTCCGCATCAACGGTTCATTGAGACGTCTGTCCTCATACAAGCGGCGCGGTGTCCTGGACCGATCTCGATGAGCGAGAGGGTTTCTTTCCTACACTCGTCGATAGCGATGGAGCACCTTGTATGGAACCGGCATCCTGAAGGCGGGTTCGACGCCGAGGGCAGGTCTCCCGACAAACGGGGGCTAGTCTTCTTATGATGGGGAATGGGAACTGGAATAGAAGCGAGAAGCGCCTGCGTGTAAGGATGGGCGGGCCGGGCGAAAAGCTCCTCCGTGCCGGCCTCCTCGACGATTTCGCCGAGATACATCACCGCGACGCGGCTTGAAATATGTTTCACCACGGCCAGGTCGTGGGCGATAAACAAGTAGGTCAGCCCGAGCGCGCGTTGCAGATCCGAAAGCAGATTGAGTATCTGCGCCTGAATGGAGACATCGAGCGAGGAGACTGCTTCGTCACAAACCACAAAACTCGGGCGCAGCGCCAGAGCTCGAGCAATGCCTACGCGCTGCCGCTGGCCGCCCGAGAATTCGTGCGGGTATCGAGAAGCCGCGTCTCGAGGCAGTCCCACCATATCAAGCAGCTCGGCGGCTCGCGCGCGAGCTTTGCGCCGCCGTTCGGAGCGTGACCTGACCGGCCGAGTCGAAGACGGCTCCTCGAACTCGACGCCGTGCACCAATATCGGCTCTTCGATCATTGCGCCTATAGTCATCCGTGGATTGAGCGAGCCGAAAGGGTCCTGAAAGACGATCTGCATTTCGCGGCGAAGCCGCCGCATCTCGCTTGAGTCCATGCTCGAGAGATCGCGCCCGTCGAATATGACTCTGCCGGATGTAGGTTCCACTAACCTCAGTATGGCCCTTCCGAGCGTCGTCTTGCCGCAGCCCGACTCGCCCACGAGGCCCAGGGTCTGGCCTCGGGCAATCGAAAGCGACACCCCATCGACCGCGCGCACAAAGCCGATCGTTTTCGGCACGACCCCTTTGCGGATGGGATAGTGCTTTACGAGATCTTCGACAATCAGGAGAGGGTTCATTATTGACGAGTAATTCTATCGGAAAAATGGCACGCCGCCAGATGACCCGGCGCTATCTCTCGCAAGGGCGGCTCCTCTTTGCATCGCTCTTCAGCCATATCGCACCGGGTTCTAAAACGGCAACCCGATGGATAGTCCAGCGGGTCGGGCGGTATCCCGGGAATCATTGGCAGCGAGACTCGTCTCGCGCCAAGCGTGGGAAGCGACCTGAACAGCCCAAGCGTATACGGATGCGAGGCGCGCTCGAACAAGCCGGTTACCGAAGCGTATTCGACTATTTTGCCTGCGTACATTATTGCCACTCGATCGCAAGTTTCGGCCACCACGCCCAGATCGTGCGTGATCAGCAAGACCGACATTTCGAATTCGTCCTGGAGTTCACGGAGCAGATCCAGTATCTGGGCCTGTATCGTGACGTCGAGCGCGGTTGTAGGCTCGTCGGCGATCAACAGCAGCGGCCGGCACACAAGCGCCATAGCGATCATTGCGCGCTGTTTCATTCCCCCGGACAACTGGTGAGGATAGGCGTCGAATCGCTGCTCGGGCGAGCCTATTCCCGCTCGTCCTAACATGCTAATGGCGGTGCGCTTAGCGTCGAGCTTCGACATCTTTTGGTGTTCGAGTATAGCTTCGGTAATCTGCCGGCCGATTGTCATTATCGGGTTAAGCGACGAGGCAGGCTCCTGGAACACCATGGAGATCAGCCGGCCGCGGACGGATCGCAGCTCTTGCTCACTCAAGTTCAGCAAGTTCACGCCGCGAAAGCGCACTTCACCTCCGGCATAACGGGCCGGCGGCGACTGCAGAAGCTTGAGAATCGAGAATACCGTGACCGACTTCCCGCAGCCGCTTTCGCCGACGAGGCCAAGCGTCTCTTTCGAGTAAATCTCAAAGCTGACGCCGTCAACGGCGCGGGCGGAGCCGCCCGCGGCGTTGGCGAAATAGACGCGCAAATCCGAAACCTGTAGCAGAGGCTCGTGGTCTGGGGTTGTGCGGGGTTGGGCAAGCATCGTTGGCCTGTTTGAGACGAAAGACGGCGTCTGGCGAGTCATTGCTTCTTTGGAGCGAGTATCTCGCTCGCCAGATATATCTGCTGCCGGCCCTGATCGCGAACTCTCTCCGCCAGCACCGAGAGAATCTCGCCTTGATCCTGAGACGCCAGCTTGATCACCATCGGCAGATTAACTCCGGTTACAACCTCTACTTTTGCCTTATCGAGAAACGTAGCCGCGATGTTAGTAGGAGTGCCCCCGAACATATCGGTCAGGATGATGACGCCGGCTCCGCCGTCCACGCGCTGGATCGCCCGCGCTATGTGCTCGTGCGCCACATCGACGTCGTCGTGCCATCCGATTGAAACCGACGTAATATGGCTAATCTCGCCCACGATCATCTCAGCGGCCGACACCAACTCGGTCGCCAACTGCCCGTGAGTTACTATGACTGCTCCGATCATAGGCTCAACTTGTGTATCGCTCCGCGTCCCTGGCTATGTCCCTGTGATGAACAACCGTGTTGACGCCGACGGCCTCGAGCTTATCACGAAGCGCCTGCGTGACCATCACGGATCGGTGACGGCCTCCGGTGCAGCCGACTCCGATCGTGAGGTAGCTCTTGCCTTCCGCTTCGAATTTCGGCAGCAGGTATTCGAGCAATTCCGAAAAGCGCCGGATCGCCTCCACTACGCCTTCTTGCGTTTCCAGGAATGCAATCACTTTCTTATCGAGACCGGTCAATCTACGAAGCTCCGGAACGAAGTGTGGATTTGGAAGAAACCTGACGTCAAACAACATATCGGCCTCGCGGGGCAGACCCTGGCGAAATCCGAACGAAATTAAAGTCACCTTGATTCCTTGCGCCGAGCCCCGTTCGGCGAAGCGGTCTTTGATCACGTCGCGCAGCGAGTGCACGGTGTGATCCGTGGTGTCGATGACTACGTCGGCGAGCTCCCGTATGCGTGACAGCAGATTCCGCTCTTGACTGATCGCGGCAAGCACGTCCTGGTCGGGTAAGGGATGAGGCCGGCGGGTTTCGCTGTAACGCCGCAGCAGCACCGGGTCATCGGCGTCGAGGAACAACACGGTGACGAGGGCGCCCTCCCTGACGAGTTCGTTGTGTATTTTCGGGAAACTGGCGAGAGATTCGCGGGATCGGGCGTCCACGACAAAGGCAGTGCGGTCCTTTTTCCCCGATTGTTCGAAGAGCTTGACGAAAGTAGGAATCAACTGGACTGGAAGATTATCAACGGCGAAGTAGCCGAGGTCTTCGAAGACCTTCAAAGCCGACGACATCCCCGAACCGGACACGCCCGTAATTATCGCGATTGAAACAGGCATAAGACAGTGGTCAGTGGCCAGTGGGCAGTGGCCAGCGCCCGGAAGTAAAGACAGTGGCTAGTCGGAGCCTCACGAACCTACGATAATGCAAGGACTGGTCTCCTTTGGTAGTTTATTCGGACAGTAAATCTTACGACTCTGGCAATTCATCACAGCGCCTGAGCCCCTTTGAACCCGAGCGGATCAGCCACTGATCCCTGCTCTCTGGCCACCGATCCCTGGCGACTGACTTCCGGCCACTGATTTCCGGCTGACCACTGACCCCTTCCGGCCACTGATCCCTGCTCTCTGGCCACTGGCCACTGACCACTGACCACTGACCACTGACCACTGTTCTACGGTTCGATGAAACCAAAGTTGCCGTCCGTTCTCTTATACAGGACTCCGATTTTATTGGTTTCAGCGTCGCGAAACACTATGAACTGATCACTCGATTCGGCAACGATTGACGCCGCCTCCTCCGGAGTCATCGGCTTGACCCTGTACCGCCGCGCTTGGATTATGCGAGGCGTTGACGGAGCGGCCTCTGAAGATCCATCCGCGGCCGGAGTCACCGCCCGTGTGGAGGTGCGCCGCCGTTTCTTCGAGCCGAATTTTTCCTTGAGGCGCAGGACCTGCTTCTCTACTTTGGACGCGGCGGTAGTAATGGAGTGATTGAGGTCGTTGTTCTCGGCGATCCCGGTAAAAACACTGTCACGCCAATAGACCACGATCTCGGCGCACTTTCGGTGCTTTTCCGATGAGAGAATGATGTGCGCCCGCATCGGCGCCGAGTCCAGGATGCGGTCGAGTTTGCCCATCTCTTTTCGCACCAGCCGTTCGATAGTCGGCGTTATCCGTATGTGACGGCCAGTGAACTCAAATTCCATCAGTGCCTCCTTGAAGTTATGAAACTTAGGCCGGTGCAGCCACGGCTGGTGGATCGCGCTTGTGCTATCGGTCTCGCGGGACCTGCCGGCACGTACTCACACGATGGCGCGGCGCTCCCTCGAACCGGGTATGCGCATCTGCTCGCGATATTTCGCTACGGTTCGGCGGCTCAATTTCACTCCATCCCTCGCAAGACGTTTTGCTATCTCGTCGTCCGTTATTGGGCGATGGGCGTCTTCGGCTTCAATCATCTTCTTGATCTTCAATTTCAGCACTCTGGTAGAGACGTCTTCCCCGCTGTCCGACTTCATCCCCTCGGTGAAAAACCGCCGCAGTTCGTAAACCCCTTGCGGCGTATTAACGTACTTGCGGTTGACGACGCGGGAGACCGTGCTCAAGTGCATTCCGATGTCCTCGGCGATGTCTTTCAACATCATGGGCTTTAGCTGCTCTACGCCGTGATCGAGGAAGTCGCGCTGCCGTTCGACGATTGACTGGCACACTCTGTAAATGGTCTGGCGGCGGTGTTCGATGTTCTTGAGAAGATCGACCGCCGAGCGAAACCGCTCCTTTATGTAGTCGCGAGTCTCTTTCGACGATTCCTTGGACTCCATCATCTGCCGGTATGTTCTGTTGATCCGCAGTTGAGGCATGCCGTCATCCTCGAAACGTAGCACATAGTCGTCGTCCACTTTCTCTATCGTCACTTCGGGGACTATGGGCTGGGCGTCTTCGGCGGAAAATTTGCGGCCCGGCTTCGGATCCATCTTCTTGATGATCTCCATCTCCTCGAGCAACTGTTCCACCGCCACGTTGAGAGTCCTGGCAAGCTCGGGAAGCTTATGTGTTTGGAGATGCTCGAAGTGATCGCGCACCATTTGGGCGGCTAGCCGGCCGCCAAACCCATAGTATTGAAGTTGAATCAAGAGCGATTCTCGAACGTCACGCGCCGCGACGCCCACGGGGTCCAACAACTGAACTACGCTGAGCGCTTCTTCGACGACTTCGAGCGGCCATGGGCCCATAGCGGCGATTTCCTCGACGGTAGCGTCAAGAAAACCGGTGTTCTCGTCCAGATTGCCTATGATGGCTTCGCCGGCTTCGCGCACCTGATCGGATACTTCCGTCAAGTGAAGCTGCCAAACCAATTGATCGCACAGCGATTGCCGCCGGGTGAGCATGTTCTCGAACGAGACTTCATCGCGAGACTCGTATTCGTGGGTCTTGTATCCGGGATCCAGGTAATCTTCGAATGTGGACCCGAAGTCGATTTCTTCGAAAGGGTCGCGTTCGCGCTCCGGCTCTGACTCGCCTTCAATCGGGGCGGTTTCGGCGGCCGCGGCGCTCGCGTTGTCTTGCGGGATTGAAGCAGCTCCGTCAACCGGCGCCTCCGAAACCGGGGCCTCGCCGTTGGGTCTGATATAGTCCGCGGTGGTCGCGTCAATGGCGGTGATTTCATCGTTCATCACCGACGATTCTTCGGCTGCGTCCGGGCCGCTAGATTCCTCCAGCACGGGATTAGCCGACATTTCGGTCGTAATCAGATCGGTGAGTTCGAGCTTGGTCATCGCCAGCAGCTCTATGCGTTGCCGCATCTGCGGCGTGAGCACCAGCCGTTGAGAGAGACTAGTAGTAAGATAAGGCTTAACGGACATAATCTAATCAATAAGGCCCAGGGACTGGCGGCGCGCCGGCTCCCCACTTCTCACATTCTGAAATTCTCGCCCAGATAAACACGTTTTACTTCTTCATCGCGCGTCAACGCGGCTGGGGTGCCGGAGCGTATTATCTGGCCGTCGTTTATTATATATGCTCTGTCGGTTATGGCCAGCGTTTCGCGGACGTTGTGATCGGTGATCAAGACGCCAATGCCTCTGGCGCTGAGCCTCCGCACTATCCGCTGAATGTCAATCACCGCTATTGGATCGATGCCGGCGAACGGTTCGTCGAGAAGAATAAATCGAGGCTCGATCGCCAGGCACCTGGCTATTTCGGTCCGCCTCCGTTCCCCACCCGACAATTGATACGCCTTCGTGCGCCTCACGTATGATATGTCCAGTTCATCCAGCAGCAGTTCCAGCCTGCGTTCGCGTTCGCGTCTCTTGAGCGTAAGAGTTTCCAGGATGGCCAGAATATTCTCTTCGACCGTGAGCTTGCGAAAGACGGACGCCTCCTGAGGCAAATAGCTAATGCCGTTCCGCGCCCGAAGGTACATAGGAAGCCGCGAAATATCTTTTTCATCGAGAAAGACTCTGCCACCGTCGGGTTTTTCAAGACCCACTATCATGTAAAAGATAGTCGTCTTGCCCGCGCCGTTTGGCCCAAGCAAACCTACAATCTCACCCTGGCGTATGACTATCGAAACGTCATTAACGACAAGCCGCTTGCGGTAAGATTTTTTCAGTCCTTCCGCGCCAAGCAGGCTTATCTCCGCCTGAATATTCGTGCTGATTTTCTCTCTGATATGGGGTTCGGTTTGTTCAGCACTCTCGGGAGCAGATTCGATCACAGATACTTCGTCCACGATCTCTTGCACCTGTTACTTCCCTTTGCCCTTTGTCAAACGATGCGTTGATCGAACGCGTCCAGCGGTCTGTTTATTTTCGACCGAAACCTTATCATCGCGGCTATAGAAAGTCAATTCTGACCCCATTGTAGAACCCTTCTCTTCGTCGTCGATTTTGGCGCTCTTGCCAATCAGAACCGCGCGGCCGTCGCTGGCGGCGTACGTCATCCTGTCGCCGACGCCGCGGCGTCCGGGCTGCGTCATTACAACCCCACGCTCCGCAATGATGTGATCGACTTCATTTGTTCCTTCTTTGAGGTAAGCGTCCACAACCTCGGCCTCTATGTGATCCACGCCTTGTCTGGCCTTCACGCGCCCGTCGTAATGAACCAGCCGCGTGGCGTCCGAGTAGGTCATTCGATCCGCCGTGGCGAAGCCCGGCACGATCTCGCGCTTGCCCGGCGACGTCTCGCGCTCGACGGTGTAAAGCGCGCTCTCGACGTGGCCGACGGCCACCATCTTCTTTTCATCGTCGTAAAGCTCGATCCGATCGCCGCGCACGAAGTTGTCGTCCTGCCAGCCGCGGGCGTTGCCCGTGTAAATCGCTATGTTGTCTTCACTCCTGGCGTCCGCGCGGTCGGCGGTTATGAAAACCGGCGATTTGGTTTTCTTGAACGGCGTCGAGCCGCCCGCCGTCTCCGGGCTGTAATAGGTCGTGCGCACGTCGCCGCGGGCGTGAAGCTCGTCCTTTTGCCGGTCATAATCGATCTCGTCCGCCTGCGTTCTGCCCTTCGTGTCCCAAGCCATCGGCCGCTTGCCACGAAAGCTGAGAACCTCGGTTCTTCCGTCATACACCGCGCTATCCGCAATGCCGTTGCGGTCGCCCTCCGCATATTTGAAGTCACCATCTTGAACGATGCGGTCGATGTCCTGAGAATCAACGGCGAAGTCAGCCGTTAGCCGCTTGCTCGTCGTGATCCGAGGCTCGTGCGCGCCCGCCACCGTCGCCTCGACCTCCGTCTTGACGCCGCCCGTAGCTTCAAAGTGTCTCACTCGATTCTCTTCATCGAAGAACTCAGCGGTCATTCTTGGAGCGTGGATGGTTTTCTTGTCCGCCTTCCTCTCCGCTCGCGTTGGAACGACCGTGATCACGGCGTCTCCCGACGCGTGAGCCGTCTTAATGAGCTTGCCGCCCGGCTGGAACTGCATCGTGATCACGTTCGCCGAGAGATGGCGAGAGGCCGGGTTGTCACTTTCAGAACGTGGTTTTGGAGCCTGAATGTGCAAATTGGAGTTCCCGGTTGCAGTCATCGTATCCGCGGCAGCGCCGTCGGGGCCGTCGATGAAGGTAACCTCAACCGCGTCGGAGCGAGCTTCCCTAAGCGGCTCATCGCCCAGGGAACGCGAATAAACATTGCCTCGTCCCTCCGCGCGGATGAGACTATGGTCCTCGCCGAAAAAGAAGTCCATGTCGTCGCAGGTAACCTCCGACTTGCCGGTCTGCTTGAGAGCGGACTTTCCTCGGGCTTCGATTCGTTCGAAGCGATCGGCCGCGTCAAGAAAGCCCGTCATCTTATCCGCTCGCATTTCTTCAGCGGCCTTTGTGACCACCACCGCTCCGGCAAAAGTAACCCGGCGCTCCTTTTTTTCGAGCAGTGCCTCAGCCGCGCGGATGTGAACCGGTTCCTTGGGATTTCCACTCGCGTTCTTCTTAACCGCTCTTCGACTCGCCGCGGCTCCGGCCTTGCGCGAACCCGCGGTGGCGGCCCGGGCGCCGGCTTGAGAAGCCGCTTCCTCGGCCCGCCTGCGAGCCAGCTTGCGTGCGCGCTTTTGCTCTTTTCGCGCCGCCCGCTCTTCAGGCGTTTCTTCAGGCTGCGTTTGCACGTTCGAGTGAGCCGCCGGGGTTGCAGGCGAAGACGGCTTTGCGTCCGCGGCCGATTTCGGTTTGATGGTTACATCGACGTCCTTGAGCAGGCGCACCCTTTCGTCATTCACATCGACGATCATTCCAATAGCGCGGCCGGACATCGTCTTGCGCTCGAATTCGAGCGGTTCCTTGGTGTCAACCTTGTTCTCGGTCTGACTGTAGTGGAGATAGCTTGTCTTGATCGTGAGCCCGTCCGACGTCTGCACGACGACGTTCGAAGTGAACTCGGCGTCCAGCTTGTTGAGATCGGTTGTGTCGCTGACGCGAGCCTTGTCGGCGACGACCAGATCGTTTCTATTCCCGTTCACGCCGTGCGATTCAAGTCTGACCTGTTCAAGTTCGTGCGATCCGTCCTGGTATGTCCTGTCCGTTCCCGACGTGAGGATGAAGCGAATCTTGCCGCCGACCTCGTGCGCGTATCTCGTGTCGCTGAGCACGGCAACGAGTTTATCCTGCAGCTTCGGCCGGTCGGTCCTTTGCGCGGCGCGTCTGCCTCTAAAGGTTAGATAGCCAACCAGCGCGGCGGTTATTGAAAGGAACAACAACAACGCCGCCAGCTTTCCCGCCGGCAAGAACCTCACTCGAATCATTTTAAGCGGCTACTCCTGATAGGGGGATACTCCTTGCGAAGAACGATGCAAACGTCCTTAGAATTCTTATCACGCGGTTAAGGCAGTGTCGAATTGATTCTCGCGGGCCGGCCACGCGGGCATGACGGGGCATCACGGGAAAGGCCCGTCAGCGCCTCGCTCACGCAGTGGCGGGCGTATTCACACGAGGTATTCTCAACGCCTGGGGTTGATAACTCCCTCTTATGACTCTTTCGAGGCTGCTCGCCGCTCTAAGAAGACGCGCCTCGTCGAAGCGAGAACCGATCAGTTGTATTCCGATAGGCAACCCGCTGGAGGACAGGCCGCAAGGCAGAACAACGCCCGGCAACCCGGTTAAATTCAGCGTGACGGTGTAAATATCTTGCAGGTACATCTCGAGAGGGTCATCGACCTTTTCACCAATGCGAAACGCCGTTGACGGCGCCGCCGGCGTGGCGATTACGTCGCAAGAATTGAAAGCATCGCGGAAGTCCCGCTCGATTAGGGAGCGCACCCTTTGCGCTTTCCCGTAGTACTGATCATAGTACCCGGCCGACAAAGCGTAGGTTCCGAGCATTATTCTCCGCTTCACTTCAGCGCCGAAACCTCGATCGCGCGTGCGGCTATACATCTCTTTGAGGCTTGACGCGGTCTCGGCGCGAAATCCATATCGCACCCCATCAAAACGGGCTAGATTCGAACTCGCCTCCGCCGTAGCGATCAAGTAGTAGACCGGCACGGCGTATTTCGTATGAGGCAAACTGACGCTGACAATCTCGGCCCCAAGTTCTTCGAATATCTTAACGGCGGCTTCGATTCCTTTTCTTACTTCTGAGTCGAGCCCTTCCCCGAAGTACTCCGGAGGAACGCCGATCCGAAGTCCGCGCACGCCGCCGTCCAGCAAAGCTACGTAATCGTCAACCGGCGCCCTGCTTGACGTCGAATCGTACGGGTCATGTCCCGCCATGACCTTTAATATCTGAGCCGCGTCTTCCACGGAGTTCGCGATTGGTCCGATGTGATCGAGCGATGACCCGTAAGCTATAAGTCCATATCGTGACACGCGCGAGTATGTCGGCTTCAATCCCACCACGCCGCAAAAGCTGGCGGGTTGACGAATCGAACCTCCCGTGTCGGAGCCGAGAGCGGCCATCGCCATTCCCGATGCAACGGCAACCGCCGACCCGCCCGACGAACCTCCCGGCACATGCTCGGTGTTCCACGGGTTTCTTACCGCGCCATAAGCGGAATTCTCATTCGAGGAGCCCATAGCGAACTCGTCGCAGTTTGTCTTTCCAATGACTATCGCCCCGGCGGATTCGAGGCGTTTGACGGCTGTTGCGGTGTAAGGCGGAATGTAATTGTACAAGATTCGGGAGCCGGCGGTGGCGCGCACGTTCTCGACGAGTATGACGTCCTTGATGGCTAGAATCGCTCCGGCAAGGGGTGGGAGAGGATCGCCTTTCCGCGCAACAATGTCCAGACGTTCCGCTCGTTCGAGCGCCGAGTCGGCGGTCACGGTAAGAAACGCATTAAGCTCCGCAAGCAGCTCAATCCGGTCGAGCGCGGCGCGGCAAATCTCAGCGGCTCTGATTTCACCGGCGGCGATGCGTTCACGAAGAAGGCTTATCGAGAGTTCCCTAAGTTCCATCCGGCCTCCGTCCGATTGTATCCGAATCAACGTATCACAGTTCTATTGCGCTCGTAAGCAGCGATTCGGCTGATGACTCATTTCGGCCGAGCATCACCAAACGTCAAGAGACGCGGCAATCTACTACAGCCCGGTGCCGCGCCTAGGCCCCAGGCTAAGCCGAGGAGGGCCGCAAATTTCTTGAGAGCATAGTGCAGGTGTGTCTATGCCGCTCGTGGGCAAGCTCAGCGCTCTCTTGCTCGGCGCATCTGGCTTTTGTAAATACTGAAGCCGACGGTCGCGCTTTTTATTTATCCGCGCAATTTCCAGGCTCACTCGTTTGGAGCTCAAGCTGCAGCCATATCATAATCGAGGCGCGAGCGGTTGCTGCTCGTGGAAGCGTGGCTACGATGCGATTAGACGCTGAACCTGAACCAATCTAGTTTTCGTAACGTACTTACACTGGATTAATCAGGAACATACAAGCGCCTTCCTACGGGCAGGATTGATCGGGCGGACAGTACCGTTAGGCTTCTGGGGGAATTCAATGTATTGTCATTTTTGCGGGGCGCCTGCAACTCAGGGTTTGAACTACTGCAAAAGATGCGGGATTAGCTTGAGCCCATCTCAAGGTCAAATGGGTATGGCCGAACCTCCTCCAAAGCTTGCAAGCATGATCTGGGCGATAGCCGCGTTCGGTATTTTCAGCGTAGGCGCTCTCTTCAGCGGCTTGATCGCTATGACGGCGTTAAGAGCGGCTTCGGACATCGTCGGGATTACGGCGGTGATGGGATCATTCTTGATATTAGGCGTCACCTGGCTGTTGATCAGACTGTTGACCAGGCTGGCCGGCATACATCCTAGAAGCTGGACGCCTCCCGCGTTTCAAAAACCAATTGCGACGAGTGAATTCGACCGGCCTCAGATGATCGCGCCCTCGATTCCGGCCGGCAGCGTCACCGAGAACACGACGCGGACTTTTCATGAGCCGCGCTATAAGCAGCCAGTCGAGTAGCGTACTCAAGGCGGGAGATGACATGTACTGCCAATCCCGAGGCGCCGAATCGCGATGCAGCGTTGAACTACGCGTGAGAAACACAGGAACCGCTAGCCTTCATCCTCGGCGGGCCGATGGAGGGATGGCGAGGAGGGAACAATGTACTGCTCAAACTGCGGCGCTGAAGCAACGGTTGGGATCAGATTCTGCAAGAGGTGCGGAGCCAACCTCTACAACACAGCCGACGTTGGTGTAGGCATGACGCATCAACCGAGATTGACCAGCGCGGTCTGGGCGCTTGCGCTGGCTACGATAGCGGTAGGGTTGGGTGGACTCGGCATCGTGTTCGGCATTGTAGCCGGACTGGCGGCAAGCACTAACGCGGGGAAAGGACTCCTCGTGCCGATGATAACGCTGGGCTCCGCCACGGTATTTGGCATAGTCATGATGCTGCTTCGGTTGCTTTCACGCCTGATTTCAGATGCGGGAACCGGAAAGGAAAAACGGTCCGCGGACCGGTTCCCGCGGGCCTCCAACGCCACCGGCTACAGTCAGCCACAAATCGCTCCACCTCAGAGAGTGATGGGAAGCGTGACCGAGCAAACTACGCGTAACTTCGATCCTTCACTACTGGACCAAGAGCATCGTTAGCCTGCCTGGTCCGAAAGACATAAATCGGAGACATAGATGAACGTCGTTCAATTGACCAGTGTCACAAAGCGCTTCGACGAATTCGTTGCGGTCAGGGATCTCTCATTCGAGGTTCGGCAAGGATCGATTTTCGGGCTGTTGGGTCCTAACGGAGCGGGCAAGACGACGACGATCCGAATGATCGTGGACATCTTTGCGCCCGACGAGGGCGAGATAAAGGTGCTGGGCCAGCGCGTTTCACAGGAGATTCAACAACGGATAGGCTACCTGCCCGAAGAGCGCGGGCTTTATAAGAAGATGAAGGTCGGAGATCAGCTTCTCTTCTTCGCGAGGCTCCGCGGAGTCGAAGCGAACGAAGCGGCTAGGCGAATCGACGGCTGGCTGGAGAAGCTCGAGCTGTCGGATTGGAAGAATAAGAAGTGTTCCGAACTCTCCAAGGGTATGCAGCAGAAAGCGCAGTTCATCGGGTCGATTCTTCACGATCCCGATCTTCTGATCCTGGACGAGCCGTTCTCAGGACTCGATCCCGTTAGCACGGGCACGCTCAAGAAAGTCATTCTCGATATGAAGGCGCAAGGCAAGACAGTGATCTTCTCGACGCATCAAATGGAACAGGTCGAACAGATGTGCGACGATATTTGTCTAATCAACCATTCGACGAAAGTGCTGGGTGGAAATCTCCGGGAGGTAAAGCGGGGCTTCGGACGGAATACGGTTCTGCTTGACTACGACGGAGACGACTCATTCTTGAGCGGCGAACTCGTCAAACGCATAAACCGGTTCGCTAATCATACCGAGATCGTGCTCGCCAACGGAGCCGATGGCCAGGACATCTTGAGAAGAGCCGTGGCGGCCGGCGGCCGCGTCAACAGGTTCGAGTTCGTCGAACCTTCGCTGAATGAGATCTTCATTGAGAGCGTGACCAAAAAAGCATGAATAAGATACTGGTGATAATCCGGCGCGAGTACACGCAGCGCGTTCACACACGCGCGTTTCTCGTAAGCACCCTGCTGATGCCTGTCTTGATGCTCGCCTTCACCGTGGGGCCCATGCTGCTGGCCGGGCGCTCGGGTGGTGAACGGCGCGTGGTCGTCCTGGATCAAAGCGGCGACCCAATGCTCTTTGACGCGATCAAGAAGGGGACGTCGAATCGCATAGCCGACACGGGATACGCCTTAACGCGCGAGGCTATCCCCGCTGGCGCCGATCTCGCCGCGGTGCGTAAGGAATGGGAGCGGCGCGCGCTAAAGGACTCGGACCTTGCCTACATAACTTTGCCGCCGGGCGTGCTTGACAGCCAGGAGCCCGAATACTCCGCTCGGAACGTCAGCGACTTCTCTATCGAGGCTCTGGGCCGCGCCCTCAGCTCCGCCATAGTCGAGCGCAGGCTGGTTAGAGCCGGCATAGATGCGGATAAAGCCGGCGTGTACACCAAAGCAGTCAGCATGAAAAAGAACAGGGTTACCGAGCAGGGTGAAAGCAGCGAGGGCGGACAGACCTTCGTGCTCGGCTTCGTGCTGCTGTTCTTTATCTACATGACCACGCTGATCTACG
>JAHFUG010000548.1 GCA_023265195.1 Blastocatellia bacterium | reverse complement strand
TTTCGAGCAGATCGCTTAGGTTCCGCTCCACGAAATCAATCGAGGCGAGCAGTATCACGAGTCCGGGAAAGCCAGGACCTTTACCAGCGGGCATCACCGAATGTTGCTGTCCGAACGAAGGAGGCACTATGCAACGTGAACGCCTTCCAAGGCTAATCTTCATGATGATGGCTGCCGTGCTGATCTTATGCGCGGAGCCGGTGTTTGCGCAGTTGCGAATTGTCGGAGCTATCTCCGGAACCGTTCAAGATCCGGCGGGCGCCGCGATCTCGAACGCCAAAGTTGTCTTGAAAGACGCCACGACGGGCCGCACAAGGGAGAGCACTTCGAACGATAGAGGCGCCTTCCTGTTTCCGGATTTGGCGAGTGGCGAGTACGAGGTAACGGTTACGGCCCCGGGATTTCAAACGGCGGTCTTATCCAAGATCAACGTTTTGACAAGCCGGACGAGCGATGTTCGGGTCAGCCTCGCGGTCGGCGCCACGACGGAGACCGTCCTGGTGGAAGGGGGAACTTCGCAGGGGCTGGAGGTCTCCTCCCAATTGGTGGCGAGCACCCTTGCCGCAAAGGCCATTAACGAGTTGCCTCTTGGAAACCGCACCAATGCCCTCGCCTTAGCCAGGCTCGCTCAAGGCGCGTCTCCTCCTACCGGAGGCGATACGCGGTACAATAACCTGCCAGGCGGCGCCGTCAATGTAACCGTTGACGGAATCAATGACGCCTCGAACGGTTTTAAGAGCGGTGGGACCGTCTTCTTCATGACCGTTCCGGTCCGCCTGGGCGCGGTCGAGGAGATTTCGGTGGAGACTGGCGGTCTCGGCGCGGACTCGGGCGCGCAAAGCGGCGCGAATATCAAATTCACGACGCGCCGCGGCGGCAGCGAGTATCACGGCAGCGCTTTCTACGAGCCTCAAAGCGAAAGGTTCAACGCGAACAACTGGACTAGAAACGCCCAGAACCAGCCCCGCGCTTTTAATCGCACCCAGAATTACGGCGGCAACTTCGGCGGTCCATTGATTCCCTTCGGCGGGTTCAAGAACAAGATATTCTTCTTTGCGAACTTCGAGCGCGCCTATCAGCCTTTGAACACCGCCCGCACCATTAAGATACTGACGCCGGAGGCTCAGAGAGGCATTTTCACCTACCTGGTGAATGGGACCACCAACCAATTGAGACAAGTCAACGTGTTGGATCTTGCAGCCGCCAAAAACGCACCGGTCAAACTCGACCCCGTCGTCCAATCGATACTCGGCATTAACAGTCAGATACCTCAGGGCGCAACAAAAGTCGCTGGCGTCGACCTCAACCGCGACACGTACACGTGGGACGCCGAGAATAATTCGTATCGATATTATCCCGCCGTTCGACTCGACGCCTACATAACTCAAAAGCAACAGTTGACCTTGACGTGGAATTACAGACACGAGTGGCAGGCCGGTGAAAAGCGCCTGCCGGTCCCCGGCGTCAGCAGGACGAATCCCTTTCGCCTGGGCTACTTTGTTTGGTCCGGGGCCCTGCAATCCACGCTGACATCCAGAACGTTCAACGAATTCCGGTACGGAGTTCAGCACAGCGGAGACTCGAACGCATCCGCGGCGTATGGCTCCTACTATAAATTTGACGGCAAGCCGTTGCGCATCGGCGCCAATCTGCCGTTCTCTGACGGCGTTAATCCCGGCCCGGCTGTTCCGTTCATCGATCAATCGAACGTTACCGGCCGCCATTACATAACCACCATCTACGACACGATGACGCTCAACCGCGGCGCGCACGACATCACGTTTGGCGCGAGCTACCGAAAGACGGACTGGAAGGACACTCAAGAGATATTTGACGTTCCCACTTACGCAACCGGAACCCCGTCGGGCGACACGCTGTTGTCGACGGCGTTCACCGCCACGACAATACCCGGCATCAACCCGACTGAACTGGGAAACCCGGCGGCTCTTTACAACCTGCTGACCGGCAGGGTGGCCGCGTCGAACTTCACGCGTGTCGTCAATCCCGACACTTCGAAGTACGACGGCTTCATCAATTTCACGTGGACCCGCTCGCTGATGGGTGGCGTTTACGCGCAAGACCGCTGGCGAGTCAAACCGAATCTGACCTTGAACTACGGACTTCGGTGGGAGGTTCAGGGTCCTATGAATGACGTGAAGGGAATCACGGCGTCTCCGGATGTCGCGAGCCTGTTTGGACCATCTACAAGTTTGTTTACCCCAGGCTCGCTCAGCGGAAACAACAATCCGACGGTTCAAGTCGGCCGAGTACCGTACAGGACGGATTGGCTCAACTTCGCGCCAAATGTAGGCGTCGCCTGGAACCCGTCTCGAACGGATGGCTGGTTGGGCAAACTCCTGGGCGGATCGAAGACGGTGCTTCGCGGCTCCTATGGGATTATCGTGTACGACGAAGGCACCCAGTTCTTCGCTCAGAACCTCGGCACGAACGCGGGTAAGACGATCAACGCGACGACTCTGATACCAGGCCAGCCGGGACAGACCACGCTCTCGCCATTCCTAACGCTCTCGGACGTAGCGAGAAATCCGCTGACCAATTCATCGTTCGCCTTCACTACTACCGATTACAAGCAGATCATCAACCAGGCGGATCAGACTTTCGCGAGAACGATCAGCGGATTCGATCCTACGCTCCGCGCCCCATACACAATCAATTGGACGATTGGCGTCCAGCGGGAAATCGGAAGACACTCGGTTCTTGAATTTCGGTATGTTGGCAATCAGTCGCACCTGGCGTGGCGAACAAGCAATTTGAACGAAGTGAACATCTTTGAAAATGGATTCCTGCAGGAATTCAAGAACGCTCAGAAGAATCTGGCCATCAATCAGGCGGCCGGAGTAAACAGCTTCCAGAACCTGAGCCGTCCCGGCCAGGTGGCGACGCCGATCTTTGACGCCGCCTTCGGCGCCCGAGGCGGGGTGGCCCCAATCGCCGCAGGCAACGGCTACGCTTCAAGCGCCTTCATCACCAACCTGCAAACCGGCGCGGCCGGCGCGCTGGCCAACACTCTGGCGACGAACCAGAACTATGTTTGCCGGATGTTCGGTAATGCCTTCAGTCCATGCGTCAGGATTAATCCGAGTTTCAACGCGCCTGGGACCTATCCGATCAACTTCTTTCTGCTCAATCCCTATGTCGCCGGCCGCATGAACTACGTGGATGACACCGGCTGGGACAGCTACAACGGCTTGCAGATTCAATTCCGTCAGCGCCTCTCACACGGCGTGACTTGGACGACGAATTATACATGGAGCAAGAGCATGACCAATCTTGCCGTGGACAACGCGAACCAGGGTCTCGATTTTACGACCTTGCGGAATATCAAGCTGGACCGTCGGCCGTCTCAGTTCGATATCCGGCACGTCATCCAGACGCTGGGAACATATGATCTGCCTTTCGGAAGGGGAAGATCGTTATCGTTCAACAACCGGATTCTCGACGGAGTGATCGGGAACTGGACTCTGGGCTCGATCTTTGTGTTTCACACTGGACAGCCAATTCAACTGACGGGCGGGTTCGATACCGTAAACAACAGCAACAACCCCGCCAGGGGCGGTGTCCGGCTCGCTCCGGGCGTCACGTTAAAGATGATTCAAGAAATGTTCAACGCGCCGAGGACGCGCCTGGCCGGCCGCGTCGGCACTACCGACCTTCAGAGGCTCGCCGTCGACCCGAGGCTGGTCGGCCCCGACGGCCGCGCCAATCCCGCGTTTCTTACGTCGAACATGACGCCGGGTGAATTTGGGCAGTTGTTGTTTCTGCGTGACAGGAATACGTTCACGTGGGACGTTGCAATAACGAAGACCGTCCAGCTCAAAGAGCAGACTCGGCTGCAGGTCTATGCGACCTTCAATAACGTCCTGAATCATCCAAGGTGGGGCTTCCCCGACGCGAACGTCTTTAGCACCACGTTCGGCGTCGTGACCGCCCCGGCTGGAAACGCCGCGGTCGATGGCCGGCGCACGATAAATCTCCGCGCTACGCTCAGCTTCTAGGGAAGCCTAGGCCGCCAAGAAGTTCACAAATGAGTCAAGTTTTTTCGGGCGGGAACTTGGCGGTATTTGGCGGTATGAGGTCGCGCGCTACATCTAGACCAGAGTTTCATGGTGATATTGCTTCGGCCCGGTCTTGCCTTGGACCGGGCCTTTCTGTCTTCCGGAGAGTGCCTGACATCGTCGCTACGGCGCGGCCGGGCGCTATCAGTTGGGGAGTCTTAAGGCTTCAGCAGGGTTGTTGTACTTTTCGGCTAACCTGGGAACGAACGAGATGCGCCGCCCAACCCCAACGGGGTTGCGGCTCCCAGCGGGCGGACGGGGGGAAGGAGATCGGTCGCGTCTGCCTCCCACCCGCGGGGAGCAGCCACAACCCCGTTGGGGTTGGGCAGGGCACGTCCACCGTTTGCCAGGGTA
>JAHFUG010000547.1 GCA_023265195.1 Blastocatellia bacterium | reverse complement strand
CATTTACCGAAGAGCTGCGAGAACGACCGGTGGTCGCCGTGCCTGGAAGCGACAAAATCTGATCCAGCGCGTTACGGGTCGCCATCGGAAGCTCAATAATTTGGCGGCCGGTGAGCACCGCGCCGACGCTGGTTGTCTCCTTTTGAAGAACCTCCGCGCCGCTGGTGACGGTCACCATCTCGCTCGCCGCTCCGACCTCGAGCAGTATCGAGACTGTCGCGGCGGTGCCTACATCCGTCTTGACGTTGGTGACTACGGTCTGCTTGAAACCCGCCGCCGTGACCGTAATGGTATAGGTTCCGACCGGCAGCGAGGCGATTACGAAGGTTCCATCCTCCCCAACCTTCGGCTTATACTCCGTCGTTGATTCGTTGTTCTTTACAACGACCTGAGCCGACGAGACGACTGCACCCTGTTGATCCGCCACGGATCCGTTGATGCGGGATGTAGTTGTAACTTGCGCCCGCGCCAAACTGCCGAGTGAACTGATCAACAGGAGAGCCGTGATTAGATTCACGCCTGTTTTCTTAGCTTTTAGTCTAAGGTTCATTTTTTGGTGTTCCTCCCTAATATCATGCAAAAGCTGAGTTGCGCCGCCTGAATAATACTGAGAGCGGAGCGCGGAGTTTAGGAAACGGCGGCTCGCCGCCTTTTGGCGCCTGACGCCTGATAAGTCGATAGCCAAGCATCGACCAAGCTCCCGAACGGAAGTTCTGGCTCGTACCTCCCTGCGCCTCATTTGCCGGGTGGATCGGTTTGAATCAGCCAGCAAGTCAGATAACAAGCAAGTACTCGAGCTACCCGATCAAACTTAAAACTATGCCAAACCGCTACCCGGAAAAGCCTCGGAAAGAAATGACGGAAATGAATGGAAAACCAATAAAAGCGTCCCCGCCGCAGACTGGCGACAGGAAGAATAAAAATGCCAGCAACGGGCATGCCAGCGATCAAGCGGTTAGCTAAAGCCCTAGTCCTCCAAGGGTGACGCTGCGAGCGTGCCATATCAACCAGCCTCGCTTTATACAAAAACTTGGAGATCCTTCCGAATAATTGGATTGCCCGCAACGCGTGCGGTAGTTTAGCTTGTCATCCGCCAAGCTTCTATCCGGGTGGAAGACAAATGAAAATGAAAAGAGAATAACAAACGCCAGCCAACATTCGGGGTGCTTAACGGAAATTGGGAAGTTATGTTAGCTCCCTTCGCAATGAGCGCCTGCGCTCTCACACCTTGATTCATCGAGGTTGCTGACGGATCTCACCAAAAAGGCCTGACCTTAAGATATAGAACAGCGTCGAGGCTCCGGCAAGCCAGTCGCGAAAGATCACTTACCTTAAACAGAAAACCTGCAAACCGGTAGCAAGCTCAACTGATCCTCACGACTACCACGGACGTGTTGTCCTCTCCGCCCGCGGCGTTTGCGGCGACCACCAGCTCTTTTGCCGCTGAGTGCGGGTCGGCGTTCACCATGATGATGTCGCGAATTTGATCGTCGCTAAGCATTCCGTTCAGCCCATCGCTGCAGAGCATTACCACGTCTCCGCTGGAGAGCTTCTTCCTGATCAGATCTATTTCGATTTGATCGTCCGCGCCGATAGACCGGTATATGACGTTTCGGTAGGGGTGAATTCTGGCTTCGGATCGAGACAGGCTGCCGGTGTTGATCATCCTCTGCACGAGCGAGTGATCTTCGGTCAACTGCTCGAATTTGTCTCCGAATAGCAGGTAACACCGGCTGTCTCCCACGTGAGCAACCGAGAGCACGTCGCCTACTATCATGGCGGCCGTCACCGTAGCGCCAAGTCCGCGTTCGTGCGGGTTTGCCTTGGCGTAGGCAAGAACCTCACGGTTCGCGTTAATGACCGCCAGCCTGAGCAACTCCGTGGTGGCGATATCGTTGCCGTCCGCAACCGCCAGGCTCAGGCCCCCTGTATGCGTTGGTCTGGCGATCCTCTCTTCGTGAGTCGACTTGAGCGAGGCGGAAATCAACTTCTCGGTGACCATCTCGGCGATGGCGCGAACGGTCACGCGGGAAGCAACCTCGCCCGCGGCCTCGCCGCCCATGCCGTCCGACACAACGTATAGGCCGATTTGCGTCTGCACGGACTCGAAGTATTGAGTCAGGTTCAACGACAACACGCTGTCCTCGTTGAGTTCCCGCACCAATCCTACATCCGTGAAGTGGCCGGATTGCAGGACTATGGGCAGATTCAGGTCGGCCAATCCCTCGCGCAGCTCGGCGATGGTTTGATACCGCTCGACCGGCGTTTCCGCCAATGCTTTGCCCAACAGACGCTCGAAGTTCGGTATCACCGTAGCTACCGGATAAAGGCTGGCGCCTTCTCCCGGGCCAAGCCTCTCGCCCGTCAGCAGGAATTGAATCACCGAGCCGATCGAATATACGTCGAACCGCGGATCGAAAAGCGCGTTGCGCAGCGACGTCTCGGGCGCGGTATAACCGGCGCTCGAATGTATCGGCGACTCCGCGACTCTGGTGTTGATCCGGCGGGCGCGGTCGAAGCCGATCAGCCGAATCTGTCCGTCGTGATCCAGGAATATGCTATACGGCTCGAAGCCGTTGTACACCCACCCTTGCTTGTGAAACTGTTCGGCCAGAGCACAGAGTTTGAGCGCAATTTCTCTGACCTCTTTCTCTCCCAACTGGTCAAGGTGCGCGAGCGGCTGCCCTTGAATCTGGTTAAATACAACGTAGACCTTCTCGTCTTGAACGACGCGCTCCTCGGGTTTCAGTATGCCGAACCTGTCGAGCGCCGCTTTCGCTTCCTTCATCACCACGTCCAGCTTCGCCTTCGTCCCCTTGCCGTCAGGGCCGCCAATATCGCCGAGCACGCCCGAAAATGGGTCGCCGAGCGAAACTGGGCGCTCGAGCACGGTGTAGATTGGGTCGCCGGCGTCAGGCAAGCACGCGGAATATGCATTGTAGGTCGGAGCGCTCCAGAGCAGCGATTTGATCCGAAAGCGATCGGCGATCACGGTCGAGGATGGAAGCGGCCGCGTAAGCGGAGACGTTATCGAGACATTGGAATCGATGCGCAACCCGCAGCCCTGACAGAACGTGGCGTCCGCCTCGTTTCCGGCGCCGCAATTCGGACAAAGATTCTCCGCCTGGCTCAAAGCCTCATTCATAGTTGCGACGCTAAGGCTAACATAAAACAGCCGATTTTCGAATCAGACCAGTCACAATGTTCCTGGAGGCGTGATCGGGGAGCCTGCCGATGATGCGAGAGAACGACTTTCCTTACAGCCGAAGTATAACGTCTGAACTCGGATTAACCAAGTTCGCGCGTTGACTCATCAAAAAAGGTCCCGAAGCTGAATCGTTGCCTCAAGTAAAAACATGCCCGAAATTGACTCGGGGCATGTACCCTTCCTGGGCGAAAGTCAAAGGAGGGATCAATGGGGCTAAGAATGAGAGAAAAGAGAGCGGTAATAGCAGTGACGGCAGAGAAGTACCGGAAGGCTCGCAAGAAGGAGAAGGGAGCTATTCTGGAGCAACTGATTGAGTTGACCGGATACGCGAAGCGATATGTGGCTTGGCTGCTGCGCCATCACGGTAAGCGAACGGCGGCTGGCAAGATGATGATCGTCGGAGACGTCGGTAAGAAGACGGCGCGGAAGCTTCTTGAGCGCCTCTACTACTTCACCTTCGTAAGTGCGCCGCCGGCTGCCTTAGCGGCCCCAGCCGATCAAAAGCTCGCTACCGAGATGTTCAGCGAGGGAATCGCCCTCGATCATATTGACAAGGCGTTGCGACTTGGGTCGTGGCAGTAGCGGTACAACTCGTCGTTGATGAATTCGCTCCCGTTGTCTGAATCAATGACTCTTGGCAGGATCGCTTCATTTCACCTCGCCGTCCCCGCGGCGCCACTCAGCGCGCAATGAACACTCAGGAGGGCGTTAATGATTAATGACATCGCCAACACTCGCGCTGGGAGCCAGTCTGATGTTGGGCATCCTCGCTCTGAGGCCATCGGTCGCTTTTCCACTTTCCCACAGGCTTGCTTGCGCAAACTTTGCGCAGGCAACTCGGGCTTTGACGGAAAAAAAAGAACAGACGAGATGACATTGTTATCAAATTAGGAGAAAAACTTCGGGATGTTTTCTAGATGAGGCAACGTTACCATTTCGGGATGTTTTTTACGTGAGGCAATACGGGGGGGGAAGGGTAGTATCCTAAAGTGTGTTGCTATCGAAGCTGGCCACGCCGGCGGTGCGATTTGGCTATGATTCAATGAAAAGCTCCTGAGCGAGAGTCGTTAGTCTCGTGGAGACGACCTATCTGTAGTCCGATCCCGTGAGTCTCTCTTAGCTCCGTTAGGAGCAACCCTTGCGGCAGAGGATGGGCCGCTCCTAACGGAGCTGCGACCCCTAACGGAAGAAGCAGCGGTGGTCATCGCTCGTATCTACAGACAGG
>JAHFUG010000546.1 GCA_023265195.1 Blastocatellia bacterium | reverse complement strand
CCCAGGAGGGAAATACGCGAATTCGTCAACAGACTCACGGAGGAAGACGCGCTGGAGGTGGATTTCTGCCTCAAGGTGGCGGCGATCGCCGTGAATTATCTGCGTGTGAGCGGCTTCGACGACTGGATGGCGAATGATCACATAGAACTGCTGGGGCAACTGGGTCGAGAGCACCCTAACAAATGGTGCGGGGCATTGATGGCGAAGTTGCATAGGTACTGCGTTGAGTCATACTCGGCGAAACCCGAAGCCTTGCTTCGCACTTTGCTCGAAGCTCACTCGCTTTTACGCGAGGCGCAAACGGCCTTGTTCGCGGATCACCGAGACTGGCGGACGGCGCAGGCTGCCTATGCCAAACGGCTCGGTATACCGTGCTCGTAACCAGTCTTCAGGGAACCCTCGCGGCTGCAAAATGTGATGTAGCCGCGCGGGTTCTTTCCAAGCGTCAAGCGGCCGCTTGACGGGTGCGATCAAGAGAGCGACAGAATCCCACCACTGCCGAAGATCAGGAACAATTCTCTTGCTTGATCGGGACTCATCGCCAGGCCGATACCGATTGTAAAAAGAACCCCCGATAGCCGTGTGCAGATGGTACTGTCTACCCTGCAGATGAGTCACGCCCTCAAAAGACAAATGCCTGGACTTAAAGTTGGTTCCAAAATATAAAAGCCTATAAGCCAACACCTCACCGCGTCGTCGAGGTCAAACGCACGTAGTGTCCTAATCTGTGTTGCTGCGTCCAAGCGGATCGAGGCTCGGCTTGGTTTCGCTTGTGGGCTGTCTCCGTAGGAGACACATGTCTGTAGATATGAGCGATACCCCCACCGCCGCCAGCTCCGTTAGGAGCGACCCCAATCACCGCCCACAATGGTCGCTCCTAACGGAGCTAAGAGAAATTCATACCGGCCTCACGCTACAGATAGGCCGTCTCTACGAGACTAAACTCTGTCACTTACATATAGTCGTTTGTTTCGATCGTTACGGGAATCCTGTCCGCGTTTCCCAGAAGACCGCCTCGTGATCCGGCATTCCGCATTCCGCACTCCGAACTCCGAACTCCGCACTCGGAATATCAAGGGCGGCGCCCTTGGCTAGTTTGACGTCTCGCGGTTGATTGACCCGTCCTGTTCGGCTACAGTTCGCCGAAAGCAAGAATAGCGAAATACTTTTTTGACCTGGCGAGGTGATCCTTATGCGGCAACCGCTCTATCGTATCGGCTCAAGCGCACGTATCTACTTGTCGATTGCAGCTCTGATTGTTTCTTTGTTTTTCGCATGCCTTGAACCCGCGCTGGCTCAATCGCCGGTGGCGGCTGGCGGCCGCGACGCCTCGGTTCAGGCGAAAGGCGAAGGCTATGACTCGAGCCTGTTCAGCGCGCTCAAGTGGCGGAACATCGGACCGAATCGAGGCGGCCGATCTATCGCGGCGGCCGGCGCCTCGAGCAGGCCGCTTGAATACTATTTCGGCGCGGTCGGCGGCGGCTTATGGAAGACAAGTGACGGCGGCACAAGCTGGGCGCCGGTCACCGATGGACGGATTCACAGCTCATCGGTCGGCGCGGTCGCCGTCGCCGAATCGAATCCCGACGTCGTTTACATTGGCATGGGCGAAGCGTGCTTGCGCGGCAACATCATGCAAGGCGACGGCGTGTACAAATCGATCGACGCAGGCAAGACATGGAAACATGTTGGCTTGGCTGATTCTCAAGTGATCGCAAAGCTCCGGGTTCATCCCAACAATCCCGACCTCGTCTACGCGGCGGTGTTCGGCCATCCCGCCGGACCAAACGATGAGCGAGGCGTCTTTCTTTCCAAGGACGGCGGCAAGACATGGCGAAAAACTTTGTTCAGGAACAACCACACCGGAGCGATCGATCTCGCTTTGGACCGAAACAACCCCAGCGTGCTTTACGCCGCGATGTGGGACGCCTATCGAGTCTCCTGGCAAATGTCGAGCGGCGGACCCGGCAGCGGACTCTTCAAGTCAACCGACGGCGGCGAGACCTGGACTGAGATCACTCGGAACAAGGGACTGCCTAACGGCGTCGATGGAAGAATCGGCGTCGCGGTCTCGGGAGCCGACTCGAATCGCGTCTACGCCGTCGTCGAAAACGAGAATGGAGGCTTGTTCACCTCCGACGATGCGGGAGCGACCTGGAACAAGGCAAGCGACGACCGGCGGCTGCGGCAACGCGCGTTCTATTACACTCACGTCTACGCCGATCCGAAGGACCGCGGCGCGGTCTACGTGTTGAATACGGGCTTTTACAAATCGACCGATAGCGGCAAGACTTACAAAACGATCCGCACGCCTCATGGAGACAACCACGATCTGTGGATCGATCCAAACGACCCTCTCCGGATGATCAACAGCAACGACGGCGGGGGCAATGTATCGGTGAACGGCGGACAGACGTGGACCGGACAGGACTATCCAACCGCGCAACTTTATCACGTAGCGACGACGAAGGACTTCCCGTATCAGGTCTGCGGCGCGCAACAAGACAACAGCACCATCTGCGTTCCAAGCGAACAGACGAGAGGGAGATCGAGCGGCTATGTTTACGCGGTCGGCGGAGGCGAGAGCGGATACATAGCGCCGCATCCGTTGAATCCCAATCTGTTTTATGCGGGCAGCCAGGGCGCGTTGATCACGCGTTTCGACAGGAGCAACGGGCAGACGCGAGACATTCAACCTTATCCAAGGTTCTTCTCCGGCGAGCCGTCCAGCGCTCTCAAAGAGCGTTGGCAGTGGACGTTCCCTATCGTCTTTTCGCCGCAAGACCCAAAGACTCTCTACCTTTCATCACAGCACCTGTGGAAGACAACCGATGACGGCCAGAGTTGGGGAAAGATCAGCCCCGATCTTACACGCGCGGATCCCAAGACGCTTGGCCATTCGGGCGGGCCTATCACGGGCGATATGAACGGCCCGGAAGTGTTCGCGACTATATTCACGATCGCGCCTTCCAGAATCGAGCGAGGAACAATTTGGACCGGCTCGGACGACGGTTTGATCTACGTCACCCGCGATGAGGGAAAGAAGTGGGCGAACGTAACACCGCCAGGATTGCCGAGTCTCGGCCGTGTCAGCATCATCGACGCCTCGCCTCACAACGCGGGAGGCGCCTACGCGGCTGTCAAGAATTATCTGCAAGACGATCGCGCGCCCTACGTTTTCAAGACTCGCGACTATGGCAAGACTTGGACGAAGATCGTCCAGGGCATTCCAAATGGTGACTATGTGCACGCCGTTCGAGAAGACACTAAACGCGCGGGGCTGCTGTACGCGGGAACGGAGCATGGGATCTACGTGTCATTCGACGACGGCGGTAACTGGCGGTCGTTGTCGCTGAACATGCCGGACACGCAAGTCTCGGACGTCGTGGTTGAAGACAACGATCTGGTGATCGCAACACACGGCCGCTCGTTCTATGTGCTCGACGACGTCAGCGTGCTGCGTCAACTCACGCCGGACATCGCCGCCGCACAGGTCCATCTATTTCAGCCTCGCGGCGCGGTCAGGGGCGCGTATCAGGCTTCGTTTGATTACTACATGAAAACGGCGGCTGATAAGGTGACGATCGAGATACTGGACGCAAAGGGTCAGTTGATTCGCACCTTCACGGGAAAACGAGAAGAAGAGAAAAAGACCGAGGCTCAGACCGGCGGCCAGGCGTCCGAAGAGCCGGAGTTCGGGTTTGGACAGGGTATCAGGCGCACTCCAATGACTAACGCCGGAGTGACGCGGTTCACTTGGGATTTGAGGTGCAAAGGCTCAACGGTCTTTCCGGGGATGATCCTATGGAGCGGCGCGGCTGCTCAGGGGCCGGTGGCGCCGCCGGGCAATTATCAAGTCAGGCTGACGGTTGCCGAACACGTTGAAACGCGGAGCTTCACGGTGAAGATCGATCCTCGGCTCAAGGGCGTGACCGAAAAGGATCTGCAAGAACAGTTCGACCTTGCAACGAAGATTCGGGATAAAACCAGCGAGGCTAACGAGGCGGTCGTCCTCATTCGCGAGTTCAAGAAACAAGCCAGGGATCGCGCCGGTAAGGCCAACGATCAAACAATCGCGGCGGCCGTGGAAGCTCTTTCAAACAAGCTGAGCGAAGTCGAGGAAGAGATATACCAGGTGCGCAATCGAAGCAATCAAGACCCGTTGAACTTTCCAATCAAGCTCAATAATCGGCTCGCGGCGCTGCGCAGGAGCGTCGAGACCGGCGACGCCCGTCCGACGGACGCGGCCTACGTTGTGTTCAAAGAGTTATCCGCTGAACTCGGCGTCCAACTCGGAAAGCTGAAAGCGATCATGGCGTCCGATCTGGAATCTCTGAACAGGGTTCTCGTTGAAAACAAGGTGGAGCCGATTCGACCGGAGTCAAAAAAGGATTAGCACCGGCATCTGGCGGCGTTCGGCACAAGTTACTATAC
>JAHFUG010000159.1 GCA_023265195.1 Blastocatellia bacterium | reverse complement strand
ATTCGTAGAGAGGCTAAGGTGCGGGCGCTGTCTATCTTCAATTGTCCGCAAACTGCTTCCTCAATCAATCCGAGTGCCCGTCTTCCTAAAAGAGATGCACCCAAATCAGAATCTAGTTCGCCGAGGAAGCGATGGCTTCTCTATTTGTATAAGTCGGAACGGTTCAGCCTGGCCCTTCGCGCACGATCAAGGGGCGTCGGGCCGCAGCAGTCTCAGGCTGAGAGACTCAATGCGTGGCGCCTTGCGATTTGCCCCCGTGATCAAGGGCGATCCAAAGGAACGCGTAGGACTTATCGGCCACCGAGATCATATACTCCCATCCGTGATTACCCGGGAATACGTGAAACTCGTGAGCCACACCAGCCTTGGTAAGCCGCTCATCCAGCACCTTATCGGTCTCAGTGAAGCCATACCTGTCCTGGTCGCCGACGTCGAAGTATATCTTGATGCCTGACTTCTTTATGGCGGCGGCGTTGGTTTCGCCAAGCTTCATCGGGTTGACGGACTGGTAGAACTCGTCGTCCGGTGGACTGCCAAAGATGTTGCCGACAATCCGCGCTATGAATTGCGAACGGCGGTCGTCGCCCGATGGCTTTGGAAGCTCGGTGTACACCGCGGCGCAATGCGTTGTTACGGACGAAAACATCCCGGGGTATTTGAACGCGATCATCAACGCGCCGAATCCGCCCATCGAGATGCCTTGAATCGCCCGGCCTTTCGGTCCGCCGGTGACACGGTAGGTCTTCTCGATGTATGGGATCAAGTCCCTGACTATAGCGTCTTCGTAGCGGACGCCGTTCTTGGCGTTCACATAAAAACTGTTCTCACCGGCCGGCGATACTATTATAAGCTCGCCTATCTTTCCGCCGGCGTGCAAGCGGTTCACGGCGGCCGCTACGCCCCGGCGCTCGAATTCGCCTTCGTTGCCGAACATTCCATGCAGAAAATAAACAACTGGGTATTTGCGATTCGTCTCTTGCTCGTAAGAGGCCGGAAGCTGGATCGCGTATTTCAAGTCGCGGCCAAGCGCAGCGGATGGAAATGACTTGTACTCGACGCGCGCTTCAGCGGCCGGCTGCGGCGCGGGCGCGGGGTTCTGGCGCTCGGCCGTGTACGCAAGGGCAGCCTGTTGATTGTAGACGGACGCAACCGCCATGATGGCGCCGATAAGCGGAACCTGGAGCGCGACTGCCGTAATGGAAATCGTGAGCAGCGCGTTAGTAGTTGCGGAGGCGGGTCGTTTGATCATTTGTTAGAACCTGAAGCGAGGGCCGTCGCTTGGAAAGTGATCTATGTCCAGATTGACCGCGGCGACGTCCGTCAAATCGACGATGGCCGCGGCGTTGATAGCGCATGCGATCGAGATGGCTTCGCTTATCTCTTCCTTCGTGGCTCCGGAGGACAATGCCTTTTTGATATGGCCCTCGATGCAGCCCTGGCACTTGGCGACAAGAGACGCCGCGATCGAAATCAACTCTTGGGTTTTTGTATCGAGATGTTTGGCTTCGGAGTAGTAGATCTCACGATAGAACTGGCCGTAAATGCGGCGCATCTTCGGCTCCATCATTGAATAAGACGCGGGCTTACCGTCACTGCGCAGGCTTTGATCTTCGGTCGAGGCGGCCTGATCATCGGCTGCCTCCGCCTGTGGTGCTACCTTGCTTTCCATGCAATTCTCCTTGCGTATTCGTTCCACCGATTAGGCCGGACCATGTTTCCGCCGGAGTGTAGGCCGCCGAGCTTTTCATAGATTACGACTTTAGCAACTCCACGGAGCGTGACGCCGAGTCCGAACCCGTAAACCGGCGGATCGCCGCCTCTTGTAAGGATCAAAACTTCTACCATAGAGCGTTGGCCTTTTCAACTTCGACAGTGGCTGACTTGCTGATCCGCGAAGCGACACGGGCTTGGGTCTGTACGCATTGAGCCAAGCAGATTGAGTGTTGAGGGCGTGTCATAATCTTGAGCTAGCTCCAAACTGAACTCTGCCGTTTCCTCCTAATCCGGCTTAGGAGGCGTAAAAACTTAACTTCCCGTTTTGAGTTATGCGGCAGCACGAGATGAGGACCGCCGGTGAAGTGAGGACTTCACCGCGGCGTCGCAGAGAACGCTGAGAGTAAGTTCGCTCTGCGTCCCTCTCCGCGGTCTCTGGGACTCCGCGGTGAACTTCCTCGAAAAAAGGGAACTGATTCTTTTTACGCCCCTTTAGCCAGGCCCTCCGTTAGGAGGGCCATGTCAGTGGGTAGAACGATGGAGATTCAATCGGTAGCCTTGGGATCAACAACCCGCGAACCAGCGATGCACAACTATGTTAGTAAACATTTGATCCCCTGGAGGCGAGAAACAGGGCCCTCCCAACGGAGGGCAACGCTCCTATGGAGGCGTGATTGCAATGAGGCGGGCCCGTTGCTACAGACAGGTCGCTCCTGCGGAGTTGAGAATGACTCGCCGCGCCGATTGCTCTACAGACAGGTCGCTCCTACGGAGTTGAGAATGACTCGCCGCGCCCTTTGCTCTACAGACAGGTCGCTCGTGCGGAGTTGAGAATGACTCGCCGCGCCGATTGCTCTACAGACAGGTCGCTCCTACGGAGTTGAGAATGACTCGCCGCGCCCTTTGCTCTACAGACAGGTCACTCCTACGGAGTTGAGAATGAAGGACACCGGCGGACGTTCGGTCACCACCCTCCAAGCGGCAAACTGGGCTTGAACAGTTCCTACAGTGTTGCTTTCATGTAGGCCCTTGTTCCAACGCCCGGTTCGGTCCGTCAGTCGGTCCGTTTGGAGGTTAACTGTGCCGGCCAATTTCTCCGACACGATCCGATCGCTCTCACTAGACCGCTTTCGTCCTTCGATGGCTGCTCTTGTTTTTGTCGCGGTCATACTGATTCTATGGCTGGTCTGGTTTGGCGGCGCGCGCATCAGCGTGTATGAGATCAGCGTCAAAGCGCGCCTCGAAGCCGATGCTTCCGTCCATCCGGTGACTTCTTCATATGATGGCCGAGTGCTTTCTTTCAACTTGACGGTTGGCCGCGAGGTCAATGCGGGTGACGTGCTGGTGGAGATCGAGTCGGAGGCCGAGCGGCTGAAGCTCTCCGAAGCCAGGACCCGCCTGGCAATGCTTTCGCCTCAACGCGCCGCGCTACAACAACAATTGAAATCCGAAGAAGATTTCCTCGTGCAGCAACTCGAGGCGGCGCGCATCGCCGTCGCCGAAGCTGGAAAGCGAAGTGAAGAAGCCGACGCCGCCGCGCTCTACGCCAAACGTGAAGCCGATAGGCTCTCGGCTCTTGCTTCATCGGGATTGCTCTCCGATGCTGAGTTATCGCGCGCCAGGGCCGAGGAGCAACAACGCCGGGCGGCGGCCGACGCGGTGCGGCTTTCGATCAGCCGCCTCGAAACCGAACTGCGCGGCAAAGAGAAATCCGGACAGGCGCGGCTGGATGGGCTGAGACGAGAAATCGCGGCCGCGGAGAGTCAAGCCGGCGCAGCCGCTTCATCGATCGAGCAACTCTCTTATGAAGTCGAGAGACGAAAGATCCTGGCTCCGGTGGCCGGAAGAATTGGAGAATCCGCCGGTCTGAATCCCGGCGCGGTTGTTCACGCCGGCGAAAAGATCGGCGCGATTATTCCAGCGGGTCAGGTCAAGCTGGTTGCGTATTTCGCGCCGTCTTCCGCGCTAGGCCGAGTGCGTCCGGGTCAGCGCGCCCGGTGCCGGCTCGAGGGGTTTCCATGGACCCAGTACGGATTCATTGATGCAGTCGTCTCTAGCGTCTCGAATGAACCCAGAGACGGAGGCGTCAGAGTCGATCTGATAATCCAACACCCATCATCCTCTCTCATTCCTCTTGAACATGGCTTGCCGGGCTCGGTAGAGGTCGAGGTCGACCGTGCGTCGCCGGCGGCTCTGCTGTTCCGCGCGGTTGGTAAGAGGCTTTCGGCGCCGGCTGAACCGATGGAGGCCCGTTGAGAAAGAAGCGCCGCCTCATCGCGCCCGAGGTCGTTCAAGTTTCCGCTATGGACTGCGGTCCGGCGTCGCTCAAATGCTTTCTCAACGGCGCAGGGATATCGGTTAGTTACGGCCGTCTTCGAGAGGCTTGCCAGACGGGCCTCGACGGCTCTTCGATCGACACGCTCGAGGAAGTGGCTATTGATCTCGGTGTTGACGCGGAGCAAGTCATCGTTCCCGCCGAGCACATCTTAATCGCAGGCGCGCGAACGTTCCCGGCAATAGTGGTTGTCAGCCTTCCGAACGGGGCCAATCACTTCGTCGTGCTCTGGCGCCGTCACGGGCGTTTCGTTCAGATAATGGACCCGGCTACCGGCCGGCGTTGGCCCCTATGCGACCAGTTCCTGAATGAGATTTACATTCACACGTTCTCAGTCGCCGCTAATGCATGGCGCAGGTGGGCGGGGACTAAAGAGTTCACCGTCCCATTGCGCCGACGGCTGCGTACTGCCGCCCTGAGCGAGGCTCGTGCGAACGAGATCATAAACGAAGCTCTCGCCGACTCGGGTTGGCGTTCAATCGCGGGCTTGGACGCCGCGACCCGGATGATCGAGACGATGGTTCGCTCCGGTGGGCTCGGTAGAGGCCGTGAGAGTTCTCGTCTGCTCAGGATTCTGTTCGATCGGACGATTGCGCGGCCGGAGGGGACTCAGATCATTCCCGACGCTTACTGGTCCGTCGCGGCCACTCCCAAAGACCACTCCAAAACAGAGCCGAGTGATGAACGCATGATTGTTAAGGGCGCCGTCGTGGTGCGGAGTCGAGGCGCGGTCAAACTTTCCACTTCTCACGACGCCGCTGATATCGACAAGCAGCCCAGGCGGCAACTGTCTCAGGAGTTGCTGGCGGCGCTCGAGGAACCGCCGGCCCGGCCCATCCGGCAGCTTGCCCGCCTTCTCAAAGCTGATGGGATTCTGATCCCGCTGGCGTTGGTGCTGGGCTTGTTCGCTTCCGCGTTCGGCGTCGTCTTCGAGGCGTTGCTCTTTCGAGGATTACTAGGCATAGGCCGCGAGCTGGGACTGCTAACGCAAAGGTTGGAGGCGGTTGGCGTGCTGCTTATCTTCGCCGCCGCGTTGCTGATTCTCGAACTGCCGTTGACCGACGCCTTGCTGCGCGTGGGAAGGCGAGTCGAGGCGCGTTTACGCATTCTGTTTCTCGAAAAGCTTCCGCGACTCGGCGACCGGTACTTTCAAAGCCGGCTGACCTCGGATATGGCGGAGCGAAGTCACAGTCTCTACCTTTTGAGATTGCTGCCCGGAATGGGCGGGCAGTTAATTAGAATCGGATTCACGCTTGTTCTTACGACCGCGGGCGTCTGGTGGCTGGACCCGGGAAGCGCGCCACTCGCGATACTGTCGGCGGTGACCGGACTGGCGCTACCTCTGCTCACCCAGTCCTTTTTGGCCGAGAGCGATCTGCGAGTGCGCACCCATCAAGCCGGGCTTGGCCGGTTCTATCTCGACGCGCTGCTCGGGCTTGTTCCGATTCGCGCTCACGGGGCCGAGCGGGCAATCAGACGAGAGCATGAAACTTTGCTGGTGGAATGGACGCGGTCGGGGTTGAAACTACAGAAGCGGGTGTTGGTTGCCGACGCCCTCCAATCGATGCTCGCCCTTGGGTTGACTTGCTGGATCGTGTTTGGATTCGCGGCGCGAGCCGGCGGCGCCGGCAATTCACTTCTGCTCATCTATTGGGCGCTCAGCCTTCCGGCTCTTGGGCAGCAACTCTCGCTCACTGTTCTGCAGTATCCCGCTTACCGGAACATCGTTCTGAGATTGATGGAGCCGCTTGGGGCTCCCGGCGAGAATGACTCTCTTCGGACGGGAGCATTGCCCGAGCACGCGGAAAACGCCGCCGCTGATTCGGGCGGCGTGGAAATAATCTTCAGCGGAGTCAGCGTGCTGGCGGCCGGCCATTCAATACTAAAAGACGTGAGCCTCAGAATAGCTGCAGGAGAGCACGTGGCGATCGTGGGGCGTTCAGGCGCCGGTAAGTCGAGCCTTGCCGGGTTGCTTCTCGGCTGGCATAGCCCGGCCTCCGGCCGCGTAACTGTCGACGGCGTTCCGCTCGACGGCATCCAGCTTGAACGTCTGAGAAGCCGGACCGCGTGGGTCGATCCGGCGCTTCAGACATGGAATCGAACGTTGTTGGCAAATCTCAATTATGGCGCCCCGGACCATTCGGCTTTCGACGTCGGCGGCGTGATCGATCAGTCGGGTCTGACCTCGGTTCTCAAGACACTTCCGGAAGGCTTGCAGACGCCGTTGGGTGAAGGGGGCGCGCTCGTATCGGGCGGAGAAGGTCAGCGAGTGCGGCTCGCGCGCGGAATGATGCGCTCAAATGCGAGGCTGGCGATACTCGATGAAGCGTTTCGCGGAATAGACCGCGAGCAAAGAAAACGGTTGCTGGCGAACGCGAGGTCGCTCTGGCGCGGCGCCACTCTTTTGTACGTCACGCACGACGCAGCGGAGGCGGCCAGCTTCGGCCGCGTTTTGGTAATAGACGAGGGCCGGCTTGTAGACGATGGCAAGCCGGCTGATCTCCTCGATCATAGCTCTCCATATCGAAGCATGTTCGCGGCCGAAGAAGACGCGAGAGCGCAGTTCGTATCGACGCGAATCTGGCGCCGCCTCTTGTTTCGAGACGGCTCCCTGGTGGAACAACGAGGCGGCGAATGAACCTGACCGGACAAGTCGACTCCGCCAGTTGGGCCGTGGATCAGCTTGGCGAGGCCATTCAGCAGCTCGCCCGCTGCGCCGGAATGCGGCCCGGCAGTGAGTCTTCCGCGAGCCAACAATCCTCGTCTTCACATGACGTCCGCGATGGCGGTGCGGCGCTTGGCGAGTGGATCGAGTTGACGGCCGATCGAATCGGAATCGAGGCGGAGCCGGTCCGCGTTCCCTATCCCGCGGTCGAACGGTTTCTTCAGCACGCGGCCCCGGCCATCATTCGGCTTTCCGAATCGAGATTCCTCGCCGTGCTCCGCGGCAATAAGCGCAGCGCGGGGTTGCTCGCTCCGGACGGAAGGGTTCATACGATCAAAATATCCGAGATGCGTGACGCACTGTGCTCGGCTATCGAAGCGCCAATCGCGCCCGAAGTGAAGCTGTTGCTCGAAGAGACTGGAATGCGGCGGCGGCGTAGAGCGGTTGTCAGCAAGGTCATGATTCAGGACCGGCTACGGCCTGCTCACGTGGGCGACTGTTGGCTGTTGCGCCTGCCACCCAGCGCGAGTTTTTGGAGTCAAGCGCGTTGTATTAAAGTTCCTCAACGTCTGACTGCGCTGGTTGTCGTTCAGGTAACGCAGCATCTCTTGCTGCTCGGCGCGTGGTGGATGGTTGGCCGAGGAGCACTGCTCGGATATTTTGAAAAGGGTTGGCTTGTAGCATGGGCGTTGCTGCTGATCACGACATTGCCGTTTCGTCTCACGGCAACGTGGCTGCAGGGGGTTATTTCGCTTGCTCTTGGCGGATTGATGAAGCAGCGGCTCTTGGCCGGAGCGCTCAAGCTGGATCTGGAGGATCTCCGTTACAAGGGCTCCGGTCAGCAATTCGCCAGAGTCCTCGAATCGGCCGCGGTCGAGGGGCTCGCGTTGAGCGGCGGGTTCATGGGACTGCTTGCCGTGATAGAGCTTGCAACGGCCGCCCTCGTCTTGGGCGCGGGGGCCGGCGGGATGCTCAAGCTAGCTCTGTTCTCGTGTTGGGCTCTGGTAGCCGCGTTGATCGGCTGGCGTTACTGGTCGCAGTTGGGCGAGTGGACCGAGTCGCGCCTGCGAATGACCAATGAACTGGTTGAGAACATGGTGGGACACAGAACTCGGCTCGCCCAGGAGTCCCGCGAGCACTGGCACAAGAGCGAAGACCACGAACTGGCGCGATACCTCGATAAATCAAGAATGATGGACAGGTCGACCATCTTACTGAGCGGTCTCATACCGCGAGGCTGGTTATTGCTAGGGCTGTTCGGCCTCGCTTCGAGATTCACGTCGCAGATAGACTCCGTCGAGTCGGTAGCGGTAAGCCTCGCGGGCATACTGCTTGGGTATCAAGCTCTCGGGCGGTTCGCGGGAAGTCTGTCCCAATTGGCCGGAGCAATCATCGTTTGGCGCCAAGTGGCGCCGTTGTTCGCCGCAGCCGGCCAAGACGAAGTGAAGGGGTCTCCGCTGGCTTTGAGAAACAGACCCGCCGATGAGAACACATCGCGCGGATCGCAAAAGCTTGTCGACGCTCAGGACATAGTCTTCCGATATCGAGAGAGAGGCGAGGCCGTGCTGCGCGGATGCAGTCTGGAGATATACAAGGGCGAGCGAGTCATGTTGGAAGGGCAATCGGGGTGCGGAAAATCTACGCTCGCCTCCATTGTCGCCGGCTTGCGATTCCCCGACTCCGGCATGTTGCTTATGAGGGGACTCGACTACCAGACTCTCGGAGCGCGCGGCTGGCGCCGATTGGCCGCCGAGGCGCCGCAGTTTCATGAGAATCATGTTCTAGCCGGCTCACTGGCTTTTAATCTGTTAATGGGACGCCGCTGGCCGCCACAAGAAAACGATCTGGGCGAAGCTGAGGCGATCTGCCGCGAGCTTGGCCTTGGAAATATGCTCGATCGAATGCCGTCAGGATTGCTTCAGACGGTTGGGGATACCGGATGGCAGCTTTCGCATGGCGAACGCAGCAGGCTCTATCTCGCACGGGCGCTGCTTCAAGGAGCGGATCTCGTAATTCTCGATGAGAGCTTCGCATCGCTTGATCCCGAATCGCTTCAAGAAGCGCTGCCGTGCGTTTTGAACAGGGCGTCAACGCTGCTGGTCATTGCTCATAATTGAGCTTATGGCAGAGCCTCTCTGTCTGTAAGCGAATCTTGTGCTCGAACTCAGCCGGCGAAGAATATCCCATCGCTGAATGCAAGCGTTTCTGATTGTAGACGCTTCCATGAACAACCCAATCTGACGCCGCGCTTCGGTCAAGCCGCTATACTCCAAGCGCTTAGACCTCTTCATGCTTAAGCGTCTTCATGAATGACTCGGCCTTGGCGTTGAAGCAGGCAGACTGGAGTACGCGGTATGTCAAGAGGGGCGGCCGCGGAGAGCCGCCGTACATTCATTCTTCATTACACCGCCAAATCGGAAATCAGATTACCCTTACAGTCCCTCATTCCCGCGAGCCAACCGTGTGCCCCGAAGTAACCTCTGGAACATAGTCCCCGCTTATACTCGAGCCGGCGCATTTTCCCTCGCGGTATCCTCGAGGCGTCAGGCCCGTAATCGCCTTGAAGGCTTTCGTGAAGTGACTCTGGCTTTGGTAGCCGACCATTCCGGCAATCTCCGATATCGGGCGGGCGGTAGTAATTAGCAACTCGCGGGCGCGTTCGAGCCGCAGGTTGGCAAGGTAAGTATGAGGAGTAACACCGGTGATTCGCTTGAACAAGCGAGCGAAATGATATTCGGATACATAAGCCGCCTGGGCGATCTCTCCGATCCCAATCTCTCGCGAATAGTTGTCGTGCATGAATTCGATCGCGCGCCGCAGCCGGCGGTCAACTGGGCCGGCTCTCGACAATTCAATCAAGGGCGATTTGCGGACCAGGAGGTGTGAGCGAAGCAGCACGATGACCAACTGGCTCACCAGCGCTTCGAGCATGGCCTCCCGGCCGGGCTCCTCGGTTTCCATTTCCGCGGCCAAACCGCGGGCTATGTCGTAAACGGTCTTATCACGCGCAACCACATGACGAAACGCGATGCCGGCTCCGCTCGAGATCAATCCGCTCTCGGCCGCCGCCGCGTTCATAACCGCGGCGCTGACGCCGACCGAAAGGAACTCAACGTCAATTCCCCGAGCGGAGTGAGTCTGCAGCCGATCGGTGAAGACCGATTGCCCGCTGTTGACGGCGAGCTTCGCCGAACCGATCTCGGCCTCAAGCACGCCTGACAGCACCGTTGTCACGGTCAAATTCGGATGACAATGCGATTCGAACTCGCAATGAACGGCCGACGTGTACCGGGCTACAAAGCCGGCTTGGGTGACGATCCTGTGCGCGTTTCGATTCATTAATAAGAACTCACGGACGAATCGATAACGCCATCGAGCCGGTCAGGATAGTTGGTCATAATAGACTCCACTCCGCGGGCGATGAGACGCCGCATCGTCGATTTGGCGTTGGCGGTCCACGCCGATACGGCGAGACCCAGGTCGTGCAACGCGTCCACTCGTCTGCGCGTGGCAAGGGCGTGGTGAAGGGCTACTTCCACTGCTCCGGCGCGGCTGGCGGACTTCGCGAGCGATCGCGTCCTTGGAATCACTCCCCTGGCGATATGAACCGTGACCGCGGCTCGGATATCCGGCTGTGCTGTTTTCGCCGCGGCTATGAGTTCATGGTCGAACGAGAGCAGGGTCACGCGACGCTTCGCCTTGGAGCGTCGTATGATCCGCAGGGACGATCCAAGCAGCACGGACCTCGTTGATGGCGCACCCTTAAGCTCTATGTAGATCCGAGCGAGATCAGTTTCAGCGAGGAGCGCCAGCGTTTCTTCCTGACTTGGTACTCCGCAATGAAATCGTGTGTGATCAAGGGCTGCCGCTGGGTTCGGCGACAGGTTGGCTCGGCGCTTACTTGAGATGTTCTTCTCGAACCTTGTTCCGGCGTCGAATCGCGCCAGTTCGTGAGTTGTAAGAAAGGCGACGTTGCCGGACCCGTTGGTAGTCCGATCCACCGTGCGGTCGTGAATGACAACCGGTTGTTCATCCACCGATAGGCCGACATCGAACTCAACGCCATCCGCGCCAAGCCTCGCCGCTAGATCGAAGGCCGCGAGCGTATTCTCGGGAGCGTAACCGGAGGCCCCGCGATGCGCGATGACCATTGGACGCCTTCTAATGATCTCTTTGAGCACTGAATTCGAAAAGGGCTGTTACCGGCGCGTATCGCGGTTGAGCGCAACGGGTCTCGCCACGGCGCTCCAAGACTGCTCTACTTCTTTCTCGCGGCCTTTCGGGCGGCGTAGTCCGAATCGAGGCGTTGCTTGGTTTGCCTCAGATTCCTGGCCAGGCCGTCGCGCACCTCGCCCGCCAAAAGAGTTCGTTTCACTTTGCTGAATCCGCCTTGCAGCCCGTCCGCTCTCGACCGGTTCAAGTAGACGAGATAAGCCTCGCCTCCACCCGCTCCCTTGTCCGCAAGATGGGTCAGCCCCAGCGAAGCGTCGAAATAATGGCTGGCGTAGATTTGCTTCGATGCTATCAAAATCTCGCTCTTGCTTCGTCTGAATATGGTGACGTGCGTGAGGCTCACGACGGCCTTGAGCCCGAACTTCTCCTTGGACCAATACACAAAACTCTCGGCCCCAGGCAGCAAAGCGTGCGGGTACTCGTCCAGATATCTATAAAACTCGGGCGAGTACTCCAGCAAGTAAGGCGACTGCTTCAACAGGGCCCGTGATTCGTCTTCGAGTCTAACGGGAGTCTTCTTGTCGTTGTACTCCGCGAGCGCCCCGTTTCCTCGCGCCGTGTACGACGTTACGTAATCCAGCAGCATCTGGCGGACAAGAGCATTCACTCTTTCGCGATAGTCCGGCGCCGTCCAGTCAATCTCGGCTTTAAGGCGATTGATGAAGGCCGAGGATAGCTTGACCTCGCAGCCGCCTGGCTCGCACTTCTTCAAGTCTTCGACGTCTTCGGATTCAAGAGTGAGATCGTTCAGATCCGACAGCCTGGCGGGTTTGCTGAACTTTCCTATTTGCAGGACAGCCGAGTTCTTCTTGAAATTTGTTATGTCACGGAATTTCTCCAGGAAGAAGTCCTTCGGGACGTTCAATCGGACGATGCCGGCGGCCGCCAGCTCCTTCTGCTCAGTGGTCTTCAGCAACTTGACCACAGCCTCGCCTCGGTCCATGGACGCGAACTCCGCTTCCGAGAGCTGAAGGACATTATTGATGAACGTCGGCAGTTGCGTATCGCCCCGAATCTCCGAGGTGTGGACTGGTGTTGAATGGAAGAGGCCCGAGACCAAAAAGAGTCCGCCCACAGCGAGCGCTCTGAGGTTTTGAACAGCGGTTTTTCCTTTCTTCACCTGGCGTCCCCCTTTCGGCCTCGCCGCGCGTTGGGCAATGGGTCATCGCTTCGAACGCTCGCGCCACCTTGTCGCCAAGGTACTGGGAAAGGAGGCAGCAAGTGCGATAGCCCGGCTTAAGATGCACGGGATTGGCGCAAAGGAACGCGCCAGTGCGAAATCATTCATGCCGGTTGCGCAATACCCCGCAGCACATATCGTAAGACCTTTGGCGCTTGGCCGCAAACAGCAAGGTTGTGGCCATCACTTCACAATCGCCGCCCTGGCACAAGCCTTGCCCTTGCAAGTCTTGCCCTTTTTGGAGATGAAACGCGGTCGATTCGGGCGGCGGTCTCCGAATTAATGGCGCGCCCGTCACAAGATTGAAAGCGGAAAAGGTGGTAGCAGAATGAACAACGACAACCGCGATACTCTCGATGTATTGAGATCCGAACTGGAGTTCATTGAACGAGGGGGCTATGGCCGCTCGGTCCGCACTCCGTGGCGCCCAACGGAGACCTTCCTGGATTCGCTGAGCTGCATCAACTACGGCGACCCGAATCGCTCGCTGCCCTGCGATCAATGTCTGCTGGCCGCCCTGGTTCCCAAGGATAAACTGTCGGAGAGCATCCCTTGCCATCACATTCCGCTGAACGAACGTGGAGAGACAATAAGCGAGTTGGAAGAAGCCGGAGATCAAGACAGACTTCTGGAGTCCGTTAAACGGTGGCTTCGCGCTACAATCGAACGGATCGAAAAAGAGAGAGCACAAGCCGGCTGAGGTTTGGGCTCGTTTTACCGTCGATCTTGCTACATCGCGAGAACGCGCCGGCGCTGGGTACTGTGGATTCGGCGTTCTCGTTCTCCTTTATGGAGCGCGCCCCGCTCTCTAGGTCTCTTGCTGGATCGGAAATCATCACACTCCTTTGCATCGCCGTCGACACGGTTCACATGCCTTCCGTGAGGTCCGGAAAAAGAGGTAGTGGGGTCACAGAGTGTTGTTCTTCGGACAAACTCCGTCCGCGCCCAAATCTGGAAGAAAGAGTTTCTCGCAAAGACGCAAAGATCGGCGTAAAGGCCGCAAAGAAGCCTGCCGAGAAAAATGAGATTCTTCGGGTTTGCTTCGCCGGCGGGTTTCTTGTTGCGGCTCCGCCCGCCGCGGTCTATGCGGCCTTTAGGCGGCTCATCGCATCCGACTGTTGTTTTTTCTTGCAAGGCTGCTTAGCGGCCTTAGCACCGATCTTTGCGTCTTTGCGAGAAACTCTTCTTTCCTGTCTCGGCAACACACAATTACCCCACCACCGAAAAAGACGCCCGACGAAATCCAGAGTATCGCAGGCTGGCTCCGAGTAGGAGTAAGAAAACACCGAACGCGCCAACCGGTTGAGAGTGGAAAGAGAGAGGAAAAAAAGATATGCTCGCGAGGATGTATGTGGAATGCATAGATGGTTGAACCGGATTGAGCTTTATCGAAAAAATCGCGCCCTCGCAATCAGGTTCGATTTCTCTAAACCGCGATAGGAACTAAAACTGTAGCAATGCCAAAGATGACTGCTGATGAGTTGGACGGGTTTCTTCGGTCGAATTTTCCGGACAGAGAAGGACCGCTTATGCGGGTTGAGGTGATTGACGATATGGCGGCGGAGGTGCGGTTGCCATATCACGAGATGCATTTGCGGCCCGGCGGCACTATGTCGGGTCCTGCCCTCATGCTCCTTGCCGACTCAGCCGTATATGTGGCGCTGCTTGGGATGATCGGCCCTGTGGCTTTGGCCGTCACGACAAGCCTAAATATAAACTTCCTCAGAAAACCCGCACCCGCCGACGTCATTGGAAAGGCTCGGCTGATCAAACTAGGAAAGAACCTCGCCGTGGGCGAGGTTTCGATCTACTCGGACGGAAGCGATACGATGGTTGCCCACGCGACCGTGACGTACTCGATCCCGCCAAAGTGACGGCTTCCGCCGCTAGGACAAATAGACGAGCATCGTAGCAAGCTTACTTATGTTCTCGGCGTCCCGAGCGGTCCTTTGAAAGAATCAACAACCACGAAGTTCACGACCGCGCTTAAAGCAAACGAGCTAGTTTAGCCACGAATTTGGAGGTGACCCAGCGGACTTTGAGTCGCGGCGTAGTGAACCTCGTGGGTTCGATTCTCTAACGCCTTCGGAGGCGCGCCCGGCAATTGGTTCGTGACTATCTCAGGGTGAACTCGATCTCGATCCGAATCCAGGATGACACCGCCACGCCGTCTCGCGTCGCCGGTTTGAAGCGCATCTGGGACGCCGCCCGTAGTGGGTGGATCCTTCAAGCTCGACCTACACAAAGGCCGCCCTCTTCGCTTCCCCCGAATCCCACCCACGGCAGTGGGTGGGGTCTTTCAAGCTCGACCTACACAAAGGCCGCCCTCTTCGCTTCCCCCTAATCCCACCCACGGCAGAGGCTGTGTGAAAAGTCGGTGAATCGTCCGATAATCAAAAAACAGGGGGATCAAAACGCATAGGGCTAGTCCGAAAAATGCGTTACGAGTCAAATGTGAAGCACGATTTTTCTGACTTAAAAACTTGATCGACTTTTCACACAGCCTCGGAGTTG
>JAHFUG010000545.1:3293-4452 GCA_023265195.1 Blastocatellia bacterium | reverse complement strand
ACCTCGAGCAGCCGTCATCAGGCGGGCTCACTACAGCGCCGCTTGCAAGCGGATCGAAGCCGCTGGCCGGAATCCTGGGCGGCGTCGCCGTGGTCGCGATAGCCGTTGCGGCCTACTTCGGCTTTTCCGACACGCAGGCGTCGCGGCTTGCGGGCTCCCTAAAGAGCGCGGTCAACAGCGGACGGCTGGTCACGCTCTCCAATGACGACGCATACAGCTTCTACTTTCAACTCAGGGGCCTCGATCCGACAAACAAGGCGTTGAAAGAGGCCGGCATGAAAACGCTCCCTCAACTCCGTCAGATGGGAGACGCCGTACTTCAGAGAAGAATGTCAGTTCAATCGGAGAATATCAGCGATCAAGAGTGGGCGATTACGCAACGTGCTTACGAATGGGCTCATTCCATAGACCCAACAGATAAACCAATCGAGGCCAAATGGAAATATGCTGAAGGGGAGATCGCGAAGTCGCAGAATCGGATCGATGAGGCGGAGCGGAGTTTTCGCAGCGCCACTCAAATCAACCCGTCGTGGGCATTACCCAACAACCGCTTGGGTCTTCTTTGCGTAGAGCGAAAGAGATACCGTGATTCGATCAAGTACTTTGAGCGTGCGATTGAACTGGAGCCTAACTGGGAGTTTCCGTACAACAACGAGGGTACCGCGTATTTCGACCTGAAGGAGTTCGACACTGCCGAGACGTACTACCGAAAAGCTATCGAGCTAAACTCAAAGTGGGCGCGGCCTCACTATTGGCTTGGGGAGATATACGAGAAAAAGATGGACACTCATCCGCAAGCGCTTGCTGAATATAGGCGCGTAAGGGAACTTGATCCCGACGGGCGCGTGTTCAGTGCGTCCGCGATTGAAAAGCGCATACGTCGGCTGGAGGGTACGATAGGCTTTCATTAGAGATGCCGCCATTCAAGCTCTTCCGGAATGGCCCGCGTGATTAACGCGCACCGCGCTATTGGTTCAAAAGCATGGAGAAGTAAGGAGGACTCACGAATGTTATGCAGAACGTGTGGATATATGCTCAGCGTGACCGCGAAGTTTTGCCCGGGCTGCGGCGCTACAGTGGCGGATACGGCGCCTCTATCGGGTTCAGCGGCTGCGCCCGGCGCTCTTACCCCGAACCCCCGCTTCAATCAGCCCGTCCC
>JAHFUG010000545.1:0-3193 GCA_023265195.1 Blastocatellia bacterium | reverse complement strand
TATTCGTAACCGCCGTCTGGGCGTTTATCGAGATCATCGGCGTTAACACGGATGCGCATGGCTTGCGAATGACGTGAAGAACCGGATGTGAAGAACAAAACGCGATGAACTTGACGAGCTACTGAATCGGTCCGTTCCGAACCAACGGACAAGTGGTGCACAAGACTCGCGGAATTCCGCGGCTGAGCTACTACGAAGCGCTATTGCGCTTTCCTGACTTGACCGCCTGATGTGGAGTGAACGATCGAGCCCCCGCTTTTGGAGGATCGCTCTTTTTGACGAATAGCAACGCCGGCGTTAAGAGGCGCGGGCTCCAACCTGGCCTCATATTGATCTTCAGGCTTCAATTGAGAACGCGATGCAGGTCTCTGACAACCCCCAAGCGTGCGTGGCTGAATGGACGAGAGTAGTGAAAAGGAGGGCTAGCCCTATGAGGTGTCCAAACTGCTCGAATGAGATAAATGAAAACGGGACCGGAAAGTTTTGCGGATATTGCGGCCACCGATTTGAGGCCGTTGCGCCGACTACTCAGTCAATCGCGGCGCCGTCTCAAACAGGGTTCTCGGCCGCGACAGCGGCCGCGTCCGCACGCTCGGCGACAACGCCGCCGCCGCAATCCGCCGGTTGGGAAACCCCGCCCGTATCGGGCCGCGCCGAACGGCAAGGGCGACAAGATTCTTATGCGGGCGGCGCTTTCGCAAGTGCAAACTCGGAAGCAATCCCGCATCAAGGCCTCTTCATCGAGGCGTTCCGGCACACGATCCGATGGCGGCCTCTATCGCTGGTGGTCGTTGGCGTTCTCGCCGCGGCCGGAGCGTGGATACTCTGCACCGTGGTATCGGGTTTCATCGCCGCCGCAATCTCGAAATCGTCACTTTCCGGAGGCGCGGGCTCCGTCGAGAGCCTGTTGGCGTTCGGGATGGTGTCGGCGGCGGCAACCGTGCTGATCGTGTACGTGATAGCGATGGCGTTTCTCGGGGCGACGGCAAAGATGTGCTACGAGCTGACCGTCCTTGGAAATCAGTGGACGCGGTTGCGGAGTCTTCGCTTCGCGCTTAGCAACATTGGCGCGGTGACCGTGACCCCCTTCATCGTGTTCATCGGCGTGGGCGCGGTGCTTCTCGGCGAATGGATTCTGTTTCTGATGGGCCAGATTGATTTCGTCGGCCCCATACTCACCGGTTTCATGTTTGCTCCCCTGACTATTCTGAACGTCTGCTTGATCCTGACGGCCTACTACGGAGTTTGGCTTTCGTTCATGTCATTGGCGAGCGGAGCGACGGGAATAGGCAACGCCGTGAAGAAGACCTGGTCGCTGGTTCGGTCGTCCTACAGGAGCATGGTTCCGGAGCTGCTGGCGTTGACTTTGGTTCAGGCGGTTGTTGGATTGATTGGCGGCGGCTTGCTGCTGGTTGGTTTCCAGATGACTACGTCGATCGCATGGTTTGGAGGCGGAGTCGTTTCGCGGATGGTCTCCGGAGCCGGCATCGAGCGGCTTATGAGCGAGATGTTTCAATCGGCTTCTCGCGGCGGGTACTCATCTTCGTTTGGCGCGGCGGAGTCGGGGTACTTCTTCGGCTTCATTGCGTTCGGGATCGGCATGGCGTTGTTGATCGGGTTCGCGCACGCATTCAACATCGTGTTCTTCTTGAACGGCTGCAGCCGGGTTTACGACCGAAATGAAAAGACGGCCGGGTCTCGCGAGGCCGCGAAGGTCGCGAAGTATGCCTGGCCTGAAAGCACGCGTCTCGCGTAAAACGCGACGCGTCGACTAGTACGCTCCCTACTGAATCAATCGTGAGCCGGTATTGACCGTGCGGCCCGAGCGACAAGCCCAAGCGACGGCCCGCCTGGCGTCGAGACGGGTTGAATTGATGGTGAATACGGGAGGAGCTTATGCCTGAGAGCAAGATCAACGTGCTGTTGCTTGCAACGGGGCCGGCGACCCCGGCGGCCGCGAACTGTCTGGATGAAGAGGCAAAGGCCATCGTCAGGAAGATTCGGTTGGGCTCTCATCGCGAGAGATTCGACTTCGATTCGGAATAGGCGGTCAAGATAGGTGATTTGCAAGAGGCGTTGCTGAGACATAGCCCTCGCGTCCACTTCAGTAGACGATGGAGTTTGGCCGTTTCCATTCTATCCCTCCGTAGGAGAGGTTGGAGTTTGGCCATTCGCATTCTCAACTCCGTAGGAGTGACCTGTCTGTAGCAACGGGGTAGCCGAAGAATCAACCAGCGCGTGATGTAGTCTCAACTCCGTGGGAGTGACCTGTCTGTAGCAACGAGGTAACCGAAGAATCAACAAGTGGGTGATGTGGTTTCAACTCCGTAGGAGTGACCTGTCTGGCAACCGGCCCACCTCTTTGAGATCGCGGCGCGTTCGCCCTCCTGACGGAGGGCCTCGAGTTTGTCATTTCTATCACCCGCTTGTTGATTCTTCGGTTACCTCGTTGCTACAGACAGGTCACTCCTACGGAGTTGAGACCACATCACGCGCCGGTTGATTCTTCGGTTTACCTCGTTGCTACAGACAGGTCACTCCTACGGAGTTGAGAGCACATCACCCACTGGTTGATTCTTCGGTTTACCTCGTTGCTTCAGACAGGTCACTCCTACGGAGTTGAGACCACATCACGCGCAGGTTGATTCTTCGGTTTACCTCGTTGCTACAGACAGGTCACTCCTACGGAGTTGAGACCACATCACCCGCTTGTTGATTCCTCGGTTTACCTCGTTGCTACAGACAGGTCACTCCTACGGAGTTTACGCCAACGCAGTTGGGGGGCATCGTCCACTTCAGGGGACGATGGAGTTTGGCCATTTTGGGCTGCGCTTTTGGCGGGAAGAAGTCGGTTGTTCTCGCCAAACATCGAAAAATCACAGGTTGGGAAGAGGGATTTATCCCCGCACCTCTTCACTTGGAAAGTTTGAATGAATTCATAAGCGGAAGGGCGGGGATGCCTCTTCCCAATTTGCCTGGGATTGAACCTGGAATTTTGGAGGCTTCCCGCATCCGGGCGTCCATTGGGACCCGTAACAGAGTGTGACGCTGTTGACTGCGCTGGCAGTTCTGGTGAGCTCGGTATCGCTGGCCGCGATTGGCAAGCGACCGATCATCGCTACTCCTTTCACCGAGCCCGCGAATGAGACCCCTGCCAAACTCAACGTGAGCACCCACCGGCGCCATCGGACTG
>JAHFUG010000544.1 GCA_023265195.1 Blastocatellia bacterium | reverse complement strand
GGGGCAGGCGACAGGGAACAGGGGGACAGGGAACAGGGGAATAAGTTCGTTAAAGGTCACAGGGGATCTCCTATCTCCTTCCGGCATTCCTTGCTACCAGCACCTCGCCGGAATCCGCTTATCCGCTTTTCCCTGTTCCCTATAACCTGTCCCCTATAACCTCCCTCCTGTTCCCTGTAACCTGTCCCTTGTAACCTGCTCCCCATAACCTCCCCCCCTGTCCCCTGTAACCTGTCCCCTATAACCTTCCTCCTGTCCCCTGTAACCTGTTCCCTATAACCTCTCCTCTGCCCTCTCGTTGACAGGCGTTCAACACGATTCCTATACTCACCTCAATGCGAGCGCTCGCCCTTGATCTTGGCGCAAAAAGAATTGGTATTGCCGTGTCGGACGCGTTGGGCATAACCGTGCGGCCCGTCGAAACTATTCGCCGCTTCAGCATGGCGAAAGATATCGCCCGTCTGAGACAACTTGTTCAGGAACTCGAGGCCGAAGCCATCGTCGTTGGCCTTCCGCTACGAATGGACAACACGCAAGGCGACGCGGCCCGCTCGGCTTTGACTTTCGCGGAAAGGCTTCGCGTCGAGTTGGCTCTTCCGGTCTTCACCGAAGACGAACGGCTCACCAGTTATGAAGCCGAGCAGATCATGATCGAAAGGGCCTATACGCGGAAGCAGCGGCGCGAGCGCTCCGATGAATTCGCCGCAATGATAATACTGAGGGATTTCCTATCGAGAACCCGGACTCAAAACTAACAGGGGATGAGCAAGCTCTTGCCGGCGGCGGCGAATCCTCTACATCCGGCCCGCCTGAACCGCCGAGTCATTTCAGACTGACGGGCAAGAGGAAAACCAGTAAAACGATGCTGGCTGCTGGCCTCGTCTTGATTGCCGCGGCGGCATTGTTCGGTTCCGCGCGGTGGGTCAGGAGGAGCGTGCATGAATCGACTGCGCACAGCGCCGCCGACCGCGTGATCATGATCGAACCGGGTATGGGAGCCGGCGCCATTGCGCGCCGGCTCGCCGACGCCGGCATAGTTAATGATCCAACGGCGCTCACGATCTATCTGTACGCGACGGGCGGCGGCGGGAATCTTAAAGCGGGAGATTACAAGTTCGCTTCGCCGACAACGCCGCTCCAAGCCATCGAAAAGATCCGGCGGGGCGACGTCTCGCTCGAGAAGTTCACGGCGCCCGAGGGGTTCAATCGTTTCGACATCGCCGACTCGCTAGCCTCGAAAACGGGCAAGGGTTCTCGCGCCGACTTCCTGCGGCTTATGAAAGACGGGGCGTTGATTGCTCAGTGGGCGCCGTCCGCAAGGAATCTCGAGGGGTATCTTTTCCCCGACACCTACAACTACACTGGCCGAACAACCGCTGAAGAACTGATCAAGGCGATGGTAAAGCGATTCGACGAAGTGTTCACGCCTGAATGGGCGGCGAAGGCGGCGGCCCGGGGAATGACGATTCAACAAATCGTCACGCTGGCTTCGATTATAGAGAAAGAGGCCGCCGCACCCGAAGACCGTCCGCTCATCGCTTCGGCTTTGTACAATCGGCTCAAGCGTGGAATGCCGCTGGCGGCGGACCCTACGTTCATTTATGCGGCGTTGCTTGAGGATGACTACGACGGCAACCCCAATAATCCGAGGCATCGCCGCCGTGATTCCTTCTACAACACATATAAGTATCCGGGACTCCCACCCGGGCCGATCGCATCGCCGGGACGCGCGTCGCTTGAAGCGGCGCTCAATCCAGCCGAAACGGACTATCTCTATTACGTGCTGTCCACTGGAGGCAAGCACAAGTTCTCTCGAACCGCCGCCGAGCACGAGAGGGCCGTCGCTGAGTATCGGCGGCTGAAGAACTCTGGTGCTTTGGGAAACGGCGGCCGCTGACAGTGTCTGTCACCATCGCCATCAAATAAGAAGTAGCTTCGTAAGTTGTCATAAAACCGAGCTTTAGAATCTCCAACAAGTGGCTTTAAGTGGGCCAAAGTGGAAAACCATCAAATAACCGTCAAATAAGTAAGCGCAAAGATTCAGGCCCAAAACGGAAGGTACTTGGCATACTTCTTCCCTTGGTCAGGATCGTAGGGCTTGATCAATCCGTCTTGAATGGCGTCACGAATGATTCGCGAGACGATAGCGCTGTTGCGTTCCTCAATTCCGAAACGGCCGCGAAGGCTCGAGTTCGTCATAGGATTCCGCTCGACGAAACGAAGACACGAGTGCATGTAGCAAGCTCGGCCGCGGTCCATTCGGTCCATGTCGTTCAAGGCCTTGTGGCTATAAAGGACGGCGCGGGTGGATCCCTCCGGAGTTTCAAAACTCGGCGCTGGTAATCCGAATAGCTCTGTCTGGAAGACGACCTTGTCGACCCCGCTCCCTCGCTCTTCGCAAATACCGATACGACGCATGAACGATGCAAGAGCTTCGTTTCTCGAGCGGGGAGGCGTGTCCAGGAAGCGCTCCGTCTTAACCAGCGGAAGTCCGGGATTTGTGATCTCCATGCGTTCCGAAAATATCTCGATCATCGGTCCGCTTCCGGTAACCGAGAAGTCCTGATGGATCAGTGCATTCGCGACCAGCTCGCGTATGGCCAGTTGGGGATACACCGGCACGTCTTTGCGTAGCGCCTTGCCGATCATTTCGTTGCGCGGAAGAAGAGCGTCGATATAGTCAATCAATCCTCCAAAGCCCGAGGCGTAACCCTTGCGCCCAACCTGCTCGCGCGTTGTTGTCAACCGCCCCTTACCTTCATACACGATTACCCGTACCGCTTTGCGTGCCAGGGCCTTGAACGTGTCGAGACTCTTGGCGAAGAGGATCGCTCCGATGTTCGTAACGTCCCATCCTCCCGCCTGATTCCGAGCAGTAAGTCGATCTTCCATCAAAGCGGCCAGAATCTTGTCGCGATCACTGGGAAGGGGCTGTCCAATTAGATCAAAGTAGCTCGGGTAATCAAGCATGTCGAGTACGTAAGCGCCTTCAGCATTCTCCAGAGCGATCATATCCTCGAATGGTGTTGCGTCGAAGACTCGCCACAGATCGCGCTCGATGTCGGGATAATCCTTCAGCTTCTGGCGGTAGGAGCCAACTCGAATGAATTCGACGCCCCGAAATTGGACTGGACTGCCCGACGCTCGGGGAATCTCCAACAAGACCACCGGATTGCCTTCATACAAAACTTCATGAAAACGAAAGAGGATTCGCGGACTCAGGAGGCGTAAGAGCCAGTTTTCAAGTTCTTCATTGCCCTTCTTTTCGCGGCTCGGACTGAAGCTCGTGCCAACCGCCTCATGCGTTACGTCTTTAACTCCCCAGACAACGTAGGCGTTGGCCTTCCCCTGCAGCGCAGCCGTATTGCTGAGAGCTGAGATGTACTGCCCGATGTCTTCCGGGCTGGAATTGTTCACTTTGAACTCAAGCCATCCCGTTTCGCTCGGCTGCTTTCGAAACTCGGTGATGAGTCCCCTCAAGTATTCCGGTGTGCGCTCGCCGCTCATCCAACATTCCCTCTCAGATCAATTGTTCGGTTAACTACTGCAGTTATCAAGGGCCCGAATTTCTCAACAGAGTTGGTCAGCAAAGCTCCCAAACATGGTAAAAGTGATGCAAGCGAAAAAGATCGAGCCATGAGAGGAGCTTCGCTAATGATGACAGAGTGTAACGAGCAGATCATGCTGTTTCAAGGGCACCGGAAGCGGCGAGTAGAGGTGGAGTTCGATGGAGGGAAGATAAGTTCGGATGCAGGGGCGGTGTTGTTGAGGGAGTTTGAACTCAAGGAATCGATCATGGAGGAGTTTGCCAAGAAGTGTTTTGCGGATTATCGAGATCCAACAAGATTCATAGCATTCAGCGTGGAGGAGTTGATCAACAAAGAGTGTTCGGTTTGGCGCTTGGATACGAAGACTTGAATGATCGCACGGGGCCAGAGGATTGTTCCCTGGGCTCGCAAAGACGGTTTCGGCAAGGTAGTAGCCGCTCATCATTCAGGAAGGGAACGATTTCATAGGCACAATAGAAGAGAGTAGCTCCCTTGACATACACATTGTTCGTTTATATCAATCGAACAATGGCCAAGGAGTAAAATACTTTGAATCAAAGAGTCAATAAAACTTTGCCCGAAGATACGCTTAGGCTTATTGATCACGTCGCCACAAAGGGCGACAGGAGCCGCTTCATCGACATCGCCGTGCGGCACTATGTCGATACAATTGGCCGAACCAATCTGAGAAGGCGGCGCAAAGAAGGTGCTTTGCGGCGCGCGCATCGCGATCTTCATCTCGCCAAGGAATGGTTCAATGTTGAAGAAGAAGCGTGGTGAGAAAAATAAAGATAGTCCGTCCAAAACGGGGAGATATATATTTGGTCAACTTCGATCCCACCATCGAATCTGAAATCAAAAGACCAGGCCGGCGCTTATCCTCCAAAATGATATTGCCAACCGTCACAG
>JAHFUG010000158.1:12322-14831 GCA_023265195.1 Blastocatellia bacterium | reverse complement strand
AGTCGTGCAGCGACGTGCCGTCGATACCAGTCAGAGGCTATCAGATGGTTCAAACGTTGGTTCAACAGCCGGTCAATGGAATCGGTATCGATCAGGATACGACGCAGACTGACAGCGAAGGCGGCCAAGTCCAATGGCTGGTCGTTTCCTCCGCATAGGAGAAAGCGAGGCCGAGCCGCAATCAAACGAGGAGAAAAGAGTTTCTCGCAAAGACGCGAAGATCCGCGCAAAGGCCGCAAAGACACCTTACAAGGAAAGATTAAATTCTTCGGGTCTTGATTCGCCGAAGAGCTTGGAGGTCTTGCTTCGGCCCCCTATGCGAAGCAGGAGTATCTTCTTTTTCCGGGTTTCTTTGAGCCCTTTGGAGGTTTCATCCTCTTTGCGCCGAGCTTCGCGTCTTCGCGAGAAACGCTTTTCGCTTTCGTTGCGGCTCGAGATAGTCCTTCAACTCAGCATGACCGCCATGCGCAGGCCAGTTCGCCGTTAACGCCAAGGCGGCGGGTTCGCCCAGGCCTGAACGAATGCTGAGTCCGCATTGGCTGATCACGCCCCGAATCTCTGAGCGGCGCGCGCCCTTGCTTTGGCCGCCTCTTCCTGTCGGTTCTTCGGCGGGGCGGCTGATTTGAGTGAAACCAGAAGATGACGGGAGATGCTGGCGATGTCATCGACCGCTGAGAGGAAGGCAGCCTCGTTATCCTTGGAAGGTCGGTTGAAGCCGCTGATCTTTCTCACGAACTGCAGAGAGGCTGCTTGGACTTCTTCATCCGTCACCGGCGGTTCGAAGTTGAATAGAGTCTTGATGTTTCTACACATGGGCTAAAACTCTATTCTCAATCTTTGCGTTCGCCAAGACAGGGGAAGGGGGGAATTGATGATTGATGATTGATGATTGATGATTGATGATTGATGATTTGGGGATTGGGGATTGGGGATTGGGGATTGGGGATTGGGGAATGGGGAATGGGGAATGGGGAATGGGGAATTGATGATTGGGGATTGCGGATAGATGCCGCATTCAGCGTTCATCGCAATGGTCAATTCCGCAATCATCAATCATCAATCATCAATCATCAATCATCAATTCCCAATCATCAATTCCCCAATCATCAATCATCAATCATCAATCATCAATTCCCCAATCATCAATCATCAATTCCGAAATCATCAATTCCGAGATCATCAACCATCAGATCGAATTGGACGAAGCAAGGCTACAACTCGAATCCCTGTTGCGGACCGCCTTGAACGGGGAGGAAGTTGTCATCACGCAAAATCATGAGCTTGTCCTGAAGCTTGTAACTGACGCATAGTGGTGATCGGCAGAAATAGTTTAGCGGCCACAAAGGTGCACAAAATCGCAAGAGAGAGATGTCGGCTTCTGGTCTCTGTCTCCTCATCTTCGCGGTTTGTGAGTCTTTCGTGGCAGAATGGCTGGCCGAATACGGAAGTGAATACGCCGGTCAGTCGGTGGCGCTGGATGGCTACAGCCTAATCGCGCAGGGCCTGGCCGCCAATGAGAATTACGCCGTCGCCGGAGCGTCTAAGGTTAAGTACCCGAATGTCACTCAGGTAGAAGATCCAGACGCTCCATCTTTCGGCGGACTCTGAACCGCAAGAAACGGCGAACCGCAAAAAACGGTGAACTAGCGGATAGACCAATCTCAATCCCCGTGATGAGCCTGATTCCAGCCCAACGCATACACCTAAAGCTGAGCCGCTACAAACGCGAAATCTCCGCGGCCTCGGCATTCGTGTTGCTGTTGATCATCGTGGGTCTGGTTGCTCCTGGCTTCTACTCGACCGCTAACTGGCGCGATCTGGCGTTGCAAAATGCGCCCGCTCTGATAGTCGCCATCGGAATGACTCTCGTGATCCTGACCGGCAACGTCGACATATCGGCCGGGTCACAGTTCGCCGTTTGCAGCGTCGCCGCGGGAATGATCGCAAAAGCAGGAATGCCTATGCCGGTAGTGATCCTGTCGGCAATCGGTATTGGCGGCTTGCTCGGCGCCTTGAACGGCGTGCTGGTTGCCCGGTTCAAGATTCCGTCGATCATTGTGACGTTGGCGACGTTGGTTGCGTGGCGCGACGGGCTGCGCTGGATGACTGAAGGTTCGTGGGTGCAGAATCTGCCGGCTGGCTTTCAATGGTTCGGGCTGGGACAGACCGTTGGACAATTGCTGATCCTTACAACCTCGCTTTTTGTTTTTCTCGTTGTCGCTTGGTCGCTGAACAATCTTGCGGGAGGACGCAGCCTGTATGCCGTCGGCTCGGACGCGGAGGCGGCGCGACTCGTTGGCGTCGAACCGCGGCGAGTGGTGTTCGCGGTGTTTGTTTTGATGGGCGCGTTGACGGGACTAGCGGCGCTGCTGAACGCCGTGCGGTTTGCGGAAGTGCCGAGCAACGCGGGGACCGGTCTGGAATTGAAAGCGATCGCCGCGGTTGTCGTGGGCGGAGCGGCGATCACCGGCGGGCGTGGCAGCCTGATTGGAACGCTTGCCGGAGTAGC
>JAHFUG010000158.1:10531-12222 GCA_023265195.1 Blastocatellia bacterium | reverse complement strand
TTTCCCTCGGGGTTTCTTGCTCTCGGGCAGAGCTATCTCGGCGGAGTGATCCCGCCCCAACTGTTCGTTCTTCTAGTCGCGATCGCCGGGTACGCCTTCTTGCTGCATCGCACGGCGATCGGGCGCGGCCTGTACGCAATCGGGTTTTCGGCTGAGGCCGCGCGCTATGCGGGCATTCCGGTAGCCCGCCGCTTGAGCCTCGCGTACTTGCTGTCAGGTTTCGCATCGAGCCTGGCCGCGGTCATCTACGTCGCTCACTTGGGACAAGCGAAGTCGGATGCGGGGACCGGATATGAGTTGATGGCGATTACGGCCGTTGTGCTCGGGGGCGCCTCGATTTTCGGCGGACGAGGAACGGTGCTGGGCACGGTGCTGGGCTTGTTCGCTATCGTAATTCTGCAAAACGGTCTACGGTTGGCGGCGCTGCCCGCTGAATTAGCGGGGATACTGACCGGCGTCTTGTTGATCGCAACGATACTGATCGACCGATTGTCGAGACGGCCGATTACCCAGACCGCGGCCAACATCGATTCAAAGGAGACTGAAGTGAAGAACTCGCAAGTGGGCGTCTTGAGCGCCGTCATTCTGTTCGCCGCGTTGATTGTCGCCGGCAGCAACTGGTATCTGGCGCGTTCGCTCAGACAAGAGATGGGCGGCGTCACCGCCTCGAAGAGATCATCAGCCGGAGCGGCGGGACGCAAGACCGTAATCGCGATGATGCCGAAAGCGAAGGGTGACCCTTATTTCATCAGTTGCCGCCAGGGCGCGGAAGAAGCCGCCAAGGAATTGGGGGTGGAGCTGCTCTGGGATGGCCCAACCGATCTCGACCCCGCCAAGCAAAACGAAGTGATCGAGGCCTGGATCACGAGCGGAGTAGACGCAATAGCAGTCAGCGTTGAGAACGAGGTTGCGATTTCAACCGTGCTGCGCAAGGCTCGAGATCGCGGCGTCCGCGTGATCACCTGGGACGCGGATGCTCAACCGGATGCGCGAGACTTCTTCATCAATCAAGCCACCGCTCAGGGAATCGGGTACACGCTGACTGACGAAGCCGCCCGCATACTGAGCGGCAAGGGCGAGTTTGCGATTATCACCGCCAGTCTGAGCGCGGCCAATCAGAACCAGTGGATCAAGCACATAAAAGCGCGCCTGTCGGATAAGTACCCCGGCCTCAAACTGGCGGCGATTCAGCCGAGCGACGGCGACCGCGACCGCGCGTTTTCAGAAACGCAGACGGTGCTCAAGGTCTATCCGAGTGTGAAGTTGATCATGGCAATAGCGGCCCCGGCAGTCCCTGGCGCGGCCGAAGCCGTGAAGCAGTCGGGCCGCGCGGATGTAAAAGTGACGGGGCTCTCGCTGCCCAACATGTGCAAGCCTTACGTTCACGATGGAGTGATCGAGAGCATCGTGTTATGGGACACTGCTAATCTAGGGTACTTGTCGGTGTTTGCATCGCGGGCCTTGGTCGCTGGAGAGCTAAAGCGAGGCGATCATGATTTGGCGGCAGGCCGCTTGGGTAGGATCGAGGTTCAAAACGATCAAATTATGCTCGGCGCGCCTTTTGTCTTTAATAAGACGAACATTGACAGGTTCAACTTCTGAGGAACCGACTCTCCAGTTTTGAGTCAAGCGTCACCAAACCATTTGGACCGCCGATACACTGGGGGATTCACCGCGGAGGCGCAGAGACC
>JAHFUG010000158.1:4665-10431 GCA_023265195.1 Blastocatellia bacterium | reverse complement strand
TCTCTGCTGAACAATCTAGGGCGACTATTGCCCTCCACCATTGTCCCGCTATTCGTGGATTTGCAGGGACCACCTTCGCAAGCGAGCAACCACGCGGGGTTTCTCTACAACATGGCTCGATCCATGACAAGCTCGGCGGAGCGGCAGCGCAGCGTCATTCTCCCCGCGCTGTCCCGCGCGTCGCTTGCCGATGATCCGTTTACCCGCTTCGACGAGTGGCTGGATGAAGTCGAACAATCGCTGGAGGGTAGCACGGCGTTGCTGACTTTGGATGAATTCGAAACGCTTGAAAGCGCGTTTGCCGAGGGTCGATTCAGCGAGAAGCTGGTGCTCGGCATGCTCCGTCACCTAATTCAACATCGCCCGAGATTCAAGATCCTCATTGCGGGTTCACACACGCTGGATGAGGTGCATCGTTGGGCCGGTTATTTGATCAACGTGCAGATGGTGAAGGTCGGCTATCTGAATGAGGACGAGGCGCTGCACCTCATCGAGCATCCGACGAAAGACTTCGCTCTGCGCTATGAGCCGGAGGCTAGCCGTTGCGTGCTGGACTTAACTCGATGCCATCCATTTCTAGTGCAGCTTCTCTGCGCCGAAGTCGTGGCGCTCAAGAACGAGCAAGACCCGAGCGTTCGCCGCCACGCGTTGGTGGCCGACGTGGAAGCCGCGGCCCCGCTGGCGTTGAGCCACGGCAGCACGTTCTTTGCCGACATCGAGCACAATCAAGTGGACGCCTCGGGGTTGGCTCTGCTGCGTTTCATCGCGGCGAAAGGAGAGCGGACCGCGGCCAGCCGCGCCGAGTTGATTGGTCAATTTGGCGGAGAGGTCGATCATATCCTGGCCAACTTGCTGCAAAGGGATCTGATCGAACCAATCGCTGATGGTTTCCGCTTTCAAGTAGAGTTGATCCGCCGGTGGTTTGCTCAAGAAGGACAAAGGAACACATCAGTCGCACAGTGGCATGCTGGAGTGCTTGGGCACACTGCCCACGGAACCTCGCCGCGACGCCGGTAACGGCGCCAGAATCTTTGCGGGAATGCACCGCGACCATCCGACCTAGCAAAACGTCATAAGCAGCGTTCTTTTAACGATTGGTATAACCTCTTAGACGAGATCAGGCATTACACTCTAGCGAGCGAAACTGTCGAAGATTCGAATTCCAAACACTGCGCGCGCGTCTCGTTTGCGTTGTGTCGAGTCCCAGAAAGCTACTGTCCAATAGCATAACAGGCCTGATAGAACGCGTTTCTCCGACTCGCTTGCTTCAAATCCATTTCATCGACTCGCAGCTTCCAGGCCCACGAAGATTGGTCTGACCCATTGATCGTCCCACAGGATGATTGGTAATAAAAGAGCTTGACAAGCTTAGGGGTCTGATAGAGAATGGGCGCCATCATAATAGGCAGTAAACGGAGTTCAGCAGTCCTTCCCAAGCTGTGTAGGCCTGATGTGAACAGAACAAATCCTGGCGCAGTTCTTTGTTTCGTTGGCGAGCCGAATGAACAGAGACACCGTAAGTCGGTTGGAGCATTCTGATTCCGTGAATCGGTCGCGTCCCCCTCCTACCCGCGGGGAGCCGCAACCCCGTTGGGGTTGGCCGCGCAGGTCGCCCCTTTCCCAGGGTAGCCGCGTACAGCAACCCTGGCCTGAGCGCCGAAACCGCTTCGGGGTTAAAACCGCTTCGACATCGAAGACCCCTTCGGGGTTGAAAACCGCTTCGGCATCGAAGACCGCTTCTGGGTTGAAGACGGCTTCGGTGTTGAAAATGGCCAAACTCCAGTCGCAAGCCGGCGGCTTGCGATACATCTCCGCAAACACAATTCGACCCGGACAAGGGTCTTTAACCGAGTATCTCACTTCAGGGGTAGATCCTAAGGCCTGCTCATCCATAACCAAATAAGAGGTGGGCAGCGACATCAAGGAGGACGAGTTATGAAATCGGCACTAGTCAGTCTTTTTATGGTTGCGTCAAACAAGTTGTCACACGAGCGCTCCTCCCGGACGCCCAAGCGGGGATCGAGGCGGCGCCGCGTGGCTGCGCGCGCGATCGTGATCGCGCTGTCAATGATCCTCCCGCTAATGCCCGTGAGATCGCTCGCCGGACAGGAAACGCGTGGGACGATCACGGGAAAAGTCATGGACGCCACTCAAGCGGTTATTCCAGGTGCGGTGGTTAAGGTCGCCAATTTGGCGATGGGAACCAGCGTCTCCTTGACAACCAATGACTCGGGTTTGTTCGTGGCGCCTTATCTCGGGTCTGGAGCCTATCAAGTAATCGTAGAGGTGAAGGGCTTCAAGAAATACGTTCGGGACAACGTCGTCGTTCGAATCGGCGAGACCCTGGATCTCCCCGTGATGCTTGAAACCGGGGCGACCGAGGAGTCAATAACCGTGACGACTCAGGCGATCGGGCTCGACACCGCGACCGCGTCGATGGGACAAGTCGTGGATGGACGCCGCGTGTCGGAGTTGCCGCTCGTACACGGCGACCCATATACCTTGATCGGTTTGTCGCCCGGCGTCACGTTCGCACGCGATCAAAGGCTGGATCGCCCCTTTGAACCGACGCACATCGTCGGGTTTACGATTGACGGCACAAGGGCGAACCGGAGCGACTTGATGATCGACGGCGCGCCGAGCACGGCTACGGCGAACGCCAATGAAGTGATTGCGTCGTATGTTCCTCCGACTGACATCATTCAGGAATTCAAGGTGCAGACCGCGACCTTCGATTCCCAGTTCGGCAACACCGAAGGCGGAGTCACAAGCATCAGCATCAAGTCGGGCACGAATTCGCTTCACGGAACGGCGTATCTTTGGAAGGAGCCTGGAAGCCTCGCGGCCAATGACTTCTTCGGAAATTCCAGAGGGCAAGCTCGGCCGGACACCTATTCGAACCGGTTTGGCGGAATGATCAGCGGGCCGGTTGTGCTTCCGAAGATCTATCGCGGCCGCGAGAAGACTTTCTTCTTGTTCGGCTTCGAAGGCATCCTGGACACACGGCCACGCTTCGACAGCACAACGCCGACTGTTCCAACCAGCGCCGAGAAGAATGGAGACTTCTCCGCCCTGCTGGCGCTCGGTCCGCAGTATCAAATCTACAACCCGTTCACGAGGCGCGCCGACCCGGCAAGACCCGGACACTTCATCGAGGATCCGTTCGTTGGCAACATAATCCCCGGGAATCTGATCAACCCCGTCGCCAAAGCGCTCCTGAAGTACTTCTCGGATCCCAAGAGCGCGGGAACCGCTGAGTTCCTGAACAACAACTCGGATTCGACGCTGGTGGAAAAAACCAAGAGATACACCAACCAGACGTTCCGCGTTGACCACATCATAAGCGACAGGCAAAGAATCTACGCCCGTGGCAGTTGGTACTTTAGAGAAGGCTTCTACAACGACTACTTCAACAATATCGCCACCGGCACTTCCTTCAAGTTTATCTCGCGGCAGGGTGTCGTCGACGACGTCTACACGCTCAACCCGACGACGGTGCTCAACGTCAGATACGGCTATAACCGGTTTATCCGCAACTCGGACATGGCGCCGGGCGGCCGCGGGTTTGATTTGACGTCGGTTGGCTTCCCGGCTGAGTACAACAACGCCATAGAACCCAGCATCCGCCGTTTCCCGCGCCTTGATTTCCCCGCCGGAACCTATCAGGGCACCGGCCAGACGGTTGAGTTCCGGCCGGTCGAGAGTCACTCGCTGAGCGCGACGGTCAATAAGACGTTTGGCGAGCACGCAACAAAAGCCGGCGTCGAGTTCCGCTCGTACCGGGAGACTGACAGGTTTGCAAGCAACAGTCAGACGGGCCAGTTCGTCTTCGACAACACCTACACGAGGCAAAAAGACGATTCGAGCGCGACGCAGGTAGGGTTGTCGTTCGCGGCGTTCCTGCTTGGAATACCGACGTCGGCGAGCGGCGTGACAAAGGCGGCCGACTACGCCGAACAATCGACGACCTGGGGCTTCTTTTTCCAGGACGACTGGAAAGTGAGTCAGAGGCTGACGCTGAATCTCGGTTTGCGATACGAGTTCGAGACGCCGCTGACCGAGCGATATAACAGAAGCGTAAGCGGCTTCGACGCCAACTACGTCCAACCCATTCAGGCCGCGGCTCAAGCGAAGTACACGAGCCCCATCACGGAGGTTGGCGTGTTGAACGTTCGAGGCGGATTGCTTTATCCAGGCGTGAACGGCGCACCGGATAGCTTGTATGAAACTCCAAAGCACAACTTCATGCCCAGGGTGGGCTTCGCTTACAAGATCGGTGAGAAGACGGTTCTGCGCGCAGGCTACGGAGTGTTTTACGGGTTCCTCGGCGAACGCCGGGGCGACGTCATACAGACCGGGTACAGCATAACCACTAACTTCGTGCCGACAACCAACAACGTCAACTTCACATCGACCTTGTCGAACCCGTTCCCGAGCGGGATTCTAATTCCGGTTGGCGCGGCGGCGGGTCCGCAAACGAATCTCGGCAACGCGATCTCGTTCTTCAATCAACATCCATCGACGGCGCACAATCAGCGGTGGGAGATCGGCGTTCAGCGAGAGTTGCCCGGCGGCTTCCTCGTGGAGGCCAGTTATGTCGGTAATCGCGGCTCGAACATCGAGATCAGCCGCGATATTAACGCAATCCCAAATCAGTTCTTGAGTTCGCTGGCCTCGCGCGACGCGACGAGAATAAGCTATCTGACTGGAACCGTGCCGAATCCGTTCTTTGGACTGGGCATACCCGGCGTGGGCGCAAGCTCGACGATATCGCGTCAGAACCTCATGCGGCCATTCCCCGAATTCGGAGCGATAACAACCTCGACCAACGATGGGCGGTCGTGGTACGACGCCGCGCAAATTAGATTCGAGAAGAGGTTCGGGAAGGGCTACACAGTGCAGGCGAGTTACACGCATTCGAGGTTCCTGCAGGCCACCGAGTACTTGAACCCGGGCGACGCTCAACCGGCCAAGGTCATCTCCGATCAGGATTATCCGAACAGGTTCTCGATGAGCGTCATCTACGAACTGCCGTTCGGAGGCAAGCATCGTTTCCTGGCGGGCTCGAACGGCTTTGTGTCGAGACTAGTCGGGGGCTGGCAAATTCAGGGTGTCTACGGCTATCAGACCGGCGCCCCGCTGAGCTGGGGGAACGTCATTTTCAACGGCGACGTCAAGAGCATCAAGCTTGACGGACCGTCCATAGGAAAGTGGTTCGACAGCAGCGGCTTCGTGGCTCTGCGAACGGCTGCCGGAACGGTCGTGACTAACAACGGCCAGCCGGTCTGGGTGGATTTCAACGACCCGTGCAAGAATTCGTTTAACGCGACGACCTGCGCTGGAACGCCGCTGGCTAATCCGCTGGGTTTCAATCGGGACAACTCGTTCCAGTTGGCTAACAACGTGCGAGCGTTTCCTCTGCGCTTTCCATTCCTGCGAGTTCAACCGAACAACAACATCGACCTGTCGATCATGAAGAACACTCAGATCAAAGAGACGATGAGTATCCAGTTCAGGGCGGAATTCACCAATGCGTTCAACCACCCGTGGCTTTCCGCCGCGTCGGGCGCCTCCGGCTCGAGCGGAGTGATCACGGTTCCGACCAACGCCGATTTTGGAAAGGTGGCCAACCTTTCCAATCAAGGGAACTACGCGCGCCGAGTGCAGTTGGGGATCAAGTTCATATTCTAAGGGGGAGACTTGGCGACTGGCGGATTGGGATCGGGAGATTTGTTGAAACAGTTTCCCGATCCCTCCCTTGATTAT
>JAHFUG010000158.1:0-4565 GCA_023265195.1 Blastocatellia bacterium | reverse complement strand
CACCCCAGCGGGGTGCAATGTTTATAGTCTCGGCGCAAGTCGCCGTCCGCACCCCAGCGGGGTGCAATGTTGTAATCGTGAGAGGTGCATCGCTATTAATACCGATTGCACTCCTCCAGGAGCGCGGGATAGACATAGGACCCGGATCTATAAACATTGCACCCCGCTGGGGTGCAAGACATCGACCCGTTCTTCGAACTATGAGTATTGTTCGCGAAGGCGAAGAAATCGTCCTCTTTGCTTCGTGATCTTCGTGGCGTTCGTGGCGTTCGTGGTTTCAAGCCCTTCACGCACCGCGCCGATATTGGAGATTGGGGGAGAGGATTGATGATTGCGGATTGCGGATTGGGGAAGAGGATTGGTAGTGACCACGCAAGAGTCGCGAGCGGCGGGAGTTGGGATCGCAATTTCAAGTTGCCTCTTGGGAGACGCCGAGATCGGGCGGTTCGCCAAGCATCAGAAAAATCACAGGTCGGTAAGAGGGATTTATCCCCGCTCCTCTCCTCGGGCAGGTTCGAGTGAGACATCAACTGAAGACGGAACGCTTCCCTCGCCCCGACCTTCTTTTAGGTAGGAGTGGATCATGTCTAATGCAACACCGGTGACTCGACGCGAGTTTATCAAAACCGCTGGGGCCGTGGCCGGCGCTTCCATGCTCCCCATTAATCCTGGTCTTGCTTCAGACGCAGGCCGGCGGCGCTACGCGATCGTAGGCACGGGAGATCGTGGCGTAACCATGTGGGGTAGACCCCTGGTCGAGCGATACTCCGACGTGCTCGAGTTCGTAGGGCTGTGCGACATCAATTCGAAGCGAGCCGCCGTGGCGAGGGAAGCCATCGGAGTCCAGTGTCCCGCCTTCACGAACTTCGATGAGATGTTGGACAAGTGCAAACCCCAACTGCTCATGGTCACGACGGTGGACGCGTTTCACAGTCAGTACATAGTAAAGGCGCTCGATCGTGGCGTCGACGTGATGACCGAGAAGCCGATGGTGATCGACGAAAGGCAATGCCAGGCGGTGTTGGACGCCGAAAAGCGAAATCAGCGGAAGATCGTCGTGACGTTCAACTATCGCTACGCTCCCAAGCACCAGACGATCAAAGAGATTCTCTTATCGGGCGAGATCGGCCGGGTGACATCGGCGGATTTCAGTTGGTATCTGGACGTGAGCCACGGCGCGGACTACTTCCGCCGATGGCATCGACTGCGTGCCAGAAGCGGGAGCCTGCTGGTTCACAAGGCGAGTCATCACTTCGACTTGATGAACTGGTGGCTCGCCGCCGATCCGGTTGAAGTAATGGCTCAGGCCGGCCTCAAGGTCTACGGCAAGAATGGCTCGTTCCGCTCGACCGTGTGCCGCGGGTGTCCTCATCGATCGAGTTGCTCGTTCTTCTACGACATCACAAAGAATCCGTTCCGAACCAAGCTCTACAGCGAATGCGAAGACGTTGACGGATACCACCGCGACGGCTGTGTGTTTCGCGAAGACGTTGATATCTTCGATACGATGTCCGCCCTGGTGACATATTCAAACGGCGCCACGATGGCTTACTCGTTGAACGCGGCGATGCCGTTCGAGGGATACCGAGTCGCATTCAACGGTGAAAAAGGACGGCTCGAAGTTCGTGACTACGAGCGGCAACCCTGGGTTCAGGAAGAGGAAACCGAAATCTACGTGACCAGGAGCTTCGGCAAACGCCAGAAGGTCTCGGTTCCAAAGCCGCCCGTAGGCCACGGCGGAGGCGACGACCGGCTCCGCGATCTGATCTTCGGCAGGATCGAGCTTCCGATACATATGCGGTTGCCAGACTCGCGGGCGGGAGCGATGTCGTGTCTGACCGGGATCGCGGCGCGCAATAGCGTCGATCAGAAACGGCCGATCAAAATATCAGAGCTCGTCAGACTTTGATTGGATGCGATTAAGAGTGTGGTTCGACGCGACAAGAACGAAATTGGTCTAGCAATCCCACCCACGGGAGTGGGTGGATTGTTCAAGCTGAGCCTACACAAACGGCGGCCTTGTTCTCCTCCCCGAATCCGACCCACGGCAGTGGGTGGATGGTTCAAGCATAGCCTACACAAACGGCTGCCCCGAATCCCACCCACGGCAGTGGGTGGATTGTTCAAGCTCAGCCTACACAAAGAGCAGCCTTGTTCCCCTTCCCGAATCCCACCCACGGCAGTGGGTGGATGGTTCAAGCTCAGCCTACACAAAGGGCAGCCTTGTTCTGCTCCCCGAATCCCACCCACGGCAGGTTTGTTCAAGCGCTTCCTCGAATTCCAGGTTGCTCGATTAGTTGTCAGCGTGTACTCTGCGGCGATGTTCCTCGAGCCGTTCACTCAGATAAGTTTCGCCTTTCAGCTTCATTACGAATTGTGCTTTCGCACGCACCGGCGCAAGGCGCTCTTCTCGGACGCCGCTCGTGTTGAGTCTTTTACACGCACCCTGGAGGAAATCTGTCAGCGTCACGGCTACCACCTGCTAGATAAGGCGGTGTACCCCGATCATATTCGGTCAATTCTCAGTCTCCGTCCATCGGATACGATTTCAAAGACCCTACAGAAGTTGAAGGGGAATCTGTCCGCATTGCTCGGGGCCGAGTTTGGAGTAGAGCCTCCGATGTGGGCTGATGGGTTCCTCGCGCGCTCGGTTGGCCGAGTCAGAATCGACGCGGTCAAGAAGTATATCGGCGAGCAAGCGGAACACCACGGCTATGACCGCCGAGTGATCCCTCCTGTATTTCGATACCGGGTGAAACAGCCGAAACGTTTAACAGGGGCTCACTCGGTGTTTGATTTGAGTCATCATCTGGTCATCGCTACATATAAGCGACGAGGGTTGTTCGGAGCCCACATTGGTCAAGAGTTGGTGCATTACTGGCTCGCAGTGGCGGAGAAGAAGGATTTCGCGATTGACGCCGCGACTGTGTTGCCTGATCACGTACATCTCCTCATCCGCATAGCGCCAAAGCAGAGCGTAGAGTCGTGCGCATTGGCGCTGATGAACAACGGCCAGCATTGGTACGGCAAGCACTATTCGACTCTGCTGGTGAAGGCCAAGGTCGATAGGCTATGGCAGCCGTCGGCGTACGCGGGCACTACCGGAGAGCTGACGACCGCGTTGCTGAAGTCGTTCCTGAAGGCACGCTGATTAGGTTGAGCTTGAACCATCCACCCACTGCCGTGGGTGGGATTTGGGAGAGGGACGGACGTGTTGCTTGTGTAGGTTGAGCTTGAACCATCCACCCACTGCCGTGGGTGGGATTTTGGGAAAGGGCTGGACGTCGAGCTTGTGTAGGCTGAGCTTGAACTATCCATCCACTGCCGTGGGTGGGATTTTGGGAAAGGGAGGGACGTCGAGTTCGTGTAGGTTGAGCTTGAACCATCCACCCACTGCCGTGCGTGGGATTTGGGAGAGGGACGGACGGCGTGCTTGTGTAGGTTGAGCTTGAACCATCCACCCACTGCCGTGGGTGGGATTTTGGGAAAGGGATGGACGTGTTGCTTGTGTAGGTTGAGCTTGAACCATCCACCCACTGACGTGGGTGGGATTTTGGGAAAGGGATGGACGTGTTGCTTGTGTAGGTTGAGCTTGAACCATCCACCCACTGCCGTGGGTGGGATTTGAGAAAGGGATGGACATGCCGCTTGTGTAGGTTGAGCTTGAACCATCAATAAACAAACCGGGAATATTCGAATATGCGGAAGACCACAATTACTTTATTAGTCATGTGCCTGTCGCTGGCGGTTTGCCGATTCGAATCCGCCGCGGTCGAACAGCGTGCTTACATTACTGTTTCAGCCGGCTCCTCGGACCGCCAAGACGCCGTAGTGTCATTCGCATTGTCCAGGAAATTGAGAGCGAGGTACTACGGCCTTCGAGACGAGTCCGGCCGCGTGATCCCGCTCCAAATCGACGGTGAGCGAGTCGCTACGTTTGTGCTTCCGCAACTGAAGGCCGGATCCACGAAGAGATATAGGCTTGAAGAATTGAAAGCGGCTCAAACCGGCGGCGACGTTAGGGCGCAACAAGCGGGCTACAAGCTTACAATCACCGCCGCCGGCCGTCATGTTCTCGACTATCAAGCCCAGCCGAGCGATTTGCCAACGCCCGATATCAAGAAAATTTTTCGGCGAGGCGGATACATTCATCCCGTCTACGCGCCGTCGGGCCGCATCATCACCGATGATTATCCGCCCGATCATTATCACCATCACGGTGTCTGGTTCGCTTGGACGAAGACCGAGTTCGAAGGCAGGCACCCGGATTTCTGGAACATGGGCGACGGCACGGGTAGCGTCGAGTTCGTTTCGCTTGACGAGTCGTGGAGCGGCCCGGTGCACGGCGGGTTCAAGGCGCGGCATCGTTATGTCGATCTGAGCGGGCCCAAGCCGGCGGCGGTCTTGAACGAAGACTGGAGAGTGATTGTGTACGGTGTTGGCCGAGGCCCGAAGCCCTACGAGATGTTCGATCTGGTTTGCACTCAGGAATGCGCGTCCTCCAGTCCTCTGATCCTGCCGGAATATCGCTACGGCGGCGTCGGGTTTCGAGGCAGCCGTGAATG
>JAHFUG010000543.1 GCA_023265195.1 Blastocatellia bacterium | reverse complement strand
ACAAGGCGATCGATAAGCTGGACCGGATAACCGCCGACATCGAGAGCGGGCGCGGCACGATAGGAAAGCTCATCAAGGACGACAAGCTGCACAACGATCTTCAAGCGACCGTGGCGTCGCTTCGCAACATCACGGAGAAACTCGATCGGGGCGAAGGAACCGCGGGAAAACTCCTTCACGATGATAAGCTATACGACAACGTCAACCAGTTGTCCGCCGAAACCGTCAAGATGCTCTACGATTTTCGCCAGAATCCGAAGAAATACCTGAGCATCAAAGTCAGCCTGTTCTAGCGGTTTCCATCTGTCTTCTCCTGGAACCAGGACCAGCCGCTTGATGGAAGCTCTGGCGTGCTTATCAGCGCGGATCGGCGTTACGCAGTCAGCGTCGATCAGCGGTTTATCCCTATCCCCCAAGAACGTTCACCAACTCCTGAACCGCCGCGGCTGACTTCTGAAGCGCGGCCCGCTCGTCGGTTGTCAGGTTGATCTGGATTATTTCCTCAATACCGCGTTCGCCGAGCTTCACCGGCACGCCCACGAACAATCCGTTGACGCCATACTCGCCTTGAAGATAGGCCGCGCAGGGAAGGATTTTTTTCTTGTCCTTTAAGATCGCTTCCACCATCTCGACTGCTGCCGCCGAGGGCGCGTAGTAAGCCGATCCGGTTTTCAGCAGGCTGACGATCTCAGCCCCGCCGTTGGCGGTTCGAGTGACAATCTGATCGATCTTATCCTTCGAGAGCAAGTCGGGCAGTGGAATTCCGGCAACCGTCGAATACCTTGGCAGCGGCACCATCGTATCTCCGTGGCCGCCCAGCACGAACGCAGTGACGTTCTCGACCGAGACGTTCAGCGCTTCGGCGATGAAGCACCGCATGCGGGCGGAATCGAGCACCCCCGCCATGCCAATGACGCGCTCTTTAGGCAGACCGGAGCTCTTCAAGGCGACGTGGCACATCGCGTCGAGCGGATTCGAGACCACGATCAGGATTGGATTGCGGGAGTACTTCATCACCTGCTCGGTGACCGAGCCAACGATTCCGGCGTTGGTTCTAAGCAGGTCGTCCCGGCTCATTCCGGGCTTGCGCGCAAGTCCGGAGGTTATTATGACGATGTCAGACTCGGCCGTTTCCTTATAGCCGTTCGAACCAACGAGACTGGAATCATAACCCTCGATCGGCGCGGCCTCGGCGAGGTCAAGCGCTTTGCCTTGCGGCATTCCCTCGATTATGTCGACAAGAACAACATCTCCCAACTCTTTGTCGGCGAGCCGCTGCGCCGCGGTTGCGCCTACGTTGCCCGCGCCTATTACGCTTATCTTCTTTCTGGCCATCGTTCCTCCTCGGAGAAAAAAAGATTACGAGAAAAATGAATACGAACCGAGATCTAACTCAAAGAATAACAGTATGCGGTTGCGGACTCTTCCAAGCGGGCGTCAGCATTCATCTCGACAGCATCAGCGAACTCCTTCGCGGTTTCCGCCGGGGACTCTCTTGTCATGGTTCGTTTGCGTCGTAGGAGAAGGGGTATTTCGCATAAGTCAAGTTCCCGCGGAACGATAGGTATTATCGTTTTCCTCAAAGCTAACGCGGCTCCGATTTCAAAGTAGAGTTGCGGCCGATCCAGAATATCCGGATGCACCAGCACCGCTATTACGTCGCTGTCTCGAAGGCTCTCTTCCATTGCATCTTGCCATGTGCCGCCGGGTGGGTTGTCGAATTCGGGCGATACCCTGAGCCCAGTCTCGCCGAGGGTGACAGCAAAGTGACGCGCCCATTCCCAATCCGAATTAGCATATGAGATGAAGACTTTGTGTTCAGTCATTGGTTCCAATTCTCGCAGCCCTTGCGTCCATTCTGGTTTCCAGTTGCTTCAAGTATACATCAAACTGATTTATGTCGAGCAAGTCCCGCTTCTTTAGAAATACTGGCACTCCGGATCGCCTTACGAACTCCGCGGGCGTCTCCCCATAGAGAAAAGGGAATATTGGGATTCGAAGGCCCCACGCCGCGCCTACTTCGGCCCAAACATATAGCCGGTCCATAGCCCATGGCGTCAGTAGAACCAACATTTGATCGGCATTCTCTAGCGACGATAGTATCTTCTCCTCGAAGTCTTCACCGACATCGACATCAGTTTCGTACAGAAACGTCCTGGCGCCACGCGATTTCACTTCTCGCGCTATCTGTCTGGCGACCCAGGTGTCTGTGCTGCTATGGCTAATAAAGATCAGCATTCTCTAGGACCCGCAATAACTTGTCTTGTCACCCCCAGCACACTGAAATCGAAGCGGTGCATTCTATATTACAAGAGCACTGATCGTAAATTACTTTGCTTACTACTACCTTCTTCGCCTTCAGTAACAAAATGATCTGAGTTGGGCCTCCTTCGAGAACATCGGTTGATTTCGGTTGATGAGGTGTAGCGAAACCGCGTCGGCACCGTGGTAACATTGCCATCATGATAACCAACGCCTATCCGCCGGGCCCGAAGCGAAGATTGCCGGCCGGTTTTCTCATCTCCGTTGCCGGGAATCCATTGGGCTTTTTCATGGATATGGCGCGTGACTACGGCGACATCGTCTACTTCAAGCTCGGCTCCGAACAAGTTTATTTCATCAATCACCCCGATTACATCAAAGACGTTCTAGTCACGAACAATCGCAACTTCACCAAGAGCCGGGGCCTCGAGATGTCGAAGCTATTCCTCGGCGAGGGGCTGCTTACGAGCGAGGGCGAGTTTCACCTTCGACAGAGAAGGCTCGTGCAGCCGGCCTTTCATCGCCAGCGCATAAATGCATACGCTCGGGTGATGTCGGAGTATGCGGCCCGAATCAGCGATCGCTGGCAGGACGGCGCGACATTGGACGTTTCGAAAGAGATGATGAGGCTGACGCTGGCGATCGTCGGCAAGACCCTCTTCGACGCCGACGTAGAATCCGAAGCCACGGACGTAGGCGAGGCGTTGACCGAGATCATCGAGCTGTTCACCCGTTTGCTCCTTCCGTTTGCATCGCTGCTGCGGAGGCTGCCGCTACCCGCGAATCGTCGTTTCAAGCGATCGGCCCAACGGCTCGACTCGATAATCTATCGAATGATCGATGAGCGCAGGGCGAGCGGCGATGACCGCGGCGACCTCCTGTCAATGTTGCTGCTGGCGCAGGATGAAGAAGGCGACGGGACCGGAATGACCGACAAGCAAGTCAGAGACGAGGCGATGACGCTTTTTATCGCGGGCCACGAAACGACGGCTAACGCGCTGACATGGACCTGGTTTCTGTTATCGCAAAATCCGGAGGCCGAGGCTGAGTTTCATCGCGAGATCGACCAAACGCTTGGAGGGAGAATACCGACGGTTGAGGACGCGCCGCGGCTGCCTTACACCGAGATGGTGTTGAGCGAGTCGATGCGCCTCTATCCGCCGGCCTGGGCCATCGGCAGGCGAGCGATTGAGGAATACGAGATCGCGGGCTACAAGGCGCCGGCCCGGGCGATAGTCTTCATGAGTCCTTACGTGATGCACCACAATGAGCGCTACTATCCCGACCCGTTTCGGTTCGACCCGAAGCGTTGGACTCCGGAGGCGAAAGAGGCCAGACCGAAGTTCTCTTATTTCCCATTCGGCGGCGGGCCTCGTGTCTGCATCGGCGAATCGTTCGCGTGGATGGAAGGCGTCCTGGCGCTGGCGGCGATCGGGCGGAAGTGGCGGCTGCGTCTGGCTCCCAGTCATAAGGTCGAGCCTCAGCCGATCATCACGCTCAGGCCAAAGCACGGAATGCGAATGACCGTTGAGAGACGGCGAGATTAATTGCAGCGGGCCGCGGGTTATTCTTCCGGCGGGAACTGCCCCGTAGTAGAATGCTTGGCTGTGTTCCCCGGCCGCAAGGTCGAATAAACAGACAAGGGTAAGGTCTACAAAAACGGACCGTGAGGTCAATGAATGGCCGATATGACAATCTACACAACGCGCCGCAGCGTCGACAGCGACCGAGCCAAGCGCTTTCTCGATGACGAAGGCATTTTCTACGACGAAGTCGATATCGAGAAGTCGCCCGCCGCCGCCGTCCGGGTCAAGAGCGCCAACGGCGGCCGCCCCGTCGTCCCAACCTTCGAGCTTGGCGGCGAGATGTTCAGTCTCGAGCCTTTCGACTTAAAGACGCTGATGCGCGAGCTCGAGAAGAGAGGCGTCTACGAATGAGCTTGACCGTCGAGAATTCCGATTCCCATTCGAAACTGCTATTGATCAGGTGCTCCTGATGTCGCAACTCAGCTTCATCGATCAACTAAAACGGGAACGTCGGGCGCTTTCCGTCTCGGAACTCACGTCGCAACTCAAAGAGTTGATCGAAGACGCCTACGTCAGCGTGTGGGTCGAAGGCGAGGTGTCCAACTTTCACAGGCATTCGTCGGGCCACTGGTACTTCACGCTGAAGGATGAGGCCGCCCAGCTTCGGTGCGCTTGCTTCAAGAA
>JAHFUG010000542.1 GCA_023265195.1 Blastocatellia bacterium | reverse complement strand
GTGGCTAACGGCAACCCGCGCACCAAAGAGTCGCCGATCGACACCAATGTCTTTGCCGGCGAAGTCAGATTCGACACGGTCTATCATTACTCGTTCAACCACCCTCGGGATCACACGATTTGCGGTTCGAGCGAAGTCTTTCGATCCGATGAAGTGCAGGTCACTCAAGTAGGCGTGGGCGGCGGCTTCCATTGGAACAACGTCCGCGGAAGATTGATTGATGACGCAGTTTGGCATGTACTCGCAGACGACCCCGCGTAATGACGCTAGTCCGGCGAGCGGCCAATGGAACCTCGATAGCGCCTACCGGTACATCTCCGAAGCCTACGGCGGATACCACCTCGACAAGTTGCACGGCGTGAACGTCGGTGCTGGAATCTTCATGTCTTACGTTGGGCTCTACAGCTACTACCACGGCAGTGGGTGGATAGTTCAAGCACAACCTACGAAGCGAGAGCCGCCTCTTCCCGAATCCCACCCACGGCAGTGGGTGGATAGTTCAAGCACAACCTACGAAGCGAGAGCCGCCTCTTCCCGAATCCCCCCCGGCAGTGGGTGGATAGTTCAAGCACAACCTATGAAGCGAGAGCAGCCTCTTCCCGAATCCCACCCACGGCAGTGGGTGGATAGTTTAAGCACAACCTACGAAGCGAGAGCCGCCTCTTCCCGAATCCCACCCACGGAAGTGGGTGGATGGTTCAAGCACAACCTACGATCCGAGAGCCGAAGCTAGTTGTGCCCGGCAGAAGTTTCGTAGCAGATTAGCCGCTGATTTGCGCTAACCGCGTAACGCTGATCTGCGCTGATTAGCTGGCCGAAGGCACCGTAGATCAGCGGTTGATGCGGGCGCCGGACGCAGCCGCGCTTTTGCAAACGCCACTGTCCAACTATTTCCGCCGAGCAGCACTAGTCGATTTGTCGCCTCCAGCATCTCTCCAAGTCCTGGAGATTGTCAGTTGTAGGGTCCGTGCGGAGATATTCAATTCCCGCAATCGTGACGGTGCCGACATGCTGGCCTATAGCTGCTTCATCATCCTCGGTCTTTCCAATGGTGGCGAAGGTCCTTTCGTGTTTCGCCTTCATCTTTGTAATGACTCGTTTACTCGTCCATTCCTCCAAAGCTCCAAGGGAAGGGCCCCGGTACTCTCGAAGCTGAACCTTTTCGATGTGATGGTGTCCTTGATCGTAGCGCACGCCACAGATCACGTAGTCAGGCCCTGCGTGTCCCAAGATAACGTAGTCATGAGGCGTGCTTCGTTTAGTCTGCTTGCCCTTCTTTGCCGGCACGGCTCTCTTCGGCTCGGCGTTTCCTTTTGCAATCGTCGCCTTCTTATTCATAATTGCTCTCCTCATGCATGATTTGTTTGACGGGAATCCGTTCCGCTTTTACCGGAACCCCGGCGCGCCTAAGCACGAGTCGCCGCAGCTCTCGTGTATTAAGCGCGACACTCGACCTCCTATCATTTCTGAACCCGCAAAAACAATGCCAGGGTAAGTCGGCTCACAAGTGCTTCCTGGGCAGGCTGATCATGGCAACGCTATGCGAGAAATACCGCAGCATAATCGTGAAAAGTCACGTTGACCGGTTATTGCCGGTTGCGCGCTTTTCAGCGAGGCTCGGCCAATATCCATCGGCCGATGAAAGGGTGGATTGCAAGACTCACACACGCCGGTCCAATAAAATGGGTGGTAGAATGGTGGTTGGAATGAGAAACATCTCCCGCCACGACTCTCGTGCTTATATCGTAACGCTCGCCTGACAAGTCCCTCTTCCCGACCTGTGAAAGTGTTGACGCCTGCCGGCTTGTTTGATTTAGGTGAATGGCAAGACAGCAAAAACAATGTGCGATGAAATCAATGGCGTGCCGGGGTAGCGGAACAGTGAGGCGACCTGCTAAAAAGAACGCGACGAACAGTTCCTGATCGACGGCATGGATAACCTGATAACGGATTTCGCGGGATTGGCGGCTAAGCTTGCCGAGGTTGGCCGAGCGTTCCATGCTCGCGGATGGGTGCTTGGCACAAGCGGAAACTTCAGCGCCGTGGTGAGCCGGAATCCATTGACCGTCGCTGTCTCGGGATCGGGGGCCGATAAGGGCTTGCTCAGCGCCGATCAGATTGTGCTTGTTGACGCCCAGGGAACACTGTTGGAAGGCCGAAAAAAACCGTCGGACGAAACGCTTTTACACTTAGCCGTGATAAAGTCGCGTGGAGCCGGCTCGGTCTTACACACGCACTCCGTTTGGAGCACTCTTCTCTCGGAGGCTCATGCCGCCGCGGGCGCTCTCGCGATCGAGGGGTATGAAATGCTGAAAGGATTGCAAGGCGTCCGGACCCATAATCACAAAGAGCGGATTCCTATCATTGACAATCAGCAGGATATGCCGGCTCTGGCCGCGACGGTGGAGGATCGTCTCGCCCAACAACCCGGCGCGCATGGCTTTCTTTTGCGAAAGCACGGCCTCTACACGTGGGGCCGCGACTTGCACGAGGCGAAGCGGCACATCGAGATACTTGAATTTCTTCTGGAGGTGACCGGGCGAAGTCCGGCCGTTAGACAAGCGTAAGGAGAATTGCGATGGCCATTGTTAGAATTCCCGATGAGAACAAGACACTAAGCGATCCAGCCGAGATTGCCGAGTACCTGGCGCAGGCGGGCATAGATTACGAGCGATGGGACTCGTCTCGGCCCATTGAAAGCGGCGCGACCAACGATGAGATACTTGAAGTCTACGCCGCCGAAATTGAGCGCCTCAAATCGCGAGAAGGCTATGTGACCGCCGATGTGATCAACATCAACCGCGACACTCCCGGACTCACGGACATGCTGGCGAAGTTCAACCGCGAGCACTGGCACGACGACGACGAGGTGCGATTCATCATTCAAGGCAGAGGATTGTTCCACATTCACCCCGCCGCCCTGCCGGTAATGGCGATAGAAGTCGAGGCGGGAGACCTGATTCGTGTGCCGAAAGAAACTCTGCATTGGTTCGATCTATGCGCGGATCGCCAGATTCGCGCGATTCGTTTGTTCAAAGATCCGGCGGGCTGGGCTCCGCGTTACACCGATAGCTCAGCCGAACGGAAGTACCAGCCAGGATGCCTCGGTCCGGCCTACATTCCATCAGGCGGCGCTGCGTGAGAGTTATGGACGGTGATGTCCGCTCGATCATTCTCGACATAGAAGGCACGACGACTCCGGTAGAGTTTGTCTATGACGTGCTCTTTCCCCATGCGAGCGAGCAATCCGCGGTGTTCCTGGCGCAGCATTGGAGCGACCACGGTGTTCAACGGGACATCGCCGGCCTTCGAGATGAGCACGCCAGGGATCTGGCGACGGGCCTGGAGCCTCCGGCATGGGAAATCGCGGCGTCCCCACTCGAAATCATGTCGATCGCCGCTTATGTGCGTTGGCTGATAAGCCGCGACCGCAAGACCACCGCGTTGAAATCACTGCAAGGGAAAATATGGCGGGCGGGCTACGAAGCCGGACTGTTGCGAGCCGAGATCTATGACGACGTGCCGCCGGCGTTAGACCGCTGGACCAGAAGCGGCGTCCAGGTTGGAGTATTTTCGTCCGGAAGCGTGCTTGCTCAACGGCTCTTGTTTGCTCACACCACCGCGGGGGACCTGACTGTCTTTCTGAGCAACTACTTCGACACAACGATTGGATCAAAGTTCGAAGTGGGGAGCTATCGCCACATCTCGGGCGCGCTTGACGAACCGGCGCCGGCTATTCTGTTCGTGTCGGACGTCGTGGCGGAGTTGGACGCGGCAAAGACCGCCGGAATGAAAACCACGCTGTGTGTTAGACCGGGACGCTTGATCGATCGAGGAGATCACCCCGCGGTCGCGACATTCGATTCGATTTGTCCTTAAGGGCCGTGAAGAATCTACTTCCCAATTCCAAATGAATGTATGGGCGGGTCTCCGCGCCCGCCCCTCTTTTAGTAGCGCGGACTTTCATTCCGTCTGCTCCATATAATGCACATATTGAACCTTGGGTGACTCAGCATTACAGACTGAAGGGCGCCGTACGCTAGTGGCGGTCGGCTTTTTGATGCTGGCTGGCGCGATAAACACGTCCATCATAGGATCGAACGGTGTGTTGAATCGAGTCTCGGAAGACGGCGTGCTCACTAATTGGTTCCGAGCGCCTCACAAGAAGTACGGCGCCACGTTCCGAGTCATCAACTTGATAGTCATCTTGCAACTCGCCGCGATCGCCGGCTCGCGCGGCGACACCTACAAGCTCGGCGAGGCGTATGCGTTCGGAGTCATCTGGTCGTTCCGGTTCAAGGCTCTCGCCGTCGTGGTGCTGCGATTCAAGGACAAGTCGACGCGCGAGTGGAAGGTTCATTCAATATTCGCCTCGGCGGCGGCGAGATCCCGCTTGGATTGGGTGTCATAACCATGCTCCTATTCTCCGTCGCCGGTATACTAAGCCAAGGGCTGCGCCCTTGATATCCCGAGTGCGGA
>JAHFUG010000541.1 GCA_023265195.1 Blastocatellia bacterium | reverse complement strand
CCGCACTCCCAACTCCGAACCCCGAACTCCGAACTCCGAACTCCGAACCCCGAACCCCGAACTCCTAACTCCGAACTCCTAACTCCCAACTCCGAACCCCGAACTCCGAACCCCGCACTCCGAACTCCGAACTCCGCACACTGCCTCGCAAGAAGATCGACTCTCACCCCGCCGCATGTATAATCGCACCAACGGCTATGAAGCTCTGGCTCTCAAAAATCAGCGACGTTCCGTTGCGCGACCAGCTTGCCACCCAGATCGCGATGGCGATACTGAGCGGCGATTATGCAGCGGGCCAACGGCTGCCCAGCACTCGAGAGCTTGCGATGCGGCTGCACATTCATCAGAACACCGTCAGCGCCGCGTATCGCGACCTCGCCCGGCGGGGGTGGGTCGACTTTCGGAAGGGCTCCGGAATATACGCTCGCTCTCACGCGTCGGCCGCTATCGATTCGGAACACGAACTCGACTACTTGATACAGTCGTTCTTCGAAACCGCGAGGGAAAAGGGCTATTCGCTCGCGCAGGTTCAAGCGTCAATGAAGCGATGGCTCGAGATGCAGCCGCCCGATCACTTCCTGGTCATCGAGCGGGAACCGGCGTTGCGTGAGATCCTTGCGGCGGAGGTAGAACAAGCGACGGGCTTTCGCGTGGCGGCCGCGGGAGTGGAGGATTGCGCGTCGGCTACGATCTTCACGGGCGCGGCTCCCCTGATTCTGGACAACAACAGCGCCCAGACGGTTCGCAATTCGATGCCGCCTGGCGCTCAGTGCATCCTGCTGAAGTCGCGGTCGCTGCCGCCGTCTCTCGAGGGGAAGGGTCCCGTGCCCCGAGAAGCACTGGTGACCGTGGTCTCCATCTGGCCTGATTTTCTCGAGTGGTCTCGAAGAGTGCTCGTCGCCGCCGGGGTTGATCCCGACGCGTTGAGTCTTCGCGACGCCCGCACGCGCGGCTGGCGGAAGGCTTTGGCGGCAAGCTCGATGGTCATCAGCGATGCTCTCACGGCGACAAGAATTCCTTCCGGATGCGACGTGCGCGTTTTCCGCATTATCGCGGACTCATCGATAGAAGAACTGCGAAGCTTCATTGGTTCGCTTCCGCGGCCGTCCAAACCTTGATTATGACAGTCGAATGAGTGTCACAGGAGCGGCAGTCCATTTAGAGTGCGGAGTGCGGAGTGCGGAGTGCGAAGTGCGAAGTGCGGAGTGCGGAGTGCGGAGTGCGGAGTGCGGAGTGCGGAGTGCGGAGTGCGGAGTGCGGAGTGCGGAGTGCGGAGTACGAAGTGCGGAGTACCTGATCGCTTGATCACCGACTGCTGATAGCTGATAGCTGATCGCTGATCGCTGATCGCTGATCGCTGATCGCTCACCGCTCCCACTATCCGTCTGTTGCGAGAGTGCTCTTGGCGTTTCGCGAAAGACGGACGCTCTTTCTTGCAATTTGCCTATCACCTTTATCAGTAATCCGTTCTCGGGCTGACCGTGCCAGAAACTTCGATGTTCTCCTTGCAGTTTGCAAACTCATCCGAACCTGCTTCCATCAGTTAAGCTGCTAATCGGCTTGGCTTCAACGTTGCAATCCATACCAGGCGGAGGAAGAAATCATGAGTTTCCTGGAACAATTGCGCGACGGAGTTTCGGAGGTCGGATTAGCGCTGCGCGAGCCCGAAGAAGTGGCTCTCAGATGGCGCGAGCGCGGCCGCGAGGGAGTGGAGCCGCTTACCTCGGTGATATTCATCTTGCTGACGCTGACGGCGGTTCTTTGCACCGCAGCTTACGGCGTAACGATGGGACTCGGTCAGTCAGGCGTGACGATGCTGGAGAAGGGCGTCAACGCTCCGATGGCCGCGGGCCTCGCATGGCTAGTCTCTCTGCCAACGCTATACATCATAAACAGCCTCTCCGGTTCCAAGCTGGATCTGCCTACGACGACGCTAGCGGCGTTGATCACGGTTAGCTTCGGCGCGCTGGCGATGCTGGCCTCGATTCCGATCAACTGGTTCTTCACGGTAGCCATTGCGAAGCCCGGCTTCACGCTCTTCATCAACCTTGTAGTCTTCAGCGGCGTGGGGCTCTCGATGTCGAATGTGTTCATCCGCGTGATGAAGGCGTTGGAACCCGGCCGCGGATTCCACGCATTGTGGCTCGGCTTAGTCGCCGCCGTCGGAACCGAGCTGTTTTACCTGCTTGGACTCTTCAAGTTCTAACCGGAAGCGGCGATCTTCAAACCGCGAATGAGAGGAATGACAATGGAAACCTTCAACACAAGCGAACGGAGTAGCGATTGGAAACTAGAGCGGGGGCCAATCTCGCTCCTCTCTTACTTCGAGTTGCTGCTCAAGCGCCGTTATGAGTTAAGCGAGGCGCTCCGTGACAACGGCCGGCTGCCTGAGGCGTTGCAGAAACTGCTCGCCATCTCGCTCATCGGCTTCGCCGCTTACGCCTCGATTATCGCCATGGTGCTTCATCTGAGCCCTCCGCACTCCGGCCTTATTAGATACGGATGGATCTCGCTGACAGTCAGCTACACGGCCGGTCCCATCGCGGCGCTCGGCGTCTGTCTGCCGTCGTTTTACTTTTATGCCCTGCTCGCGGGGGTGCAAGCATCGACGCTGCAGATCGCCGTTCAGGCCGTTCGAGCCATCGCGGTGACCGCGGTTTTGCTGCTGGGGGTCATGCCTATCTATCTGGCGGTGGTCGTGGGCTTTTACATCATTGGGGGACCGGACAGCGGCGCGTTCACCCTATCGCTGGTCACGGGGTTCGTCCTTCCGGTCTTCGCGGGTTTCTACGGGATTGCTTCGTTCTACGAAGGCTTTGTGGATCTTGCCCGCACGCTGCCGCCGCAACGAAGGCGCACACGAGCGCGCTTTTTGAATCGCATGGCCGTTACGCAGACCGGTCTCTACGCCTTCGTGATGCCGGTAATGATTTACACCCTGCTCGATTCGCTCAGCCGAGTATTGCGCTAAGACTTCGGGAGAGGGGAGGCGTTATGGGACTCGCGGAAACGATTGTCATCTATTTGGTTGTCGGCGTCGGTGTCGCTATCGCACTGGTCCTTCGAGACGGCACGGCTGGGTTTCACCTGGTCTATCTGTCGGCGCTAGGGCTGGTTTTCTGGCCTGTCATGATCCCGACGCTGTTCGACGCCGGCGGGTCAACGAGAACAAGGTCAAAAGACAAAGCGGTCAGCCCTCTGGCGCGGCGAATCTCGGAGTTGGAGTCGGAGCTGAAGATGGTTCTGGCGAAGACCGATGGCTGGGCCGAGCGAGTGCTGGCCGCTGAAACCGAAAAAATCGGGTCGCTCGTGGCGGCTATGCGGGCGCAGACGTCTCGCGTAGATGAGATGGAGCGGCTGCTGCGGTCCCTGGAGAATGATCCGAAGTCGAAGCGCGCAATGGCCGCTGGAGTAGTCAGCCTCGACCCAGAACGCTCCAGGCGCAAGAACCTCGAGTTGCTGCGCCGGCTCCACGACAAATCCGAGACGAGCCTCTGGGATTCGATTACGAAAATCGAAGACCTCATCTCGATGATATACGTCGCGCGATTCGCGGGAGCGTCGCGCTCCGAAGTGGACCGTATGCTGACGGAGATATCTGCTACGGTGGAGAGCATATCGGCTGTCGCGGTCGAATTGAATGAGCAAGGCGAGTAGGAGGAATCATGCGAATCGCAATCACCGGTGGAACCGGATTCGTAGGACGGCATCTGGCGAATGCCCTGGTCAGCGAAGGACACGAAGTGACTCTCGTTGCCCGAGGCATGGACAAGCGCGACTTGGATGTCCGCAATTTCGAGCGGACGGCCTTCGCCGCCATCAGCATGGCCGACGAGAAAGGGCTCACCGCCGGATTCAGCGGCTGTGGGTTTGGCCATTTGTTTCTGCTGTTTTGGCAGGAGCTTAAATCAAGCAATGCGCAAGACATCAAAATCACAGGTCGGGAAGAGGGACTTGTCCCCGCTCTTCCGCCTACGATCCTCTCAAACTGGCTGCAAGGAGAAGAGCGGGGACAAGTCCCTCTTCCCAACCTGTGATTTCTTGATGTCTTGCGAACCAACCCAATCTCTCCCTGCCAAGAGCAGAACCTATTGGCCAAACTCCAGGGCGGCGTTCACCGAAGGAGCAATGTCGCGTCAAACCGTGGCCGTTGTGGGCCCCGATGAATTAATGCTTGGCGACGCGGCCAGACAAGTAGCGAGAGTTATCGGGAAACGCCTCGTCGTGTTTCCAATGCCCGTACTTTTTCACTCGGCGATGGCAGGCCTCACGTACTTGATTTTCATTGTGGGGACGCCGGGCGGTCTTCTGTTTGGCGCGCTCCTGGGCGGGACGATTAGCCGGTTAATCGGTTCGGCGAAGGTGAACAAGCTTGCCGAGACGCTTTTCGTTGGAGCGGCGGCTGGATTAGTCCTCGGAGCCGCGAACGGAGGCGGATGTTCGATTATCCTGCGATTCCCCAACGATTCGGCGCGCCTGTTCG
>JAHFUG010000017.1:25275-33570 GCA_023265195.1 Blastocatellia bacterium | reverse complement strand
AATAATGGCAAGACAACGAACTGTGAGCCCACGTCGTGTCATCATCTGAGAGCACCTTCAGAAGTTGGAGAATCGGAGCATCCTATTCTGGGTGTTGTGTTATCATTGCCCGAAGCTCGGGTGAGTGAGTTATGCAATACGGCGCGGATTTTCAACGGATACTCTCTTCTCCGGCCGAAGCGTATGAGGAAGGTCTAAGATTCTTTATGGGCAAGGGCCTTTTGAACAACGCATTGTTGCGTATAGCTTCCGACCTCGATGCCCACGGAATCGATTACAACGTGATCGGAGCGATCGCATTGAATCAGCATGGTTATCGCAGATTCACCGAGGATATCGACCTGCTGCTGACGAAAGAGGGGCTGGAAAAATTCCGAGTGGAATTGATTGGTCTCGGCTATCGCCCCGCATTCGAGGGTTCGACCAAGCAGTTCCGCACGACGCCGGAGAACATACCGATAGATATCATCACCTCGGGTGAATACCCCGGCGACGGGCTTCCAAAGCCTGTTAAGTTCCCGGACCCTAGCGAAAACGCGGTTGTGATCGATGGCGTAAAGACTCTTGGGCTCGAGAAGCTTATTGAATTGAAACTCGCGTCGGGGATGACGGCTCCCGACCGCTTAAAGGATCTCGCCGACGTACAAGAACTGATCAAAACCAAGCCGCTTGATTCTTCTTTTGCTTCGAGCCTGGACCCATCCGTCCGAGAAAAGTTCCTTGAGTTGTATCACCGCGGCGTTGAGACCGGCGCCGCGGTTTCACCCCGAAGTGATCTTGCGGGAACTGAAACATTGGCGAAAGTTGATCCATTCGAGGGTTGCAAACCAATTCCTGGGTTAGAGCAATTGGGTCGTGTGATTTTAGATGAAGATGACCACCTCAGCGCAAGCCCGGCCAACTACGAGAATCTGCGTGGGTCGAGTGACTCGAAGCTGCTAAAACTGCTTGAGGATTACCTGGAGTTGGTTCGCAGGCACAAGTAAACACCGTGCTTTTGGGTGATGATGAAGCGCGGCTTGAACCGCTAGAATAGCGCTCTAATCAAAGTCGCTCGCGCCGGACGAGCAGGCGATTTTTCAACATCCGCGTTTTTCCACATGATCGCAACCTGGAGCGGCTGGTCCATAATACCAGGGCGAGAATCTAGTCGGTATCGCCCACAAGTATTGGGCTGAATTGTCATTGCTTGACTGCCATCACTCCTTTTGTTAGGTTTGATCGCGCTTTACGAGTCAGTGCTTCTTTAATGGAACAGAGGAGTTTCCAGAATAGGGTTGGGAGGGGAATGATAATGAGCATGGAAGCGCTTGGGATGATTGAGACCAAGGGGTTCGTTGGCGCCGTCGAAGCCGCCGATGCGATGGTCAAAGCGGCCAACGTCGTTCTCGTGGGGCGTGAATACATAGGATCGGGCTATGTCACGGTGCTTGTACGAGGAGACGTTGGAGCCGTAAAAGCGGCCACTGACGCCGGGGCCGCGGCGGCGCGCCGGGTGGGGGAATTAATTAGCGTTCACGTTATTCCTCGACCTCACCCGGAACTGGAACGGGTGCTCGAAGCTAGCGGACTCATCGACGCCAACTATCAACTGAACTCGGGCGAAGCCAGAGGTCAGTTAACGGCGGGCGGCAGGGAAGACGGGAAACGCGGCGCGAATGCCGCCGAGAAAGAGCGAAGTAAGTAGCCCTCCAGAAATGAACCCAGGCGCGCTAAGCGCCTTTATGCCACTACCGTCTACATGAATGATGGCGTCGTTATGAGCAGCGATCGTGACCGCGAGTCCGTTGATCAGGCCAATGACCTGAGCGAGCGAGCATTTGAAGCGCAGAAGAGTCTTGGAGCCTTCTCACAAGAAAAAACGGACGCCATAGTTGATGTAATGGCGCGGGCGGCTCGAGATCATAGCTACCGGCTTGGCGAGATGGCGCACCTGGAAACCGGTTACGGCAAACCAGCCGACAAGGCCGCCAAGAATAACTTCTCGGCGGAAAATGTCTACAACTTCATCAAGCCGATGCGGACGGTCGGCGTCGTTCGCGAGACCGAAAGCGTTGTCGAGGTGGCTTCGCCTCGAGGCGTGATCGCCGCGGTCATACCTTCGACCAACCCAACTTCAACGGCGATCTTCAAGATTCTGATCTCGATCAAAGCGCGAGACTCCGTAGTGCTCAGCCCGCATCCAGCGGCCTCGAATTGCATAGCGGAGACCGCCCGCGTCATGCGCGAGGCGGGAGAGGCGGCGGGGCTTCCACCCGGAGCCATTGCTTGTATGCCGGTGGCTACTATTGAAGGAACGCAGGCGCTGATGAAGCACAAACGAACCGCTCTCATACTTGCGACTGGCGGCATCGGGCTGGTTCGGGCTGCGTATTCATCAGGCAAGCCTGCTTTTGGCGTAGGGCCCGGCAATGTCCCAGCAATGATCGAGCGATCCGCGGACGTGGCCAAGGCCGTTCGCGATATCCTCACCGGCAAGTGTTTTGACAATGGAACTATATGTTCCTCCGAGCAAGCTGTCGTAGTGGAGCGCGCGATTGAGCCCGAGACAAGGGAACGTTTGGCCGGCGAGGGCGCTTATTTCTTGAGCAAAGACGAACAAGAGAAGCTGGCAAGAGTGGTGGCTACGGAGAAAAGGACTCTGAATACTCAGATCGTTGGCAAGAGCGCGAAAGTGATCGCGGATATGGCGGGAATCATCGTTCCGGCTGGAATTCGCGCGATGATCTGCGAACTCGATGGCGTCGGCCCTGACTTTCCCCTGTCGATGGAGAAGCTCTCGCCGATACTCGCCTACTACGTGGTCGATAGTCTCGAAGAAGGCTGCGATCGTTGCGCCGAGATTCTTCGGTTCGGCGGAATGGGTCATACCGCTTCCATGCACACCAGAAGCCGCGAGGCGGCGCGCGAATACGGCGTTCGAATGCCCGCTTCACGAGTAATCGTAAACAGCCCGTCGACTCACGGGGCAATAGGTTTTACAACGGACCTCGAGCCATCTATGACCTTGGGCTGTGGATCGTGGGGCGGTAATGTGACCTCGGATAACATATCACCGCGGCACCTGCTGGATATCAAACGCATTGCATTTGAGACGAAGCCGATAAACCATCCTTCGGCCGGTGAAAGAGTTATTCCGACAGACGTGGCTGGTCGGACTGTTTTCGGAGGAGGGGTCGATCGTTCGCGGATATCGGCGCTTGTGGACAAGTTCCTTGCTCAGAGGCAGGTTAACCGGGGTCAGGCGGCGGCCCCAGCCGCTCCCGCGGCGCTACAAGCTTCGCCGGCGGCCACGCCGCCGCCAATAGCCGCGTCCAGCACTCCGGCGGCGCCCTCGCAAGCCAACGGCCGTGTTTATGATTTTGTTTGTGAAGATGACGTCAAGCGTGCGATTGCGTCGCGAGAGAAGATACGGGTCAACGCAAGAACGATAATAACCCCGGCTGCACGGGACCTTGGGGAAGACAACGAGGTATTTTCGAGAACCTAGTCTTCCAAGAAAGCTCGTTGAATACAGCTCCCCGAACCATTACGCCACGGGCGCTAACCGGCGGACCGTGCGTTTTGAGTTTCTATGGGCTGAACCACTAGTGGTGCTTGGCGGAAGTTTCGTAACAGATTAACCGCTGATTTACGCTGACTGCGTAACGCTGATCTGCGCTGATCAGCGGGCCGAAGGCAGCGTAGATCAGCGAGTGATCGGGACGCCGGATTCGGCCGCGACTTTGCGGACGCCACTGTCCAATTATTTCTGCCGAGCACAGCTAGCTGTTTTACTTGTTCGCGCTCCGCGGGCCGCTCTCTTTAGGAGCCGTGTAACCGTTTCTGGTTCGCGCGACTACCCGCTGGCCACCAGCGTTGACCAGCACCTTCAGCGACCGATACGAGCCATCACGTTTTGAGTTTGAGGGATAGTATCCTATCGAGTACTGGGTTCGGAGATCGTTTGATATTTGCTGGGCGATGGCATGAACCTCGGACATTTCTTTTGGAAAGAACGCGCGGCCTCCAGTTTCGGCCGCCAGTTTGGTTAACAGCGCCTCCGATCTGTCCTTCTCGCTCTTGCCTCGGAACAAACCGCCTTCGCTGTTGAGATCGTTCGTGAAACCAATAAGGTAGATTTGAACGTCGGCCTCGCGAAGATGGTTCACGACTTCGTCAAATTTGTAGTAGCTGTCCTTGTCTATGCCGTCCGTCACCAATATCACCGCTTTTCGCCTGTTCTTTCCTTCTTTGCTCGCATAATCGGCGGCGAGGAAGAGTGCGTCGAGCATGGCTGTCTGGCCACCCGGAATCAGGCCGTTCAGAGCGTCGATTACGTCGTTGGCGTCAGTGGTGAACTCCTCGATCAACTCCGGCTGCAGCTTGAACTCCACAACGGCAATTTCGTCGCCGCGGCGGCTTTCCTTGACCAGATTGGTCGAAGACTTGATCACGGTGTCGAGCTTGGCTCGCATGGAGCCCGAGGTGTCGATTGTGAGTACCAGCGAGACCGGTGACACTTCGCGGCTAAAGAACTCGATTTTTTGAGGGCTCTTGTCTTCCAGTACTTGAAACTGATCCTGTTTGAGATCCAGCACCGGCCTGTTGGCGAGATCGACTACGGTGACGTCGAGAACGACTAGATCCGTACCGAGCCTCAGAACCGGTTCGTCTTTATCCTTGTCCTTTTGCTCCCGGCTCTCTTCGCCGGCCTGCTTTTGCAGTTTTGGCTTTTCTTTCTGCTGTGCGTCCGATTTGTCTTTTTGGCGCGGATCGATTGGGAAAGGTGTGTGAATCGCGGGTGTTATTGAAATCAGGCAGGCGATCAAAATCAGCGAGGCCAGACCTGAAATATCAAGGCGCTTCGTCATACTAGAGTATTACCCTTGGCGTTTGCATTTTCAAGATTAGGCGCCGGCCAAGCCTGCGTCCGAGATTGCTGGACATTATTGGCTTGGTACGGTCGCTTCGATGCCGGACCGAACCCCGACGGTTGCCGTCCAGGATGTTGAATGGAAATGTAAGGAGGCGATGCGGCAAAAGCCTAAGGATGCTTCCAATTGTTCCGGCGCGGACTTCCCGGCTATTTTCGGAACGTCTGATAACCATCCTTGAACGACAGCGAAAGGTGACCGAGTCCTTTTGGTGGATTAACGGTGACATTCACCTTATGCCATTTCGCGTCGCTTTCGACGTCGGTCGGATAGAAGCCTATTGCGTATTGATGTCGAAGCTCGAGAGCTATGCGGGTGCATATCTCTATTAACTCGGCCTCATTGTAAGCGCTCGGAAAGAACGCCCGCCCGCCGCTCATGCGGGCGACTTCTTCAAGTATGGAGCGGCCCAGACCAGCCAGCCCGTCGTTTCCCATGTCGGTAATGCCGATGGCGTAGATCTGTACATCGGCTTCCTTCACCAGAGTGCGAACCTCTTTGTAGGTATAACGGCTGTTGTTGTCCTGACCGTCGGAGATGATCAGCAACGCCTTCTTGGCGTGCCGCCCTTGTTTGGCCTTCTCAACCGCCAGGTAGGTGGCGTCATAGAGCGCGGTCGAGCCCTTGGCCTGTACGAACATCAGACGGCTAAGCACTTTGTCGGCTGAATTGGTGAAGTCTTGAATCAGATTTGGGCGGTCGTTGAAGCCGATCAGAAAGAAATCGTCATCGTCGTGCGACGTTTCTATGAACCGTTTCAACGCGTGCATGGAACGCACGATACGATCCTTCATCGAACCGGATACGTCATACACTATTCCGAGAGACAATGGCGCGTCTTCGTCGGAGAAGTGAGCGATTTGCTGCTTGATCTTGTCGTCAAAAACATCGAAATGATCCCGGGCGAGCCCGGTGACGAATCGGCCATAGTAGTCCGTCACGGTTACTATGACGTTCACGAGCTGCGTCGCTAGCTGTACCTTTTGTTCCGCTGTAGCGTGGACTTTTGCGGCCTCCCCATCGGAGCCCTTCCCCGCATGCTTTTTATTGTCAGGGAGAGATTTGGCGCTCTCGTTATTTTGACCGGTGTATTTGGGTTGCCAGCAGACAGCACTGGCAGTCAGGACAGTGACTGCCAGGAGCGTGGCAAGAAGGAAGCGACCACTTGTGTGCCTCATGAGCCTTCCTCTCGTTTTTAGCACTAAGGTGAATGACCCGTACGACGGCGGCCTACTTCCGATCGCACGCAGAATCCACGCCCGTTTCTCGACCGCCAAAAACTCGGATCGCTATTCTTGGTTAATGACTAAGAACTGTTACAGTACCCCGCGGCCTGCTACTATCTTGACCGCTTCGCAGATTGTATCACACTTCTTCCGCGTGGCAAGCTAATCGATTCCATAAATTCGATCAAATTAAATTCGATCAAAATTCGATACCAAAAAAGCGGGAGCCAAAAGTGGTGTCCAAAAAATACGTGTTTCCGCGAAGGACAGAGGGATGAAAAACTCCCAGTGGTTAATGCTGTCTCTTGGCGCGTTTCATGGATACGGCGGCGTGTTGTCTGCTTTCACTCTGCTACTAGTTGTGCTTGGCGGAAGTTTCATAGCCACAAAAAGGCGCTGACCGCACAGCAGCGAGAAGATAGACGGCAGGCCCGGTTGGCCCGCACGTTTATTGCTTGCGGCCTCCTCTCGCGGTTTCTCCCTTGTGATCTTTGCGCATCTTTGTGGCTGATGACTTATTTCCGCCGAGCATCACTAGTAAGCTAAAAATATCCTTGACTACTTTCGAAAATATTCGTATATTTTCGGTAAATTTTCGTATAAAAATCGAGAGGTCATAATCGAAAGGTCATAAGGGATGTTTGCTTGTATCAACGCCGCTGATTGCTTCGATTGCTCAGTTCTAGCGAGACTGGCTTATGGTTTTTCGCCGAAGGTGGAAGCAACTGCAAATAATACCGTAGTGCTCGATGTGGAAGGCTGCGAGACCTTGTTCGGCTCGAATCGGGTTATCGCGCATACAATCGCGGGCCGCGCCAATGCATTAGGGATCGGTGTCAATGTTGCGATGGCGCCGAATCCCGACGCCGCCATTCTCGCGGCCAGGAATCTCAAAGGCGTAATCGTCATACCTCCAGGTCAAGAACTGCGATATCTCGGTTCACTATCCATCGAAACTCTCATAACAGCCGTGTCGAAAGATCACGCGGCTACTCGCGCCGCCGGTTCCGTTTCAGGGAAGGGAAGCGAGAGCCAATCTCGAGAAGACAAAGCTCGGAAGGAAGAGATTAAAAGAGCCGTCGAGATAATCGAGATATTGGAGCTTTGGGGCGTTTATTCGCTTCGCGATTTCGCCGCGCTGCCCGAAGCGGGAGTTGCGGAGCGATTTGGGTCAGAAGGCGTTCGTCTGCAAAGGCTGGCCCGCGGACGGCATATCCGGCCGCTGTTGCTCGCAAAACCCGAGCACGTATTCGAAAAGTCGATCGAGCTGGATGAGCCGGTTGAATTGATCGAGCAGCTTTCGTTCATCCTGTCACGTTTGACGGGGGGGCTCTGCGAGGATTTGCAAAAATATGCGCTGGCCGCGAGCGAGCTTTGGCTTCGATTCCATCTGGAAGATCGAGTTGAACTGGAAGACGGAGCAGGGAATGAACGCGAGAAGCAGCATGAAAATCAGCGGACGTTGCGGCTCTCGTTCCCAATGCGGGATCAAAGAACCTTTTTGCGGCTGCTTATGCTCGATGTAGAGTCGAATCCGCCGTCAGGCCCGGTTTTGGCCGTCTCTCTCTCATGCGCCACGGCAAGCCCGCGAGTGATCCAGGATGGACTCTTTCATCCGCTTGCGCCCGAACCGGAAAAATTTGAGTTGACCATCGCCGGAATTGCAAAGCTGGTCGGATCGGACAATGTAGGCTCGCCTGAGATCATCGACACTCATCGCCCTGATCCGTTTTGCATCAAGCGCTATGGTCAGCGGTCAGCGGTCAGCGGTCAGCGGTCAGCGATCAGCAGTCAGCGGTCAGCAATCAGGGGTCAGCGGTCAGCGGTCAGCGGTCAGCAATCCGCAATCCGCAATCCACAATGCCGGCTTGGCTTCAGGGTATTCCGGCCTTCATTACAAGCGGATGTGCAGGCGGCGGATGGTTGTCCGGCTCGAATCAGGGCTTCTTCAACAACACGGAGCATTCGAGGCAATGTCGTGCGAATGGCAGGCCCGTGGCGGACATCTGGTGATTGGTGGGCAAGAGACGGTTGGTCTCGCGATGAATGGGATGTTGTGGTCGGCGATCCCACGGCGGTGGAAAAGCAGATTCTCTGTCGAATCTATCACGATTTACAGAGCAACACGTGGTTTGTCGAAGGAACATATGACT
>JAHFUG010000017.1:13019-25175 GCA_023265195.1 Blastocatellia bacterium | reverse complement strand
TGGTGACAACCGGAGCCGAACTCGGTATGCCGGCTATGGCGCTGCTTGACCGAAACGGAGTGTACGGCTCCCCCCGGTTTCATATGGCGGCCCGAAAGAAAGGGCTCCGCGCTCACATCGGTTCCGAGATTACCGCGGTGTTGGAGCCGGACGCGCGGATCTCTCCCCAAGAATTTCCACCACGCCGGAATTCTTCGGAAGGCTCTTTGTCTCGCGGGCCGGAAACTCTTCAAGAGAAGAGTGGTCTTGCGTATCGCTATGTGGAGATTCCTCTGTTAGTGGAAAATCGCGCGGGTTACAAGAACCTCTGCCAGATGGTCACCATGATGAAAATGCGCGCGCCGAAGAATGCGGAGCCCGGCGCGGCCGCCGCGGTTTTCGATGAGTTGGCCGAATATTCAAAAGGGTTGATTTGTTTGACCGGCGGGCAAGACGGTCCGCTTGCGCGAGCCCTCAACTCGGGCGCGCCGGGCGCCGCGATGGATCGGGCTCTTAAAACGGCTCAACGGCTCATTACCGTATTCGGCGCGAATAATGTCTACGCCGAACTCCAGCGTCACTACAATCGCGGCGAAGAAGCGCGCAACCAGGCGATAGTTGAAATCGCCCGCAAACTCAAACTACCGCTGCTCGCCGCCAACGGTGTGTGTTACGCCGCTCCCAATCAGCGCGAGGTCGCGGACGTTCTCACCTGCGTGCGCAAGAAGGTCAGGCTCACGGCCGCCGGACGAGTTCTCGCCATCAACTCGGAGCGGTACTTGAAGCCGGCTTCGGTTATGTCGGCGTTATTCGCGGACTTGCCCGAAGCGATCGCCAATACTGTAGAGCTTTCTTCCCGGCTCGAGTTCACTTTAGACGATCTGGGTTATGAGTTTCCGCGTTATCCAACGCCGGCGGGCGAGACTATGGATTCGTTTCTTCGCGGGCGGACTTATGAAGGCGCGCGAGGGCGTTACAACGGGGCCAAGGGGACGCCATCCTACAGCCGGGCGATTCGGCAGATAGACCGGGAGCTTGCTTTGATCGAAAAGCTCGGTCTCGCGGGTTACTTTCTGATCGTCTGGGACATAATCAATTTTTGCCGGGATAGCGGGATTCTCGTTCAGGGGCGGGGCTCCGCGGCCAACAGCGCCGTGTGCTATTCGCTCGGCATCACCGCGGTCGATCCGGTTGGAATGGAATTGTTGTTCGAGCGATTTCTTTCCGAGGAGCGCGGCGAGTGGCCCGACATCGATCTCGATCTCCCCAGCGGGGACCGCCGCGAGCGAGTCATTCAATACGTCTACGAACGATATGGAAAGCGCGGAGCCGCCATGACCGCCAACGTGATCACCTATAGAGGCCGGTCGGCCGCGCGCGAGGTCGGCAAGGTGCTTGGATTCGATAACGAAACAGTAGGCCGGCTCTCGAGTCTGGTCAGGACGTGGGAATGGAAAGACCCGAAAGATACTCCGGAACGCCAATTCAACGACGCCGGACTCGATCTCCGAAACCGGCGAATCAAGAAATTCTTCGAGCTCTATTTATCGGTTCAAGACCTGCCGCGGCATCTTGGCCAGCACTCGGGAGGAATGGTGATATGCCAGGGCCATCTTGATTCGGTGGTTCCGCTCGAGCCCGCCGCCATGCCCGGCCGCGTTGTCGTGCAATGGGACAAAGAAGATTGCGCCGGCATGGGAATCATCAAGGTCGACCTGCTGGGACTTGGGATGATGGCCGTGCTCGAAGACTCGATCGGGTTGATTCGCGATGCTTATGGAGAGGAGGTCGATCTCGCTCATCTGCCGCAGGACGATCCGGTGGTTTACGCCGCGCTGCAAAAAGCCGATACGATCGGGATGTTTCAGATCGAGAGCCGCGCGCAAATGTCGTGTCTTCCACGGCTGAAGCCGGAAAAATTTTACGATCTGGTCGTGGAAGTCGCGATCATAAGGCCCGGCCCGATCGTCGGCAACATGGTGCATCCTTATTTGAACCGGCGGCAGGGCAGGGAACCGGCGGCTTGTTTGCACCCCATGCTCGAGCCCGTGCTGAAGCGCACGCTCGGGGTGCCTCTGTTTCAAGAGCAGTTGCTGCGAATCGCGATGATTTGCGCGGGGTTCACCGGCGGGGAAGCCGAGGAGTTGCGCCGCGCGATGGGGTTCAAGCGGTCCGAGGCGCGAATGCGCGAGATCGAGATCAAGCTGCGGCTGGGAATGGAGCGCAACGGCATCGACCGGCCTACTCAGGATACGATAGTCCAGTCCATAACGTCGTTCGCGTTGTATGGATTTCCTGAATCGCACGCGGCCAGCTTCGCGTTGATTGCATACGCCAGCGCGTACTTGAAATGTCATTACCTTGCCGCGTTCACCGCGGCTATCCTGAACAATCAGCCGATGGGGTTTTATCAGCCGGCAACTTTAATCAAAGACGCGCAACGGCATGGATTGAAGGTGCTGCCTATAGATGTAACGCGCTCGGATTGGCTGTGCAGGTTAGAGAGGGCTGGGGAGAGAACGATTGAGGATTGCGAATTGAGGATTGAGGATTGCGGATTGATTGAGGAGGGGGGAGTGGGAACAGGAATTGGGGAGATAACAATTGAGGATTGCGGATTGACTGAGGAGGGGGGAGTGAGGGCTGGGGATTGGGAGTTAGAACGCGGTGAGATTCAAGAAACTCGGACGGAGTATTTATCCGCCAGCGTCACATCTCCCAATCCCCAGCCCCCAATCCGCAGTCCTCAATCAATCCGCAATCCGCAATCCTCAATCCTCCTCAATCCTCAATCCTCAATCCTCAATTCGCAATCCTCCGCAATCCACAATCCTCGATCAATTCCCAGCCCTCAACCCCCATCTCTCCGCCTCGGATTGCTTTATGTGAAAGGGCTGCACGAAGAAGCGGGACGGGCCATCGTGCGCGAACGCGAGAAGCGTCCTTTCACAAGCGTTGACGACTTGCAGCGTCGCGCGCCCGAACTCCGCAAGGATGAAATGAGGAGCCTCGCTAAAATAGGAGCATTGAATTATATAGACAGTGGTCAGTGGTCAGTGGCCGGTGGTCAGTGGGCAACGGGCAGAGATCAGAAGTCAGCGGGCAGCAATCAGCGATCAGCGGTCAGCGGTCAGAAGTCAGCGGTCAGCAATCAGCGATCAGCGGTCAGCGGTCAGAAGTCAGCGGTCAGCAATCAGCGATCAGCGGTCAGCGGTCAGAAGTCAGCGGTCAGCAATCAGCGATCAGCGGTCAGCGGTCAGCAATCAACACACAATCCACAATCCGAAATTTCGAGTCCCCCCAATCATCAATCATCAATCATAAATCATCAATTCCCCATCCCCGCTCCCCCCAATCATCAATCATCAATCATCAATCATCAATTCCCCATCCCCGCTCCCCCCGATCATCAATCATCAATCATCAATCATCAATTCCCCATCCCCCCTCCCCAATCATTGCATCGCCGGGATGCGCTCTGGAAAGTAGAGCGCGCCGTGCGCCCGGTAGGACCGCTGCTTCGTGACTTGGATGAAACCGCCGCCGGCTCTCCTCTATCACGAATGACGGTGGATGAGCGAATAAGCGCCGATTTTGGCGGCACGGGTTTGACGATAGGTAAGCACCCTATTGGCTATCGCCGTGAGGAGTTGAAGAAGATGGGTGTTAAATGCGCGGTTGATCTGGCGGGTATGCGCGACGGATGCTGGGTCAAGGTTGCGGGATGGGTGATCGTTCGACAGCGGCCGGGCACCGCCAAGGGATTCATGTTCATGAGCCTCGAGGATGAGACCGGCGTGGCGAACGCGATCGTTACACCCGGCATGTTCGATAAAAACCGGACCGTGTTGACGAAGCACCCGTTTCTGTTGATCGAAGGGGTGTTGCAGAGCAAGGACGCCGTATCGGTGAAGGTCAGGCGAGTGCGGCCTCTTTCATTCACCGTTAGCGCCGCGGCGTCGCACGATTTTCATTGAAAGGGAATTCGAAACTCTTGGCCATGTCCTAATTTGATAGTTTCGTGAATGGCGTTTTGACAACCAACTCCCGCAAGTTTAGACTGCGGTATTCGTATCCATCAGTCCAAATAAGAGGTTATGCGATAGCGCGTGTCTTACGAGAATGCACTTACAATCAGTCGTTTACAGAAAACTAAGCGCTCTGGTCGAGAGATTCGGGCAGCAACGTTCCGTTAGTCCCCGTCGCTGGGCAAGGGAATTGTTTAGGTCACTCGACTGGGGGGGCCGGCCAGCATTTGATATTAGAGAGAAGAACGGCGGCAACGAATATGACCTTCTGGTTGATAGCTTCCCTCTGATCAGTGTTGTGGCTGCTTCCCCCGATGACCCAAGTGTTATTTACCCGGTACTCAACAAGGCCTACAATGCGGATATACCGTGGGTAGTCGCGACGGATTTTTGGTCTCTCGGTCTATTTGGAACCCGCTGGGTTAGCTTCCCGCATGATGTCTATTCCGCGACGGCTCTTAGGCTGAGGCATTCCGAGTATCTGGCTGAAGCTCACCATCTGGCCCTGCTTACACCTCAAGCGGTCTCCAGCAATGTGCTTGACTCGTTCTACTCAGATACGCCAGGAAGGAAACAGCGGCTCCCTATCGACCTCCTCCTTGTGGAGCGAATGGCAAGATGGAGAAATCTCGCACTAGATGCTCTCAGGGCATCCACTCCAGAGTCTGACCAGGTAGTTCATAGACTCATTAATGCCCTCCTCCTCCTCCGTTACCTTGAAGACATTCAGCGTTCGAAGCGTAATCACCTCAAGGAAATCTCGAAACTGGAACAACCGGAATTCTTAAAAGCCCTGTTGACGGAGTTTCAAAACACAGCGCGGAAAACAGGCTATAACGTCCCTCGACCGCGGGAGATGCGGTGCCTCGAAGACGCTCCAATCCGCGAGCTAATACACCAGATGTATGGGTATCCGGAGTTGGGCATAGAATACGACTTCGCTTCAATGACAGTCGATATCCTGGGTCGATTCTACGAAGAATACCTTAGGTACGAGCTTGCCCCGGCCCAACAACGCGTCGAAATCCCGATGCTTTTTGAACCACCGCCATTTCAACTTGATGACGTTCGAAGACACCGCGGCGTCTACTTTACACCACGATACATGGTTGATCACGTCCTCAACTATCTAATTAGTCGTTTTAGCGTTGAGAAAACCGGCGAGATTCCATTCATCCTCGATTTCGCGGCCGGGTCGGGCACCTTCCTCACGGCTGCTCTCGATCATCTCTCCATGACCTATACCACGCGGAGCGCATCCGAGTTATCTACCAGGCTTATAGGCTTCGATATCGATGCGCGTGCGGTTGAGGCCGCTCGCCTTAACCTAACGCTAAAGGTGATTGCTCGTCGAGGGCGGAAGTTGAGAGCTAATCTATCCTGTATCGATCTTATTGCCGAAGGTCCGGCCACTGATGCGATCAGCAGACTGCTGCCTAACGGTGGTGTCGACATTATTGTCAGCAATCCTCCTTTTATCCGGTATGAACGTTTGAAGAAGCTCTATGATCCGACTAGTGTATTTGAAAAATTCGAAACCGCGACGGGCCGAACAGACTCGTACATAATGTTCGCGGAAGCTGCAGTCACGCTGTTGAGGGAGGGTGGGCTGGGTGGGTTGGTTCTTCCGAGGAGCATCTTGAAGTCTTCCGCGGCAGGGCGCTTAAGAGAGTGGTTCGCGAGGAAAACCCAGTTGCTTGAAATTATTGACTATGGGGATCAACAGCCCTTTCAGTCGGCGGGATCGTATGTTTGCATAGTGCTGTTTCGAAAGGAATCCGGTGAGAGAAACACCAAGGTTACCGTGGGTAAGATACACAAGATATCCGGCACTCCCGCCTCGCAGCTAGCGCAAATCTCTACCGCATCCGGTGCGAATGAGCCACCGGAATTGACGGAAGTGTTTTTGGCTGATCAGCCCACGGGGCGACAACCGTGGGATCTCCGAAGCCGCGAAGGCCACGATATTCTCGCCCGAATCAAAGGCAAGTCAATCGTTGTTCTAGGTGACGCGCTTATCCTCCGGCAAGGTATTAAGACCGGTGCGGATGACATTTTCATTCTTGGGGGTCAGGGAGTGTCCACTAGTGAAGACTTTGTGTTCACTAGTGGCGGGCATCGGATTGAACGAGGCGCGGTGCTTCCAGTCTTGCGTAATAGAGATCTCCGCAGGTGGCTCAGTCGATCTCGGGACTTCTTAATTTTCCCGTACGACCGCGATAGTAGACGATTGCTGCGTTGGACCGAACTCGCAGATCAATTCCCTTGTTGCGCTGAATACCTGGAATCGAAGAAGAACGATTTGCAGGGGAGACGCAGCCTGCGAGGCAAATCATGGTACGCGCTCATTGAACCGAGGCTAGACTCAGTGATGGAGTCGCTGCCGCGCCTAGTTGTTGCGGAGAATAGTCTACTCCCCACGATTTGCAGGACCGACCCGCCCGATTCTGCTATTGTCGGAAGTGCATGGCTCTTTCCAAAAGATGACGCCTATGACCTCGATGTTTTGCTGGCTTACCTCAGCTCTTCGGTCGTCGAGTGGTATCTGCGGCAGGTGTCGAGCCTCCTTCAAGGCGGCTATCTATTAATTCGACAGACGCATCTCGAAAGCATTCCGCTGCCAGAGTTCCTGGCCGATAAGAGTTCTTTCGTTCATGGTCAATTGAAGACGTTATGCGCTCAGATGGGTGCGCTGTGCGCGCGCGATGAGCGAAGCATGGCTCTTCAGTCATGCGAGGCGCAGATGAACTCTCTCATAATGCAATCGCTTGGCTTGACCATGGATCAAGCCGAGATTCTTCAAAGGAGCATCTCCGTTTCAAGGCGGACCGTCATCGGAGGGTAGTAGCGAGTGGGAACAACACGGCGCGACCCAATTACCCTGAGGGTCGAAAAACTGAAGAGTCACCTGCGCCGATTATCAGGTAAGCAATACGTTGCTGTTTCTCGACGCGACGAGTTGGCAAATGATGGCTCAAAAACGACGATCATCCGTACTCTGATAAGAGTGCGCCGGACAGAACTCTATTTTGCGATAATGGAGGAATTCCGGCAGGCTGAGCGTGAGCCCTCCCTTCACCAATTCGCTTATCGCCTTCAGACGAATCCTTCGGAGGACGCACCCAGCCTCTTCCGATACGAGTTACATCCGGAATTCGACGATCCCGTGGAGGACAGGACTCTAACGCGAGTCAGCGTTCCAGACCACTACGCAAGACACCCTCATTTTCATCCGGATCAGGTGACAGGTTGGGACCTCAGGCAACTTCACTACCCGTTTCGGCGGGGGGAGCGAAACCGCGTGATCTTTGCATTGATCTATTGGCTTGAAACTGACCTTGTTTCAAGGTTTCATGAGTGAGCCGACAGCGCTGTTCCGAGCAGCACTTGGCAGCAGACTATCCGCTGTAAGCATATTGGAGAGGGTACGAACCTTCTACTCCCTTTTATTCAATAAGGAACACTGGAAGACATATCTATTTAGAAATATCGAGTTGAGCCCTAGAAATGAAGAGTGTACTCACGAGGGGTCATCATAGTACCTCCGAACCATACACACTCAGTTCGAATCCTATACAACTAAGTCACTTGGAAACTGCGCTGCCGTTCCCGCGCCACTCTCTCTCTGAAACTCTGGCTGAGGTTGGGAGATTTTCGCATCGGAGGAAAAATGCCGATGACGCCACGCCGCCGGGAGATTCTGTACTACATTAGCAGATTCATTGACGCGCACGGCCATTCGCCGACGCTCGCCGAGATAGGCGCCCGGTTCGGACTAAAGTCACCCGCAAGCGTCCATCAGATCGTCTCGGCTCTCGAGGCGGAAGGATTGATTCGCCGCACTCCCAACGTCAGCCGCGGCATCGAAGTGATCACGCCGCCTGGCGTCGAGGAAGACACTCAATACGAGATACCGCTGCTGGGCGTTGTCGCGGCAGGCCATCCTATAGAAGCCATCCTCAATCCCGAGACCGTGAACGTGCCCCGTGATATGCTCGGACGGGGACGCACTTTCGCGTTGCGAGTGCGAGGAGAATCGATGATAGGCGACCATATATGTGACTCGGATCTAATCATCGTGGAATCCAAGCAGACCGCCAACGACGGCCAAACGGTTGTGGCGTTGATCGACGGAAGCGAGGCCACCGTGAAGCGGTTCTACAAAGAGCGCGGCGCCATACGGCTTGAACCGGCCAACCCGCGATTCAAACCCATCATAGTAAAACCACCTGAGAGAGTAACCGTTCAGGGCGTTGTAATAGGCGTAATCCGGAAATATGACCATCGAAATGAAAGCTGAAGTCTCAAAGGAATCCGCTTAAACGTTCAACTTTCGCGATAATCGACTTGAACTCTGATTTCTTTGAGAATCAAGATGAGCACGGACGTTGTTCAGAGATCGCGGTTTAGCGAGCCCGCGACCAAAGCGAAAGAGCCCCGGCGCCCAGCGCGCAGAGGAGACAGCGCAGAACAAGCTGACTCTGCGAGGTCTCTGATCCGCCGAGGTGAAGTCCCATCGGAAACTGGGGACTTAACTTTGTCCCGACGCTGCCGTCGCGCGTTCCGGTAAGCAGCGTTTAGGCGCGCCGCTTTTTCTTGCGTCCTCCCGGCCTGGGGGAGTGCTGAGAAGTTTCGATCTTTCCGGCGCGGAGGCTTTCATCGCAATCAACTCCACGGTCAAGCTCTATTAAGGTATGTCAGCCGTGCGCCATAATCCCAGCCCCTTATCCTTATACAGTCCGTTTCCTTCGGAGCACTGTTCATCGAGCAGTGCAATCGGGGCGGGAAGATCGAAGGGCGGGGCCTGGAGGTTTATCGGACGCCAATCGCCGGTAACGATATCGGCGTTAGAGCGCCGTTCGGTAAACGTCGTAGCCAGGAGATAGGTGGAGTTGCTGGATCTAAAATTTCGCAGAGCGGACCGAGCATCCGCGTAAGAGAGGTGTACGAGGCAGTCCCGGCACAAAATCAAGTCCACGCGGGGAAGCGGGTCGCGGATGAGGTTCTTTTTGACAAAGCTTCGGTGTTCGGAGGAATGCAGGCGGCGATTGGATTGGACCAACTCGTCTACAATATCGGCGCCGATATACTGATCCAATCTCAGCTTGGTTTCCTTCATCCAGTTGAAATCGCCACAAGGGGCGTCGAGGAGCGTGCGTGTTCCCAACCGATCTATCAACAACGGCAACTCCGTCCTGATCGCTTCCGTCTGTCGAAGGCTGGCGCCCGGACCAGATATGGATTCGTCTCCGAGCCAGATGTTGCGCCTATAGATACAGCTAAAGACTCCTTCAACGGTCATCATCCGGAATCGCAATCGTCTTAGGCGCACCGCCGCCGCGGGCCGCACGAGTTCATCGTATGCCGTGCGTAGTGTAGTCATACGTCCCTCTGACCGCTGGAATGATTCCAAGAGAACGGAAAAGCGGGGCTGGGAATTCAGTGCGAATTCTCCCGGCGCACACAATTAATGCGTCCGATAAGAAGTATTATGACACTTTTATCTCTCTTGAAACTGTCCGGAGGCTGCGGTCACAAATAGGAGCCAAACTAGAATGTCTGACTCATGGAAGAACGGGGCTTACCTTTGGCGAGCGCGAGGATGCGGACCTATTGATAGCGGTAGCCGCGACCGCGGCGCCTACAGCGCCTACTATTCCTATCGTTGGCCCGGACGAGGCCGCCCCGCCGCCATCGGCCGTCCTCGATCTCGATGAACTGCAGTCCAGGAAGAAGATCGAACCCTTGTGCGCGGCAAGCTCGGATACGCCTGCCAAATTAATTTTCGCGCCCTCGGGCAGCAGCCTAGCCCCGGAGTCCAATCGAGCTTCGACCTCGCCTTGAATTACCCGAACCGTCAGTCTCTCGCAACCGGGCGCGACGGTGATCATCTCACCGGTGAAAGTCAGAAGGACGTTTGTGTTTGGGCCCAGCTCGATTCGCCCAATCGGGCCAAGATCGATAACCGCCGAACCGGTTGGCCCCGTAGCGACCGTGCTCTTTGTAAACACCGTGGTCCCACTTGGCGCTTCATTCCCATTTATCGCTATCTCGCCCCGGGCAATGACAGTGCCGCTGAATTCTTGAGTCTGATAACTGGAAGAGCCTGCTTGCTGCTGAGTTGGCGTATCTTTCAGATCGGCGAGCGCCAGTGGGCATAGAGGTACGACGCTGGCAATGATGGCGGCTAGTAATGGCCGAACCAGCTTTTTCACTATCCGAATCACGTGGCTATTCATAAGTCTCCTCTCGTTCTCTCATCTATGAGACTGAAGAAATTGGGGACGCCGCTGATCAGCGCTGCCTGCGCATCGCTGATCCGCACGGATCAGCGGGCCGAAGGCAGCGGTGATCAGCGGCGATTCCGGGATCTGACGGTCGGGTCCTCTCCGCCCGAGAACCAAAGCACTCGCGGTATCTTCAGGCAGGCGCAATACCACGGCGAACGCAACGCGCGATACGTAAGCCGCTCTTTGACGCGCCTCATGAAAAGAGCGGCTTCCCTGCCCCGGCGGAAGCGCCGATAACCCTCGACTCCATTCCGCGACTCGACTCTGAAACACGCTCGACGGCGGCGGCTAACGAGTTCTTGAATTCGGCGGTTATCAGATTCACGTCGATCAACAGCGGCTTGTCGCTGTATTGCTTGTAGAGCAGAAACGATCCCAGGTTCTGATTCTCCGAACCGGTCAGATGAAGCATGAGGCTCCATTCGGCTGTTGTTTGATGATCGACCGTGGCCGCATTACTATGGCAATTCGCGCCGAGATGGCTTGGATCCGTCCGGCGCCATTTCACAAGCCGCCGCTGTAGACGCGAATCGTGTTCGCCAGGCAGATTCAAGCTGAACCCATCGAAGTCATTGCCGGAAAACGCATCGACCAGTGTGGCTTGCAGATCGAAGACACTCTCAACGGCCGCCAGTTTCTCCGATGCTATTCGTATCGCTACGTTGTTGGCGATGACTCTCTTCCTTTCGACGGTCCGCTGAGCCACCCTTCCGAGTTCGTGGAATTCGTGATACCCGAGCCGCTTTACGCCAAAGCACGCCACGGTCCCGAGCACTACAAGAACAACCCCAGTCGAGCCGCCCCCCGGGTAGAGCAAGAACAAGCTGAGCAGCCCGCACAGCGCGGAGACTCCATAAAGCGTCAGCACGGCTTGCCTCTGGGACAGGCCGCGTTTTAGCAGCCGATGGTGTATGTGATTCCGATCCGCGGCCAACAGCGGCTGGCCGAGCAGAAACCGCCGAAAGATCGACAGAATCGTTTCGGCTATCGGAAGCCCGAACGACACGACGGGGATTGAGACGGCCACTATCGTCGGCGTCTTCTGATATCCAGCTAGCGCGAGCGCGCTCAACATGAATCCAATGAAGAGGCTCCCGCAGTCGCCGAGAAAAATTGTTGCCGGGTTGAAATTGAACCGAAGAAATCCTACGATCGACCCGGCTAACACCAGGGTTGAGATCGACACCAGCACATTGTGGCTTGTCAGCGACAGAACGAAGACGACGAGAGTGGAGAATAGAGCCGAACCCCCAGCCAATCCATCCAGGCCGTCGATAAGGTTGAACGCGTTTGAAATCGAGATCACCCAGATGATCGTCAGAGGAAGCGACACCCAGCCGAATTCGTGCGCTCCGAACAGCGGGGTTCGGAATACTCCATAGCCTCCCGCATACAGTATGATCGCCGCCGCGCCTTGCACGATGAACTTGGCGACAGGGGTCGCGGGTCGAAAGTCGTCGCATAAGCCCACTAAGAACACGAGCGCGCCGGGAACAAGCAGGAAAGCTATCGGCAGCCAGTTGAAGCCCGGATCAACACCAACCAGCCTTGCTCCTAACGTAAGCGCAACCATGATCGCCCCGGTTGTGACGAAGATCGCGACTCCGCCCAATCGTGGAATCGAATGGCCGTGGATGTGATGGCCGTGAGGGGCCCCCATCCAACCCTTTGATTTGGCCACCTCTCTCACGCATCGGGTCAACACGAACGAGAGCGTTACCGCGCTAAGAAAGGCGAAGACGTACATCGAAGCCATGAAATCTCATTTCAAACGTGAGGAATCAGGGGCGGGTGCCCGGCGGGGTGCGAGAAGCTTCGGGATGCGATGGCGAACGATCACCGAGACTATAAACATGGCG
>JAHFUG010000017.1:8374-12919 GCA_023265195.1 Blastocatellia bacterium | reverse complement strand
AAAAGTCCGGCGTGCGATGACAAACGTGCGCCGGTTCTACAAATATTGCACGCCGTTGGCATGCGACCAACGCGGTTGACTCCTGATTACACTGCTGGCTACTGACTAATGGCTGCTCAAACGCTGTTTCTTTACTTCGTGGCCTTCGTGATCTTCGTGGTTTCAATTTTCAAAACGGGCTTGCGGCGGACACTTTAGGTGCTGGCTGAGCTTGCTTGGTTACCTCTGATTCAATCCAGTGATAGGTCTTCTCGATACCTTCTTCGAGGGAGACTGAGGGGCTCCAATTGAGCACTTGCCGCAACCGTGTGTTGTCGCTGGTGCGGCCTCGCACCCCTTGAGGTTTCGTAACATCGAAGCGCTTAAGAATTCTCTTCCCGGCTGAATGAGCTACCATGTCAACCAGTTCGCTTATCTTGACGAACCGGTCCTGTCCCAGGTTCAAAGGGCCGCAATAGCTGTTTCTCATCAGCCGGTAGATCCCTTCCACGCAATCTTTGATGTAGCAATAGGACCGCGTCTGCTCGCCATCTCCCCAAACCTCTATGGCGCCGCCGTCCGTGGCGAGCGCCACCTTTCGACAGATGGCGGCGGGAGATTTTTCGCGTCCTCCCTCGAAAGCGCCCAACGGCCCAAAGATGTTGTGGAACCTCACAACCCTGGTCTCTAGACCATACTCCTCGTGATAATGACGGCACACTCGTTCCATGAAGAGCTTCTCCCAGCCATATCCATCTTCGGCGTCGGCCGGATAGGCGTCTTCCTCCTTCAGTGGAGTGGCCTCGGTGTTGGTCTGAAGGTACGCTGGATAAACACAAGCGCTCGACGTGAATAGGAATCTCGCCGCCCGATTCAATCGGGCAGCCTCGATACTGTTCACGTTGATCAAGCTGTTGTCGTGGCAAATCAGCGCTCGGTTGCGCTCGATGAAGCCGACGCCCCCCATATTGGCCGCTAAGGCGTAGACCTCGTCTATTCCCTTCGTTGCTCTCAAGCAACTTGTCTCATAGCGAAGATCGAGGAGCTGAAATTCGTGAGCGGCGGTCGGCTCGTAATCCGGCTCCTTTATATCGACGCCCCTGACCCAATATCCTCGGCCCACCAGGTATTTGATCAAATGATGTCCAATGAACCCTCCCGCTCCTGTAACAAGAACCCTTGGTTTTTCCGACATGTCGACACCTTCGCTTTCTTAATTGAGTTTGCTTCACCGGAATTCACCGGATAACTGTTGCGGGAGCATCTAATCGAGGTCCAGTGGGAAAGTCGCCGGTCTCGGGCGCGATTGATTGAATCAACCGCCGAAGCCGCACATCTTTCGTGCAGGCGGCCGCCGGCGCGTGAGACCTCACAGTGGCGCGGAACCGTTTGGCCGAGAGCACTTGATCGACCACGGCTTGAACATTTCCATGATCCGCCCGGTGAGAGAGCCCGGCCCAGTCTCCCCGAGCCATCAAGTCTCCTATGTGGCTTTCGCCCGGGCCGATATACAAGAGCGGAATGCCAAGCGAGATGATGTTATAGACCTTGCAGGGATGAACGATCCCAACGAACTCATCCCCCATTACGACGACGTGCAAGTCAGCGGCGGAAAGCGACGCCGAGAGACCTTCCAGGGGCTGGTACGGAAGACAAGTTATGTTTTCAAGCGCGAACGTCTCTCGATAACGCCGGATCTTAGCCATTTCGCTGCCGCCGCCGACGAAGCAGAAGCGCACTTCGTCATCGCTGCTCATCCGATTCGCGGCCTCCAGCAATGTATCCATAGGATGGCATGGACTGTGATTGCCCGAGTGCATGACCACGAACTTGCCGGTAAGGCCATGTCGTTCGCGAAAAGCCAATCGCCCGGCCTGATCGTACTTGACCATATGGTCGTGAGACCAAGGAGAGATCACCTCGATCTTTTCTTCCGGAACGCCCATGCCGGCCACGCGGGTCTTCATGAATCTGTCCAGCACGATGATCTTGGCCGATTTGTCGAAGCTGTACAGGGTTAGTGATGAAAGCGCTCTAGCCGCCAGCGATCCGCTCCGGAGCCAGCCTGCCGCTATTGCTTCATCCGGATTCAGATCCATCACCCAGGAGACAAGGCGTCCGCCTCTTATCCTGGTGAACGTCGCTCCCAGCACCGAGATCAGCGGCGGCGACGTTAGAGAGACGACCATATCGAACTTTCTTGAAACCGCGAGCGCTGCGGCGCAGGAGATCATAAAACTTCCGAAGTCCAACGCCCTTCGCCATCTCGATCCCTTACCGAAGCTCGAGGAAGGGACGCGGATGATCTCGATCCCGTTCCATACTTCCTTCTTGCGGAAGCGAACGCGCCCGTCGTCGTAACCGTGGCCGCCACAGATTACGGTCACTTCATCGCCTCTTTCGATCAGTCCGAGAGCCAGATCGGCGAGGTGCTGAGCTGTGCTCACGACGTCGGGGTAAAAGGCTTGGTTCAACAGCAGTACCTTCATTGTTTCTTTGAAGGAGCGTGGCTATTCATGCCCTTGTACGTGGTGCGTTGCCCCTCAGTCAGTAGTTTGGCCCTTCTCATTTTCTCAACTCCGTAGGAGTGACCTGTCTGTAGCAACAAGCCCGCCTCATTGCTCCTCCGTCAGCAGTTTGGCCATTCTCGTTTCTCAACTCCGTAGGAGTGACCTGTCTGTAGCAACAAGCCCGCCTCATTGCTCCTCCGTCAACAGTTTGGCCATTCTGATTCTCAACTCCGTAGGAGTGACCTGTCTGTAGCAACAAGCCCGCCTCATTGCTCCTCAGTCAGTAGTTTGGCAATTCTCATTCTCAACTCCGTAGGAGTGACCTGTCTGTAGCAACAAGGAGCGGGGATAAATCCCTCTTCCCGACCTGTGATTTTTTGATGTTTGACTGACCAACCAATTGCTTCCTGTCAAAAGCGCAACCGAGAATGGCCGAACTGCACGGTCCTCTGCCATTCGCCGCTCGCGCCGTCTCATTCCATCGAAGTAGAGACACTGCGGCCGGTCTCGCCAGTATGCGATCGCCGATGATCAACAAGTCGATCTCCGTCCGCAGAAAACAATCGATTGCGTCGTCAGGCGAACGCACGATCGGCTCGTTCTCATTGAACGAGGTGTTCAGCAGCACCGGCACTCCGGTCAGCCGGTAGAAGCGCTCGATCAGTTTGTAGTATCTCGGATTCTCTTCCTTACTGACGGTTTGGAGCCGGCCAGTTCCGTCAACGTGCGTAACGGCGGGGATGAATTCGCGCTTATCCGGCTTTACTCGATAGACCTTGAGCATGAACGGCTCCGGGTATGAGCTTTCGAAGTACTCCGGAGCATGCTCGAGCAGTATCGAAGGACAGAACGGGCGAAAGGATTCGCGGTTCTTGATCTTCAAGTTTAGAACATCCTTCATACCGGCCCTCCGAGGATCGGCTAGAATACTGCGATTACCCAGCGCGCGAGGGCCCCACTCCATCCGGCCTTGAAACCAGCCCACGATCAGTCCTGATGCAATGGCCTCGGCGGCGCGGGCGCAGAGCCGATCGTCGTCGTCTTCCAATTCGGCGGCTATGCTCGATTCGGTCAAAGCACGGCGTCTGGTTTCGAGAGTCAGGCGGATCGATTCATCTGAATACTCCGGACCCCAGAATGAATGGCGCATCACGAAGTCTCTCGGCCTCCGCGTGCTTGAATGCCAGACACTGTACGCCGCTCCGATCGCCGTACCTGCGTCGCCCGCCGCCGGTTGAATGTAAACGTCGTCAAAGCCGGTCTCTTCGAGGATTCCGCCGTTTGCAACGCTGTTGAACGCTACGCCGCCCGCGACACACACCGCCCTCATTCGCGTGGTTTGCTGGAGCCGTTGAAGAAGCCCGAGGTAAATCTCCTCCGTCAGCGATTGAAGCGACGCCGCCAGGTTCATATGGCGCGGCTCGATTGGAGCGGCGGATTCGCGGGCCGGCCCGAGCCTTCGAACAAGTTCGTCCGAATAGATTCTGCCCAGCGCCGGCGCGCTTCCGTTCCAGTTCATCGGCGCGCCTTGTTTGTGATGGACGAAGTAATCCAGATCCAGCGCGAAACCGTCGGCGGTCAAGCGAACGATCCGTCTAAATACGTCGAGGTACTCCGGCTCTCCATATGAGGCCAGGCCCATCACTTTGTACTCGTCTCCATAGTTTGGGAAGCCCAGGTATTGGGTGATCGCCGTATAAAAGATCCCAAGCGAGTGGGGAAAACCGACTGTTCCGAGCGTCTTGATAGAAGAGCCACGCCCGATCCCCCATTTCGCGCTCGAGAAGTCGCCAAAACCATCGATCGACATACAAGCGGCTTGATCAAACGGAGAGACGAAAAATGCCGACGCCATGTGCGCGTAGTGATGTTCGACTCTCTCTTGAGCGGGCCGGCGGCGCGGAGAACCAAGCGCCTTCGCGAGCAGTTCACCTACATCGTGAACTCGAGCGGCGTTGGCGAGCCTGTCGCGTATCAAGCCAAGGCTTGGACGATTCCGTAGCGTGAACAGAATCTTGTGATGAAAGCGCGAGGCCGGGTTTCTCGATATTGCTAT
>JAHFUG010000017.1:0-8274 GCA_023265195.1 Blastocatellia bacterium | reverse complement strand
GTCAGGAGGGCCATGTTTATAGCAAGCGATCGGAGCGCGGCATCCGCCCTCGGTCAGGAGGGCCATGTCGATCTGTGTTTGCAAGGTAGCACAAAAAGTGTCGCAATCCTCGAAAACACATGGCCCTCCTACGGAGGGCGGAACCTCCCGCTTGGCATGCTATAAACATGGCCCTCCTACGGAGGGCGGAACCTCCCGCTTGGCATGCTATAAACATTGCCCTCCTATGGAGGGCAAAAGCATTACCACGGCCAATTCACGGGTCGGAAAGAGAGGCTCGCCCCATTTCCTGAAGGCGGGTCCTAGTGGAAAGGAAGGCCAGAGGATCGGGAGCAAGCCTCTCTATCCGGCCCGATAATTCTTCGATGTTCGTCGACCTCGCTCGCCGAGCCAAGCCGATGATCGAGGTTAACGTCGATGACGAATCGATACCAAAGCCCCTGCATCAGATGGAAAACCAAGCCCTGCTTGCCGTCGAGGAACCCGAGCCGAAGGACGTAACGATAGAAAAAGTACGCAATGGCTCTGATGTAGATCGGCGAACGGGCGTAAATCTTCTCGCGCAACCATCGCCGCCGCTCCCTTGGATCGCCCGATAATCTCGGCCGCAGCCGATCGTCGTTTCCATAGCCGCGAGCCATCTCCGCGGCTTCAACTTTGGCCCAGCGCAGGTGACGGGCGGTCCATTCATTGAAGCTAGCCGTGACAATGTCGATGTAATCATTGCTCAAGGCGCCGATGTGTCCATCGCAGAGAAAGTGCTGGTCATAGAGCCGGTTTTCGCATCGGCCTCGATCTTTGCGGAAGAGTCTCAACTGATATGACGGGTAGTGTCCGCCGTGCTTGATCCACTTGCCCATGAAAACCGTCCGCCGCCGCAGCATAAAACCGTCAACGGTCTCACTCGACGCTCGTAAGGCGAGGCCGATTTCGGCGACAAGACCAGGGGTGAGCCTTTCATCCGCGTCCAGGTGAAGCACCCAGTCCGTTGTTATGGCGAGATTTCCCTGACACCAGTTTCGTTGCGCGGAATAATTATCAAAAGGGTGAGTGACCACCGTGGCTCCAGCTTCGGCGGCGATCTCCAGCGTCTTATCGGTGCTGCCCGAGTCAACGACGTAGACGTCGCAGTCAAGCCCGTCGAGACTGGCGAGGCAGTCCGGCAGATTAGCCTCCTCATTGCAGGTGAGTACTATGACCGACAAGTGCTTCAGTTTCAGATGCTCCTCTTTTTATGAGAAATTGATGATTGATGAATGATGATTGATGAATGCAGCATCTTCCCGGAATCCGCATTCATCAATCATCAATCATCATTCATCATTCATCACTCATGTCTTGATAGCCAGTGACCAAGCGCGACCAGTCCCCAGACTCTCGACCATGCCGCCGTCTCCGGTTCGCGCAGGAAGACGCCCTTTAAGCGATCCACTCCCTCCGGCGCAACGAGCCCTGATTCCTTGACCGACTCCAGCCGTTCTTCCATTACGCTTCGCAGCGGCCCCAGAAGCCATCGCGAAAGCGGCAGGGTGAATCCGCGTTTTGGCTGATCGATTTGCTCCTTGGAATAAAACTCGCCGCACATCTTTCTCAACAGGAATTTCGCGGGCGCGCCTTCGGGCAATAGAACATTTCCAGGAAGCTTGAACGCCCATTCGACCAGGTCCTTATCGAGGAACGGCACCCTGATCTCGAGTGAGTTCGCCATGCCAAACACGTCGCCGTCCCGCAGCAGGGTGTTGCCAAGATAGAACACCGACTCCAGCCGGCTCACCGAGGCGACGCCGTCATCCGGAATGACATAACGGCAACCGCCTTCCGGATGACGATGAAAGGACGGCGACAAGCCGAGGCTTGCGGCGTTGAAACCAAGATACCTCAGGTCGTCATCGGACATGAGGCGGCGATAGTGAAAGTAGATGCCGCCGAGATCCGGTCCGGTGCGCGCTATATCATAAGCCTTCTTTTGAACGACGCTTCCACAATAAGACGCCGCGGCGCTGGCCAATGCTCCCCTCAATCCCTCAGGCAGCGGCCGCATCCAACTCGTCCGCCGCCGCCATCTGGGCACGCCGCGAAATGAGCGGTAGCCTCCGAAGACCTCGTCGCCTCCCTGCCCCGACAGCGCCACGGTGATTCCCTGTTCGTGAACCGCTCTTGAAACTATGTAGGTGTTTAGACCATCCATCGCCGGCTGATCCATTCGATCGAGCCCCTCTCTCGCCCACTCGAGCGCGACCTCCGAGCCGATCGGATAATCGTGATAGACGGCGCCGAGCCGTCTGGCTGTCTTGAGCGCTATCGCTCTTTCATCGAACGCCGGATCGTCGGGAAATGAAACCGTAAAGGCATGAACTTCCTCCCTGGTTCTCTTCGCCAATCCGAGGATCGCCGTCGAGTCCAGGCCCGAGCTCAGGAAAATGCCGATGGGCACGTCGCTGATCAAGTGCGATGTGACCGAAGCCTCGAGCAAACTCCGTCCCTCCTCCGCTAACGAGTCGATGGAACTTGTAGCGGGCTCGGTCTCGGGTATAGTCCAATGCCGCCCTTCCTCGACCAGCTTTCCTGATGCGTCGGCTTCGAGCCATGAGCCCGCCGGCAGTTGCACGACTCCGTCGATGATAGTGATTGGTTCCTGGACGGCTCCATACGCCAAGTATCCAGCCAGCCCCTGCGTGTCTACAACAACGGGAGCCAGGCCAGCAGCGGTCAGGCCGCGGAGCTCCGAGGCAAAAGCGAGTCCCTTTCCTCTTAGCAGCGAGTAATAGAGCGGCTTGACGCCCAAATGATCTCTTGCGAGAAAGAGGCGCCGCCGCCGCGCGTCCCACACCGCGAAAGCGAACATCCCTTTCAATCGCTCAACAACTTCCCTTCCCCATCGCTCGTACCCACGCAAAATGACTTCAGTATCGCTGTTGCTCTTGAACCGATAGCCTTCGCTCACGAGCGTCGCGCGAAGCTCCTTGAAGTTGTACACCGCTCCGTTGAAGACCAGAACATCCCCCGTGTCGGCGTTGATCATCGGCTGATGGCCTAGCGGCGACACATCCAGGATCGCGAGCCGCCGCGCGCCGAGCGCAATCGTCAAATCATCCGCCGAGACGACGTAGACGCCTTCATCGTCCGGCCCGCGGTGTGATTCGCTCTCCAGCATGGAGTGCACGGCGTTATGAACCACTCGCTTTGAAAAGTCTCCGATTACTCCGGCAATGCCACACATATCGGTTTGTTTACAAGAAGCAATTGAAACCGCGAAGCTCATGAAGCAAGTGCATTGAATTTGGCCACTGATCGCGGAAAGTGAAACAGCAGATGGGGAAGCCGGAGTCCCTTCCGCACCACCCCAGCGGGGTGCAATGTTTATAGACCGGGCGAACGTTGGTCATCCCACCGCATGGCTTTCCGCACCCCAGCGGGGTGCAATGTTTATAGACCCGGCGGACGGTTGTCATGCCACCGCATGGCTTTCCGCACCCCAGCGGGGTGCAATGTTTATAGACCGGGCGGACGGTTGTCATCCCACCGCATGGCTTTCCGCACCCCAGCGGGGTGCAATGTCACGACCGCTTCGCAACAGTCAAGACCGATGCCCGGATCCACTAATTGCGCGCCGCTGGGTGCTGGACCAACACAAAGCCGTCTCTATAAACATTGCACCCCGCTGGGGTGCTGGACCAACACAAAGCTGTCTCTATAAACATTGCACCCCGCTGGGGTGCGGGACCACCCCACACTGTCTCTATAAACATTGCACCCCGCTGGGGTGCTGGACCACCCCAACACTGTCTCTATAAACATTGCACCCCGCTGGGGGGAATCAACACAGAGCCGTCTCTATAAACATTGCACCCCGCTGCGATCCGCGTAAGGGCATTCTCTTGGCGCCTGGCCATCGATCGCGGCGTCCTTCCGCTCATCGGGCCCGGCGGCGGCGAAAGGTGATCGGTGGAAGTTCGCCTGACCAATCGCCGGAGTCCGGCGTGAAATGATGTCCCTGTATTCCTTGATAACCGAATCGGCAATGCGCTCCCAACTCAACCGTTCTCTCGCCAATTTGCGGCCCGCTTCGCGCATTTGCTCAGCTAACGTGTTTGAATTCAGTATGCGTTCGACGGCCTCGGCGATCGTTCGTCCGTTTCGTTCAACAACGAATCCGGCTCCACTGCTCTCGACGCAATCGAAGTGCGCTTCGTGGCTGATGACCAGCGGCGCGCCGACCGCGAGCGCTTCGTTTATCGAGATCGAATGACATTCGTGATGCGACGTTTGCAGCACAACGTCCGCATCAGCAAGCGCCTCATATCTCGAATATCCGTCAAGCGGCCCGAGCCATTTCGCATGCGCTTCAAGCCTCTTGCTCTTTATAAGCGAATCAATCCGAGGCCAATCGCCCGCGTCCGGGCCGACCGCAACCCAAACAATGCGCGGATGCGTTGCGGCCAGAAGCTCGAGCGCTTCGATCTGCAACTCGAGACCTTTGATTCTATCCAGCCTCCCCAGAAATAAGAGGATCGTGCGGTCCATAAGCTCAGGAAACCGCTTTCGGAAGCCTCCGCTGGCGATCGGCCCTATATCCGCCGCGGCGCCGTTCGGAGCGATGAAGCACTCGTCGGCTTTGAACCAGGAGCGGTCGGCCTCCGCGAATTCGTTCCGATTCAGGTAATGCAACATGGCCGCGCCTTCGATTGTTCGTCTTTCAAATAAGAGACCATAAGCTCGCTTTCGAAGCGCTCCCTTTTGCATGCAGACCCGCCCGAGCATTCCTCGTGGAGCAATCACATAAGGTACTCGGCTTGCGCGGGCGGCTCGGGCCGCCATCGTCGCGATCGGATTCCAGAGGCTGTGAATGTGAATGAGATCAAACTCCGTTGAATTCGATCGGATTCCATTGTACAGCTCGAGCGAGGCGCCTAACCGTCCAGCGCTCGAAGCAAACATTTCACATCGGAACGGCTCGCGGGTTCGATCTATCGTGAGAGAATCCCCTCGCGACCAAGCCGCGTAAAGCGTGACTTCAACGCCCGCCAGCGAGAGGGCCCGGCATAGCTCGGGCACGGATCGCGCGGGCCCGCCTGAATCGGATGAAAGGCTAGGAACTACGTGAAGGACTCTCATTCATCCTCAAACCAATCTTCAAACCAATCGCCAAAGCTGTGCTAGCCTCGGCCGCGCCGGAACTCGCCGCGCCGCGCGCTCGGCGGCAATCTCACAGGCTCGCCAAAGGCTTCCGCTAAACAGATCGAGGGACCAGAATCGTATGATCCGGCTGGATTGAAGCCCCATTTCACTCCACTCATCTCGCCGCCGCCACATGCGTTCAAGAGCGGAAACCAAATCGTCAATGCTTCTGGGGTCGAACGTGTAGCCGTTGACTCCATCCAGGACCAGATCTTCATGACATCCGCATTGCCGCGAGACCAGGACGGGCAGCCCTGACGCCATTGCTTCGTTGACCGCGAGACCCCACGATTCCGAGAGGCTCGGCTGTAGATATACGCCCGCTTTGTCGTAGAGTCCGCCGATCGAGCTATAGGGCGCCGCGCCGAGCGTCACTACTCGGTCTTCGAGTCCGAGGCTTCGGATTATCTTCAAGATAGAACCTCGCTCGGGCCCGTCGCCGGCAAGAGTCCAGCGCCAGGGAATCTTCACGCGGGACAAGGCTTGCAGAACGGCCGGCACGTTCTTGATTTTCAAGAGGCGTAAACAACTCAAGAGTTCCATCGTCGATGGCGCTTCTTCGACATGCTCTTCAAGCCTGCGGCGAAGGACCGGGAGGAACAATTCATTGTCGATCACGTCACAGCCAACAACGCAGTGCTTCGCCGGAAAGCCGAGCGATTCCAAATAGCGAATGTGAGGGGAGCCGCCCGTGAACCCCGAATGGCACTGGGCCAGAAAGAAGCGCTTCATCGCTTCCTTCCAGAATCTCCGGCGCGAGTCGATGTACTGGCTGTCCGATATGACCACTCGTGGAACTCCTCGCCGCGTACACCAACCGAGGGCCGCCAGTGATTCAGTGGAGCTCCAACCGTTCACGACCATCACATCGACGTCGATATGCTCGAACGCGCGATTGATCTCGCGGCGCACTTCTCGTCCGGACAATCCACAATAGTCTCTGCCTTCGAAGATCGTGATTCGGGTGAACTCGCCGGATGACGGCAGGCTCGGCTCCCAGCCGTAGCTCGACTGTTCGCTCGCGATTTCAACGCAGGTGAGATGCGAGCCGCGCTCGTTCCAAAGCTTTCCAGCGTGTTGCAACCGGGCCACATGGAACGGAGCCAGCTTTGAGTAGATCACCGCGGTGTTCATTGAGATTTCCTTTTGGCGAGGCAGCACCCCAGCGGGGTGCAACGTTTATAGACCCGGCGTACGGTTGATCCTACCCCAGCGCTTCACCCCAGCGGGGTGTGCTATGTTTATAAAATCGCCGTACATTTGTCATCCCACCCCGGAGTTTTGTCGCACCCCGCTGGGGTGCGGGATCACTGCAACACTGTATCTATAAACATTGCACCCCGCTGGGGTGCGGGATCACCGCAACACCATCTCTAAAAACGTGGCGCCTCTCTCGGGTGTGGAACCGGCGCAATCCTTCTCGCTCTCCTCGAAAGAATGAACGCTAATAACACGGGCATCGCGATCACGTTCAATCCCATGTAGAACATCTCGGGCACTCCGCCTCTTACGATCATCGCGGCCCAGATTCCGCCGAAACCCGCAAGGTGCAGACTGAGAGGGTTGCGTCCGTGCAGCCGGCCTATGTAGTCGTCCCCTTTTCTGCACGCGAGCCCCATCAGAGCGCCCCATAAACAAGCTCCCGCGAGACCGAAATTCCCGTACCCTTCGCCCGGAAGTCCCACGGCGATGCTGGCTGTTCGGACCTCGAGCGTCTCTCCTTTGATAATGTTGGCGTATAAGCTGAACGGATACGGCTTCTCCGGCCAGATGGCTCTTGGCGTCCATCCGAGTACAAGGGGAACCAGCGATGCTCCGTATTGAAACTCGATCTGCTCGGGAAACGCCTTGACGATGCCGGCCAGAGCCGAGTAGATGTCGAACGCGCCGTGAACGTGAATCGCCGGTGAGATATTGTCCCATCCTCCCTCGTACGCCCGGATGTCGGCGCCTCTCATGGCGGACATCGCCCCCCATACGACGATCAGAACGGCCGAGGCCGCTCCTATCCAGGCCCAGCGAAAAGCCCTGGCAAAACGGCGGCCCGAGAACATCATCCAACAGGTGACAGCGAGCGGCGCGAACGAATAAAAGAAGACGGCCCGCGACCCTCGCAAGAATCCTACAGTCGCACAAAGCAGAAGGGACGCCCAACTCACGGCCTTGACGCCGTAGGACGGACTTTTAAGTGAAGTGATGAGCAGCGACGCCGCTACCCCCGCGGTGGTGATGCCCATGCCCAGGACATAACTCGCCACGCCGAAGTCGTTCGAGGCGTTTTCAATCGCGCCTTCCACCGGCGCTCTCATCGTCAAGAGAACGGCGGCAACCGGCACGTTGGCCGACCATGAATAATCCAGGACAGTCACCAGCCACGCCGCCGTCCCGATGCAAACCACCGCGAGAAGCCACCGTTGAGCGGAGGCGCTAAGAGCAAGCGCGATCGGAGCGCGGTCCGCATTTACTTTGCGTCCCCTTTCGCGCTTTCTTACGGAGTAAGCCGCTTCGAAGCCCACAATGCTCAGCAAGAGCACCCAGCCGATCGTCCAATGAATGTCATCGCCGATGTTTGGATCGAGCTCGTCCGGCGAGAGTATTGGAAACGACAGGAAGAAGGCGAACAGACCTATGTGAAACCCGGCTCGCATAAAAGACGCTACGGCGTCACGCCGCGCGCCTACGGCGTAGAGCAAGACCGTCGAAACAATCGCGGCAACCAGCGGCATTGGCATCGGCATTGCGCCACCGGCGATCAACGGCCGCAGCAACGCAAAAGCGATCACCGCCGCGAAGAAGGCGGACGAGATTCGGCCAACCGACGGAATGGCCGCCCGCGAAGACTGATGAACGGGGAATTGATCAAGGGGAATTGATGATTGCAAATTGATGATTGATGAAGGGGAATTGATGAAGGGGAATTGATGATTGCAAATTGATGATTGATGAACGGGGAATTGATGAAGGGGAATTGATGATTGATGATTGATGATTGATGATTGATGATTGATGATTGATGAACGGGGAATTGATTGATGCTTGAGGATTGCGGATTGAGGATTGAGAAGTGAGGAAAGATGCCGCTGCAATCATCAATCA
>JAHFUG010000157.1:3964-14903 GCA_023265195.1 Blastocatellia bacterium | reverse complement strand
CCCCACTCCGCATTCCCCACTCCGAACTCCCCACTCCGACCCCCCCACTCCGAACCCCCACTCCCCCTCGGGAAATCAAGGGCAAGTACAAGTGTTCTTGCTGGTCTCCGAATCCGCTATTACGAACGTCTTTCCCGAGGCCGTGATGGTAGCCGAGCCGCGCAGGCGGCAAGGATCGAAGAGCACCAGGACGTTTTGGTTCGCATTCTCTTGCTTGATCTCGATCTGGCATTGACTCCTGATCACCTTGCCAACTCCGCCCACTGTGACGCCTTTAGCGCCGCATTGAGTGAACAAGTACGCCCCGGTGTCCGGATTGAAGCTGACCCGGTCGCCGGTTCGGTCGTCTTGCAAGCACAGGTTGCCCGCGTCGTAACGCGCAACGGCGAAATCTTGCGCGGTGCTGCTGCCGGACGCGAATCCCGCCGCCACTATTTTCCCGTCAGTTTGAAGAGCTAATCCGAACGCAAGATCCTCGCCGCCCGAGAAGTCGGTGAATATCTTGCCGCCAACTCCGAACGTGGGGTCTAATGCGCCGTTGAAATTGTAACGTGCGATGGCGAAGTCTCTCCCGGTGACGGCGTTGGTTGCGTACCCTCCCGCTAGAATTCTCCCATCGCTTTGAATGGCCACGGCGAATGCGATGTTCTCGCCTCCCATCGGAGTTACGATGATTCCGCCTGAACCGAACGCGGGGTCCAGATGGCCGGCCGCGTCGAATCTGGCGACGGCGAAATCAAAGAGGCTGCCCCCAAAACCAGCAAGAACAATTCGGCCGTCAGGTTGAAGCGCCATCGCGAGACCTACCCCGCCAAAGGCCGACGCAATACCGCCGGCGCCGAAGCCGGCGTCAAGAGAGCCGCCGGTGTCGTAACGAATCAAGGTGAACCCCAGCCCCGATCCTGAAGCGACTATGCGGCCGTCCGGTTGAATGGCGACGGCCGTCGCAGTCTCGTCAAAAGCGGAGATCCTGGTTGTGAGCTTTCCGTCGCCGTCGAATGTCGAGTCCAGCGAGCCGTTCGGATTATAGCGGGCAAGCGCGAAGTCCCCGTCGCCCGGGGGACTCGCCGCGCCGCCGGCGATGATGATCTTCCCGTCCGCTTGAATCGCCATACCGCGGACGAAATCAGGCCCGCCGAAGAAGTCGGTCGTCACCACTCCACCTGACCCGAAGGCGGCGTCCAAACTCCCATTGCCGTTGAACCGAACAACGGCGAAATCAATATTGGATCCATGTGTGTTTCCGGCGATGACGATTTTTCCGTCGCTCTGAAGCGAGAGGGCGAACGCCGATGCTCCAAGACCGGCTGTAGCCTTTCCTCCAACGCCAAAACTCGCGTCGAGAGTTCCGTTCGCGTTATAGCGGACGACGTTGATGTCCTGGCAAGGTCCGGCCCCGGCGCAGCCCGATCCCGCCACCACTATTTTGCCATCGGGTTGGATCGCGACCGCCTGGCCTGTGTCCGTGACCGCGAGCCCAAGATCGGTGGTTACTTTGCCTCCGCTGCCGAAGGTTAGATCGAGACCGCCGGCCGCGGCTCTCGTAGTGATGTTGATCTGGTAACAGAAAACACTCGCGAAAACGACGCACAATAGCACTGCGCGCCAGTTTCGACTCATCATACGGTTGCTCTTTTGTTTGTAAGTTCTTTCTCTCACTGCTCAATACCTCCAGATGTTTTTGATAGAAACTGGGATGAGAACGATCGATGCGCGGCATAACGCACGAAAGTACTTGGGACACCATGCTCAACGAATACGTAAGCAACCATCACGCCTGGACAACTGGAGATTGTGAACCTCACAGCGTCACCCAGGCTGAATCCAAATACGGATTTCCAGGAGCGATGTTCCCACTCTGGAGTTTGTCCATTTCGGGAAGAGCGATATCGGGTTTCCATGTTCGATCCCAGCAACTCTCAGGTCGGGAAGGGCGGCGTGTCCCCGCTCCACTCGCTTGACTCGAACTGGCTGCGGAGCGGGGGCAAGCCGCCCTTCCCAGCCTGAGAGTTGCCGATGACTGGCGAACTTGAACCAATTGCTTGCTGCCAAAAGCGCAATCCAAGTTTGCCAAACTCCATACTATCAGGCGGCTGAAAGGCCTCATATAACAAGTCCGAACCGCCTTCGAGTCTTTTGGTAGTGGGGTCATAAAGTGCTGCTCTTCGGACAAGCTCCGTCCGCGGCCAAATCGGGAAAAAAGAGTTTCTCGCAAAGACGCAAAGATCGGCGCAAAGGGTGCAAAGAAGCCATCCGAGAAAAATGAGATTATTCGGGTTTGCTTCACAGGCGTTTTCTTCTTGTTGCGGCTCCGCCGCGCCGCAGTCTATGTGGCCTTTAGCGGTTCATCGCATCCGACTATTCTTTTCCCTTGCAACGCTGCTTCGCGGCCTTCGCGCCGATCTTTGCGGCTTTGCGAGAAACTCTTCTTTCCTGTCTCAGCAACACAATTACCCCACCACCAGTCTTTTCAACATTGCGTGGACTACAGGTGATCCGGCTATAATTGCGAGCCTAACCTGAGGGAGCCGACGGACCGATAAGTATCGAATGGAACCTCCGGAGAAGGGCTCACCCGGCGAGCGAGATGACTTCATGAGTGTAGCGGCGGCAGACCTCGATATCAGGATTCAAGAAGCGAAGAGACAACTCGACGCCCATGCTCGAGAGATGATCGAGTGGCACTTCAACCCGGAGACGGGATGCCCGTTCTGGCTGGAGTTTGCTTCGACACTGGCTTGGGATCCGAGAAACGAAATTCATTCCTTCGAGGACCTACGGAGATTTCCGCCCTTCGAAGACGACTGGTTGCGGGGCGGGCCGGTGCGCCGCTGGCTGCCAAAGGGACTGGCCGGAAGACCGCTGTTCACCTTCGAGACGGGCGGGACGACCGGCGTGCCTAAGAGCCGTCTCCAGATCGAAGACTTCCGCATCGACTACGAAATGTTCAGCGATACGCTTCCGGACGAGTACTTCCCGCGAGGGGCCAACTGGCTGATGCTGGGGCCTTCGGGACCGCGCCGGCTGAGGCTCGCGGTCGAGCACCTGTGCCAATACCGGGGGGGAATCTGTTTCTGCGTGGACCTCGATCCTCGGTGGGTGATCAAGCTGATCAAGTGGGGAGAGTCCGTGGCGCTGGATCAATACAAAGCTCACGTGATCGATCAGGCGATCACGATTCTCGGAGCAGGGCACGATATCAAGTGTCTGTTCACCACGCCGAAGCTTCTCGAAGCGCTGGCCGAAGAACTCGAGAATCGGGGGACGAGCATAAAGTCGTCCGGAATCACCGGAATCTTCGCGGGCGGCACTGAATTCACGCCTCAATACACGCGGTTCGCAATAGAAGAACTGCTGGGTGAAGGCGTTTATTTGACGCCGACCTATGGTAATACGCTGATGGGTTTGGCCTGCTCGAAACCGGTGACTCCGGACGACGGATATAAGATCAGCTATTTCGCGCCCCAGCCTCGGGCGGTCATCGAGGTGGTTTCGTTCAACGATCGAGATCGGGTTGTCGGCTACGGCGAAACCGGACGGGTTCGACTGACCACGTTGACTCGAGAGACGTTCATACCAGGCTTCCTCGAACGAGACGAAGGCGAGCGAGAGAAGCCTTGCGATAAGTATCCGTGGGACGGCGTCAGCGGAGTGCGTCCGTTCAGCAAGATCGCGGGACAGACGACGGTGGGAGTGTATTGAGTGGGGAGTGGGGAGTGGGGAGTTGGGAAGTGCGGAGTGCGGAGTGCGGAGTGGAGAGTGCGGAGTGGAGGGTGCGGAACCGGGGGAATTGCGGATTTGAGAATTGGGGATTGCGGATTGCGAATAAAAAACGGAAAATCGCTGACCGCTGACCGCTGACCGCTGACCGCTGACCGCTGACCGCTGACCGCTGACCGCTGACCGCTGACCGCTGACCGCTGACCGCTGACCGCTGACCGCTGACCGCTGACCGCTGACCGCTGTGACTCTATGACTATACTAGACATTCCTATCCTGCGTTGGGGCCAGCCCTATGTCAGCCTCGATAAAGAGGACGTCGTTCATTTCATCACCGGCGAAACGCTGGCGCGAGTGAGCCAGGCTAACACGGGCTTGCTTGGCCGAGACATGCGGAATGCTGATAGAGCCCGCCGCGCGCTCATCGATATCCCGATACCAGACTTGATCGCCATGATGAAAAAAGCGGCTGATCTGTACCTGAACGCGATGCTTCCCATTGGCGACGGCGCACAAACGCCGGATGACTTCGCGCGTCAGCAATCGGCCAGCACCGGATTGCCCGAGCATATGTGCAAGGCCAACATGGCGAAGAATCACTTCGTCCTGTCGAACATGGATCAGATCCTGGACTCGCTCACTCGCGGGCTGGATTTGAACATTCTCACGCGCGGCTACGGAGTCGAGTCTCGCGGTGTGATGGTCAGTTATCAAGCGCAAGCGCCTGTTCTTGGGCTTGTGCTGCCATCGAACTCACCAGGCGTTCACACGTTATGGCTGCCGGTGATCCCGATGCAGATTGGGCTGCTGCTGAAGCCGGGTCCTCAAGAGCCGTGGACTCCTTATCGAATGACCGCCGCGTTCACTGAAGCCGGCGTGCCTAAGGAAGCAATTTCTATTTATCCCGGTTACGGCGAGATGGGCGCGGAAGTCGTGAGGCGATCCAATCGCACGATGATATTCGGCGGTTTGCCGACCGTGGAAAGGTATCGAGGGGACATCCGGGTTCAGGTGCACGGGCCGGGTTTCACCAAGATTCTGCTTGGCGACGACGTGGTGGATGAGTGGGAGAAGTATTTGGACGTAATGGTGGACAGCATCTTTTTGAACAGCGGGCGCGGCTGCATAAACTGCTCGGGAGTATGGGCGTCGCGCCACACGAAGGAGATCGCTGAAGCACTGGCGGAGCGAATTGGGCCCGTCGAGCCGAAGCCGCCCGAGGATCCTCAGGCGAGCCTCGCCGCGTTCACCGTACCGGGGGCCGCCCGAGCCATCTGGAACAGCATTGAAGGCGGTCTCAACGACGGCGCCGCCGAGCATGTTACGGCGAAGTTCGGCGCTCGGCTCGTTGAAAAGGAGCGCTGCGGATACCTGAGACCCGTAGTCATTCACTGCGAATCGCCAGAGAGCGCGCTGGCTAACACCGAGTTCATGTTTCCGTTCGTCAGCGTGGTGCGATGTCCACAGAACGAGATGCTGAAACGAATTGGATCGACGCTTGTAGGCTCCGCGATTACTTATGACGAAATGTTCCAGCAGGAGTTGATCGCCGCTACCCACATCGACCGGCTAAATCTTGGTCCGGTTCCGACGATTCAACTCGACTGGCTGCAGCCGCACGAGGGCAACATAGTGGAGTTTTTGTTCCGGCCCAGGGCGTTTCAGTCACGGCTCGAAAAGGTGGCTGTCTGAGGTCGATTAAGCCGTCCGTGGCGAGACGTTAAGCGCGACCTTGAAACGCGCCGCCCCAGATGAAACACCGGTTGATCATACTCGACTCGGCTAAAGCCGAGCTTGGACTTTGGCCATTTTGAGTTTCGCTTTTTGCAGGAATAAATCGTTGGGTTCGCCAAACATCAAAAAATCACAGGTCGGGAAGAGGGATTTAGAAGCGGACGGGCAATGTCGTCTAGTCCAGTGGGTGGGAAGCCCACCTCGGAAGGCCTAGCCAGCCACGGGTCTACACGTGGGGGCAGTATGAAAAAATGCTCGAAAGATTCCCACTGCCCAAGGCGCGAATCCGAGTCAATCAACCTATACTACAGTCGCTGTAAAGGTCTGTTTGGGGAGCCGTGTGCGTGAATATTGCAAGCACGGTTCTGCGAGGGGCTGGGGCCAACTGGTGCGCAAGCACTGGGAGAAAACAGCCTACTCACTTCCCCGCTCCTCGGCTTACGATTCACTCAACTCTCCGCACGGAGAGAAGCGGGGTCAAATCCCTCTTCCCAACCTGTGATTTGGCTGATGCTTTGCGAAACACTCTATCTCGGCCGTCCCAAAGGAACAACCAAGCCGCCAAAACTCCCGCGTCCGTTCGCGCGAACCCCAAGCGGTTGCACTTGATCCCAAGACGATGGCGCGTGACACGACGAGAGTCAGCGGCCTTTCAACCGGTCATCAAGCCCATTAAGCGTCCCGGTCAGCTTCTTGTACAGCGCTTCGAGTTGAGCCCGGCGGCCAGACCATGCAGGTGATCCTGGGTCGTAGCTTGCTATGTAGAAATCAAGCGCGCGCCGCTCGTCTCCGGCCTCTTCGGTAGCGACACCGAGATGCCACAGCGCGCCTTTTCGCTCGTTGTTGATTGGATAAACGTCGACCGATCTGGACAGATGCAGCAGCGCGCCTCGCGTGTCGCCCTTCTTGAACAAAGCCCAACCCAGTGCATCTTCGGCGCGGCCAAGGAACACGGCCTTTCGTCCTTCACGGTCGAGCAGCGGCGCGTCGCGCATTGACCCTTCGGGTTCCGTGGCTTGATCGGCAACCGATATGGCTCTGAGAGCCAACTCGACGGCGGCGTCCAGCGCAAGCCCGTTCTCGGCGAGCTTGCGCGCGGCCCACACCATGCGAAACGCCTGGCGCCCGTCGTCGAGCGACGTGAAGTCCGTCATTGCGCGCAGCATCTCCGCTACGCCGGGAACGCCCGCGTCACGGCCCGCGGAAAGAGGCGTTCCGGGGCCGGCTGCCTTTTCTTCGACTCGCCGCGCCCGCGTATTTCCTTGAAGGCCGGTCGCGCCCGCGCCGACCGGCGGAGGCGGAGCGGCCGGCTTAGCTGCTCGCGGCTTCGCGTTTGGTCCTCGTGGATTTCTGGCCGAGGCGCCTTCGCCAGGCGGCGACGCGCCCCGCTTTCCACGCGCGGTGAGAGCGATCTTCTGGTAGTGGTCGATTCTGAAAAGCGCTTCCGCAAGCCGATACTGTATCGGGGTCGTCAGGTGTTCGCTGAAAAAGAGCGCCGCCTGCCGCTCACGCTCGAGGAGCAAGTCGAGCCGCGGCGAGCGCGCTCTCATCACTCCGCCAAGCCGCGCTTCGAACTCCCCGTCTTCAGTGACGGTGATCGCCTTGTTCAGAACGTCCAGCGCCTGATCGTAGCCGTCGAGCAGCATCAGAATCTTCGCCAACTCGAAGTTCAAGGTGGGAAAGCTGCCGAGCTGCTGCGCCATGATCAACGTCGACAGGCCGTCTCCATTTCTTCCTTCTATGGCGTCGATGTTCGCCTTCGTGATGAACGACCAGGCAAAGCGAGGCTCGATCGAGGCCGCCCGTTCGACGGCTATGCGAGCTTGCTGAGGCTTCTTGCGGGCCGCGTAGAAATAAGCGAGCTGAACGAAGAGACGGTAGTTTTGCGGGCCAAGCCTGCTCGCGCGCGATAGTTCTTTCTCAGCTTCTTCATCGCGTCCCAACGCAAGAAGCGAAATCGCAAGTCCGCCGTGGGCTTCGGCGTCATCAGGTTTGACGGCGATTTGTTTGGAGTAGAACCCGGCGGCGCGGGCGTAGTCGCCTCTCGCGCGAAGGAGGTTTCCCAGATTCAGATTCGCATACTCGTCTTTCTGGTCCAGATCGGCCGCCTTGGTGAATTCCTGCTCCGCGTCGTCGAGCCGCAGGTTGATGAGGTAAGCTGTGCCCAGACTGTTGTGCGCGCGATGATCGCCTGGGGCCAGCTCGACCGCGCGTTCCAGAATCCTCACGGCCTCGACCGGGGCTTCGACCTGAACGTAGAAGAACCCGATCTGAACGAGCCTGGCCGGCTCTCTGGCAAAGCGAGGCTCGAACGAACGCATCAAAGCGACCGCTTCGGAACGATAGCCGAAAGCGTTCATCGCCATCGGCAGCGGAAAGATGTACTGGTCGAAAATGCGGTCGGTTATTTCGGACCCGGCGGCGCGGAATAGGGCTTTGAAGTCGTCACTCGCTTTCTGAGCATCCCCTTCCCTGAGACGTTGCTCTCCACGAAGCGCAAGCTCACGCATGAGCATCTCGCGAGCCTCGGCTTCCTGAGCGGCGCCGCTATTGGCTGTCATGAATTTCTGGAGCAGCGCTATACGTTCATCGCGCGACTCGGCGGCGCGAACCGCGGCGAGCGCGTCTTGTGGTGAAGGAGACGAAGCATCCGGCGCCGCCGGTTTGGTTGAATCTCTATTCGGCCGTTGAGCGAGCGCGGCTATAGCGGGCAGAGCCAATGCCGTTAACAGCGCCGCCGTTAACCCCGTCCAAACTCTCCGCTTTAGATTCACTTTGGCGCTCCATGTCCCGATGACTCCGACGTCAGCATCGCGCTCCGCTGCACGCCCGAGTTTAGAGGCTCTACGACAGGCCATTCCATTCCTCGAGAGTAATCGACCGACCGATAATGTCCTCAACCTGCCGAATCATCATTCGCGGTTGTGGCGTCGAATACTCATGGTTCAACGGCGCTGCTAAACGGTGTTGCTCGTAAACCATGAATTGGTGTCTCGTCCCGGAGTAAGGGCCATCAAAACCGAGCTTTCGCAGCCGGCGGACAAACTCGCTTCGTTAACACGGCGTCCACCGGCTCATACTCGGGCTCATTGTTCAGGTTAATGCCGTCGATAACGGGATGAGGGTGTCCGAGCTTGAAGCCGGCCAGCAGCCAGTCCTCTAGAGTCGAACGCAGGTCATTCTCGCATTCGCGAAGCGTTGGTCCAAATGCAACGACACCTTTGCAATAAGGAATGCGTCCTGAAAACGAACCATCGTCGAGCTTTTCGTATTCCGCCATAGCCATTGCGCGCCGTATATACTCGCTTATGATGAACTGAGCAGCCATGGATTCCTCTTTGGAGTTTATCGAACAATCACCAATATTTTGCAAGGCCCCAAGGGTCCAAGAACGTATCTCGTCGAGCGTTCCTATTCGGATTATTACAGACGTTTCATTGGATCGCTTCGACAAGGGCCCTGCCTATTCTATTAGGAGGCGGTTCGATCCGCAGCAGCACTGAAAGAGTCGGCGCGATGTCGGACGGAGTGCATTCGAAGTTGTAGCGGCCCGCGCGTATTCCCCAGCCGAACAGAATAACCGGGACGTGCGTGTCGTAGCCGTATGGCGAATGGTGAGTGGTTCCAAGTCCCTCGGCCATAATATGAAAGGGCCTGGTTATGAGCCACACATCGCCCGACCGGCCGCGGTTGAAACCGTTCATCACCCGCCGTGGGATCGAGCCCGTTGGCATTCGCCCTTCCACGATCTGAGTGCGCGTGTAGAAGTTCGCTATTCCCCCGGTCTTGAGCGCCGCCTCGCCCGCGATCACCTCGGCCTCCCTAGGGTCGGCCTTGCGATCCGCCATCAGCTTCGTGTCCAGGTAGAGCTGGTCGTTCACGAGGGCTTGCGCCCACGAACCGGAGCCGTACCTGGCCCTTAGAGCCTCGTTCACGGCGTCCGTTATTTCCTTCGTGCTGACGCGGCCGGCGTCGACGCCCTTCGAGAGAAGATACTCCGGTACGGGAGAGACGCCGTGATCTCCGGTCAAAAAGACTATCGTGTTCTTGAGGCCGACGCTCTTGTCCACATAATTGAGCAGATCCTCGACCGTGCGATCCAATCGCAGATACGCGTCTTCGACTTCCTGACTGTCAGGGCCGTATGAATGCCCGATCAAATCGGTCGCGGAGAAGCTTATGGAGAGAAGGTCGGGATACTCGTCTTCACCGAGAGCTTCGGCTTCGACCGCGGCCTTAGCGAAGCCGGCCAGGTACTCGGAGGCGAACGGGGTATATTCGAAAGCGCTGTAGAAACGCGGGCCGGGTTTATCGGTTCCGCCTGTCAGCGTGTACGGGAACTGCTTACCGAGGCTCGACCGTTGCGAGTCGAGATTCGTCTGCTGAGCCCGGCGATACGCGGCCTCCGGCAAAAGACGGTCCCACTTGGCTCCGAAGTACTTATCCGGCCGAACGGACGCGTTGAACTTGTTCACCCAGCCGGGAAGCTCCTTGGAGTAGTAGTCCGATGATACGAAGGCTCCAATGGACGAATCGAACCAGAAGGCTCCATTGGGCCGTTTGCCGCCCGGCAAGATAGCGGAGCGATCCTTGAACGAAACGGCGACGACCTTTGATTGAAACGACGTAGCCATTCTCATCTGGTCGCCTACGGTCACGCCTATCAAGGACCGCGGACTAACGCCGCCGCCCACTGATGCGGACATCGACGCCGCCTGATTTATCGGCCGCGAGCCGCCATCGATCGCTTCGGGCGCGGCGCCGGAAGCCGGACTCCTGACGAGACGCGCATTCGGGTCGGAGACCATCGCTCGTCTTTTGCCGCTTTCCCGGTCGAACCATTCATTGCCGACTATGCCGTTCAATGCCGGGGCCGAGCCGGTGAAGATAGCGGCGTGGCCGGGCGCGGTGTAGGTCGGCACATAGTCATAGTTCGCGTTGGTAAAAAACGCGCCGCCATTCATCAAGCGCCGCAGGCCACCTTCGGCGAAGAGGTCTTCAAATCTCTCCAGGAAATCATATCGGAACTGATCGACGACTATGGCCAGCACCAGCTTTGGGCGGGCCGGCTTCGCATCCTTTGTCGAAGCGCGCTTGCCTTGGCCGAGGGCAGGCCCGGCTATCGGAATCAGGCAGATGAGTATTGCAAGAATGGAGAGGGCTCTTTGTCTTTTGATTGTCATATGAACCGGGTGTACAGAAGGCTCTTGCAGAGAGAAAAGTACCGTAATTCAGCGCGAGTTCTTGTGTCAACCTGAGCATGAGTTGAGTAATGTCTTAATCCTGTGTTGTTCCAAGAAAAAAGAGAACAGCCCGAGAATACCCCCAACGCAGGTGGGAGATGGTTCAGGCGCTGCTTGGAGTCGGTTCATGGTCGAACGGCGCAAGGTTGGAATTGAACGATCCCCCAACTTCGTTGGGGGTATTTAGGAGGAACATGAGCGCTCGGATGTAGGTTGGAATTGAACGATCCCCCAACTTCGTT
>JAHFUG010000157.1:0-3864 GCA_023265195.1 Blastocatellia bacterium | reverse complement strand
AATGGCGCGCCTCGTCGTGTAGGTTGGGTATGAACAACCCACCCACGGCACTGACGTGGCAGGATTTCGGAGCGGGAAGAAGACGGCCTCTGTGTAGGTGGACGTTGAACAATCCACCCACTGCCGAGGCCGCGTGAAAATTCCAAATACCCCACACGGCAGTGGCTGTGCGAAATATCCCAAATCCCACCTGCGGTCCTCATCTCGTGCTGCCGCATAACTCAAAACGGGAAGTAATTTTTTTCGTCTCCTAACCTTCGGAAGAGAGATGGAAGGAGCCGCCACGCGGGCCACCAGACATTTGTTCCTCTTCCATCTCGTCACACAAAAGGCCGGTACTGCGCGCCACGCTAATTATGGCGGCCAGCGCCTGTCTTGCCAGCCTCGGCGCCGGCCGTGGCCGCACGCGCGCCGTTGTGATAATCGGGATAGGCCGGCCTCTTCTTAGCCGCGGGCGGATTCTTCTTTAGCGCATCCATCACGACCTCGACGGCTTTTTCGAGCTGAGGGTCGTGGCCCGCCCGCCAAGCCGCGGGGTCGAATTCGACCTCATAATCAGGCGCCACGCCGCGGTTCTCGACGTCCCATTCGCCGTTCAGGTTGAAGAAAGCAACACGAGGCGCGGTGACTTGTCCGCCGTCGATGAGCATCGGGTAGTCATATATGCCGACCAATCCTCCCCACGTGCGCTTGCCGACGAGAGGCCCGATCCCGGCTTTGCGGAAGTACCACGGCATGGCGTCGCCGCCGGAACCCGCGAACTGATTGATGATCATCGCCTTTGGCCCATAGATCGAGCCGACGGGAGTCGTGAAGTCCTCTCCCTCGCGAGTAGCCCAGTAGTTCATCAAAGGCCGCCGCATATAATCAATGATGTAGTCCGCCGCGCTGCCGCCGCCGTTGAACCGCTCGTCTATCACGGCTCCTTCCTTATCTATCTGAGCGAAGTAGTAGCGATTGAAGTTGGTGTACCCGGCCAGTCCCGTGTCCGGTAAAAATACGTAAGCCAATCTTCCCCCGCTCAACTGATCGACCTTGCGGCGGTTCTCTTCGATCCATGCCAGATTCCTCAAGCCGGCTTCGCTTGTCACTGGCGTCACCGTGACGTCGCGAGAGCCCGCGCCGGACGGATCCGCGCCGACCTTGATCACAACCGACTTGCCGGCGGTCGCTTCGAAAAAGCTGTAGATATCGTCCGTGGCGCGCAGATCGCGCCCGTTGACGGAGAGCAGGTATTCGCCGGCCGCGACGTTCACGCCGGGCTGCGTCAACGGCGCGCGAAGCTGCGGGTTCCAGTTCTCGCCATTGAACACGCGAGCGATCCGATAGCGCCCGTTTTCGATCTTGTAGTCCGCGCCTAGCAAGCCACCGCGCACTGTCCTCGGCTGCGGCGCGTCACCGCCGCCGATGAACATATGGCCTACGGTCAACTCGCCTAGCATTTCGGTGAACAGGTAATTCAGGTCGGCACGGTGAGCCAGCGCCGCAAGGTAAGGCTCGTACTTCTTCTCGGCCGCTTTCAAATCCAGGCCATGGTGATTCGGCGCATAAAGAAAGTCGCGCTCGATGCGCCATACCTCGTGATACATCTGATTCCATTCAGCGCGCGGATCGACGTAGACCTCCACGTCTTCCAGCTTGAGGGCGCCTTCGCCGGGCTTGACCGGCGCCGCGGTAGCCGCTATGAACCAGCGAGGCCCCATTCGGTACAGCATCTTCTCGCCGTTAGCTGAGATATTGAATCCGCTGACGCCCTCGAGCACCTTATCGACCTTGCGCTTCTCCAGGTCGAACTTGTGAATGACGAAAGCGGCCGGTCCAAAGAACATTCCTCCTCCGCGCGGCGTCTCAGCCAGATAAACGGCGCCGGCTTTCCCAGCGTCGAGTCCTTGATAGTTAAGCGCCGGAATCGGCAACGTCAGTATCCGCTGTCCGATGTTTTCGAAGTCGATGGTGACCGTTACTGCGTCCTTCTTTTCTCCAGGGCCGCCGGCCGGGGGACCGCCGGCTGGGCCTTCCTTCTTCTCGTCTTTCTTGTCCGGCTCCTGCACCTTCTCTTCGTCGCTTTCCGGCGCCAGCGGAGAAGGCAGGTCTTTCTTCAATACAACCAGATACACGCTACGGGTGATCGGGTGGTTGAAGCTCGACATATCAAGCCAGCCCGTCGTGGGCCCGACGTCCGTGCTCGCCGTAAAATAGATGTACTTGCCGCTCTTATCGAACACCGCGAAGCGGGCGTCGCTCAACGCATCCGTGATCTGATGCGCCTTGGCTTCGGCAAGTGAATAGACGAATACGGCGTTCAACCGGTTCTTGAGCTGCTTCGTATACGTGATCCAAAGGCTGTCCGGCGACCAGTTCGGATCGAAGACCCGCCACGGATTCTCATAAGCGGTGGTGTCCACCTTAAACGGCGTTCCCTTTTCTATCTCGACGCACCAGAGGTTCAGCCTCTTATCGGTGTAGGCAATTTTCTTGCTGTCGGGCGACCATACCGGCGAATAAAAGAAGGACGGCGGATCGCCGAGGTTGATCTTGCGGACTTCGCCCATTCCATTTTGCGCGCGGAGGTGGAGCGCATACTCGCCCGACTCGTCGGAGAAATACGCTATCCACTTTCCATCGGGCGACCACGCCGGATCGCGTTCGGCGACGCCGGGCGTCCGGGTGAGATTTCGAGCGTCGCCTTTTTCCGCCGGAACGGTGACGATTTCGCCGCGAGCCTCGAATACAGCGCGCGCGCCGGTTGGTGAAAGCGAGGCGTTGCCGACTCGAGCCGCTATCTTTTCATAGCGAGGCCTAACGGAGAGTTGGTCGGCGTCAACCTTGATGCGCACTGGTTGCGACTTGCCGGTTGCGACGTCGTAAAGACTGATCGCGCCGAATTGTTCGTAGACGATCTTGCCAGATCCCGCCGAGGCCGACTTGATGTCCAAGCCGTCATTCTTGATAACTTGAGTGACCTTCTTCGAGCCAACGTCGTAAGCAAAAAGAGTGACGGGGCCGTTGCGATCCGAAAGAAAATAGACCCGGTTACCGATCCACATCGGGCAGGAGTCGTTCGAGTTGTCTCTTGGAATTCGCTCGATGCTCGAATTCGAGAGTGTGGCGAGCCAGACTGGCGACGTCTGTCCGCCGCGGTAGCGTTTCCATGCCTCTTGAACGTGAACGACAGGCACGTAAGCCAGCTTTTCGCCGTCCGGCGAGTAGGATCCCGCGACGCCCATAGGCAACGGCAGTTGCGCCTGAAACCCACCCTCGGCCGGGACGGTGAAAAGACGCGGAACCGGATTCGGATTACCGCGGCCGGACCGGAAAAGAATGTTCTTTCCGTCTGGCGTCCAGCCGGCGGCGGACTCGGGAGAAGGATGATACGTAAGCCGCCGCGGCACGCCTCCCGACGCCGGGACTACATAGACATCGACGTTGCCGTCGTATTCGCCCGTGAACGCTATATTCGTTCCATCCGGTGAGAAGATAGGATCGGTCTCGATTCCAACTCCGGAGGTCAACCTGCTAGCTTCGCCGCCGTCCCGGCTGACGATCCAAAGATCTCCCGCGTATGAAAACACAATCTGAGTGCGGCTGACGGTCGGCTTCTGCAATAGCAGCGGCGTCCCGCTTTGCGCGAAGGCCGCTCCACCCGCGGCCAGCAAGAGCATGATTGCGAAAAAGGCGCTTCTGACTAGTTTACTCATTTTGATAATCTCCTGTTTACAAACGAACCCCGAACTCCTCACTCCGAACTCCTCACTCCTCACTCCTCACTCCGAACTCCGAACCCCGAACTCCGAACTCCTCACTCCGAACTCCGCACTCCGAACCCCGAACTCCTCACTCCGAACTCCTCACTCCGAACCCCTC
>JAHFUG010000540.1 GCA_023265195.1 Blastocatellia bacterium | reverse complement strand
TCGTCCTGACCCGCGCCCGTTGCCAGGGGCACTATACGCGCTATTGGAATGTCGCGGTCGCGGACCAGGATCTCTTCTCCAGCCCTGACCTGATGCAAATAGACACTCAGTTTGTTCTTTAGCTCGGCTATGTTCACGCTCTTCACTTTCACGCTCCTCATTGCACGGACATCATCACTGGTCATCATTTGGCGGCCATCATAGCCAATCCGGCTGAACCGGGACAAGAGAGCACCGGCAGCTCGCCAGTCTCTATTGAGATTGATCGCCATCCCCTGTCATGCCTGATGCATGGATCAATGACTCCTCAAATCGTCACTGACTGGCGGAGAGGGGGTGAACCGCCCTTCCCAACTGAGAGTTGATGATGTTTGAACCTCAAGCGCCGCTTTGGCCAGCCGGCCAAAAATGTCCAATACGCGTCACTCTCGCGATCTTCCGCATTGAGATCAGCCTCCGAGGATTTGGCCTATGCCGCTTGCAACCTCAATCGCCGACCGCGGACGGTTGCGACACTGACGATTTCCGCTTTACCTTCACGCGAAGGACGCGGTGACGCGAAGTTCTCAAAACGGTGTAAGTCAATTCCTCAACGTCGACCTGATCGCCTTCAGCCAGGAACCTTCCTGCCCGGTTGATCAGGAATCCCGCGACGGTCGTGTAGTCATCAGACACGGGAATTCCGAGATCGAGAGCGCGGTTTGCATCGAGCACCTGCGTGCTTCCGGGGATCACCCATGATCCGTCCATCTCCGTGCGAATTCTCTCCGACTCGGGGGACACGTCGTGTTCATCTTGAATCTCTCCGACAATTTCTTCAATCAGGTCCTCGAGGGTGACGATGCCTTGAACGGCGCCATGTTCGTCGACCACGACGCCGAAATGAATCTTTGACGACTGCATCTGTCTCAGCGCGTCTTCAAGCAGAGCCGAGTCCGGTATGAATAATGGATGTCTCGCCACCTCGTCGAGGCTGAACCGGCCGGGAGCAGCGAACAGTTTCATCAAGTCTTTTGCGTAAGCAACGCCGGTGATGTTGTCAAGATGGTCCTTATAGACCGGCATCCTGGAGCGCCCGCTTCTCAGGAACTCCGCCACGACTTGATCGAAGGTCAACGTGGAATTCAACGCCGCGACTTGCGGACGGGGCGCCATGATCTGCCGGACGGTCTTGCCGGCGAATTCAATGACGTTGTGAATGAGCCGGCGTTCGTTTTCGTTCAAGACTCCGCTGTGATAGCTCGCGGACACGATCTGCCTCAACTCCTCCTCGCTGTAGGCCAAGGTATGGGCCAGCGAGCCTTTGAATCCGAGCAGGCGCACCGTCAATGCGCTCGAGGAGTTAAGCGCGTTGATCGCGACTTTGAATACTCGATAAAAGAGTTCGAGAGGCCGGGCCGCCAAAAGCGCGATTCGCTCGGTTCGCTCCAAGGCGACCGTCTTCGGCGTAATCTCGCCAAGCACGATGTGAAGGAAAGTTATGCAGGCAAATGCGGCGGCGATGGCCAGGGTATGAGTCGATATCCAAGCCAGGGCCGTCCCGGTGATCACGCGCGACAGAACGGGCTGAAAGACGGAGTTGGCCAGAGTCGCTTCTCCAATATATCCAAGAGCGAGGCTGGCGAGCGTTACGCCGAATTGAGTTGACGATATGAAGACGGTTGGATTTTCGATCAGACGAAGAAGCGCTTGCGCGCCGCGATGACCAGCCTCGGCCATCGCCTTTACGCCTTCGCGGCGCACCGTGACCATGGCGAACTCGCTCGCGACAAAAAAGCCGTTCGCAAGAACGAGAAGTAAGACAAGGGTCAGTCTAAGAAAGGTCCAACCGGGTGAACTGGCGTCCATTCGGCGTGATTATATCACGAACCTTCTTCCGCTCGGGCCATACGGCGGCGCCGTTGAAAGCGCATGCGAGACGCGCAAGAAAACGAGGCCGGCCACAACCAGCCCCCAGGGATTATGTGTACTCTATCTTCGGTGTCGCGCGGCCGTTCAGTGCATGACCGCCGCGGACGACCGCGCGGAAACGATAGTTCGAGGAGTGTGCCTGGAGCAGCACTTGCTCAACGCTTCGTCTATGAGCGGTTCCACGGCCTTGTCGGCCTTGCGGCATACGGTAGCCATCTCGCTGACGACGAGATAGCGCGCTCGCTCGAGCATCCTCTTCTCGCGGAATGAGAGAGGCTTTGTTTGCGCAAGGTACGTGAGATTCTTCAAAACCTCGGCCACATGAAATATGCAGCCGGTTTTCATTTTCTCGAGAAAATCCTTATATCTGTTCTTCCAATCAGAGGGGGGGTTAGAGAAGTCGGCCTCGAGCGCTCTCAGGAGCCTGTCGCACTCGGTTGACTTGATTGGGGGCCTGAGACCGATCTCGATTGCGTTTGCAATAGGAACCATCACCGTTGACTCGGTAGACTTTAGACGCAACAAGTAAAAACTATTATTGGCGCCGCCAATCTCGCTTGTTGTAATCCTCTCGATCACACCTACTCCGTGGTTCGGATAGACAACCTTCTCGCCTACTTTGAAGCTCACAGACACCTCCTTCAGCTAATTGAGCGGATTCTTCTAAACCAAGGAACTGAGGGCGATTGACCCTTAGCCATGAGATTCTCTACTGACAGCCTTTGAACCGAACTCGTCTATCGGCGGGTTGCACAAGACCTCGGGCAAGTGCGGTTTTTGAACCGCAGCGTTTGCCCTATTCTTCCCATGTCTCTTGCGCAAGCCGCATCTTACAATGGCCGATAGAGAGCGGTCAAGCAGGTTAATTTTTAGGATTTTTTAGTTGGCGTCCTAATCCGCGCCGCCGTGTCGAATTTGCCCGGAGGGGCAGGGAGCAGCCTCTGTGAAAGACCGGCGGGCCCACACCGCGCTTAGGAGGCGAAAAAAATAACTTCCCCCGTTTTGAATTATGCGGCGCGAGACGGGGATCGCTGGTGAAGCGGGAACTTCACCGCGGAGACGCTGAGATCGCTGAGAGAGCCGCAGAGAGGGTAAGTTTTTTAGCCACCTTAGCTCAGTCTTGAACGAACTTTGCGGTGCGCATAGGTCGCTCCTTACGGTGCTACGAGGCATTCATACCACCTTCGACTACAGATAGGCCGTCTCTACGAGACTACTCCCAATCCGGCTGCCGGTTATTTAAGGCATCGTAAAAGAGACAAGTGACGACGACAGACGGCGCAGTCCCACGCCCGTCCCTCTTCTCAGCACCTTGATGACCACGTCCTCGCCGCTCTTTAACTCCTTTACGAGACGCCTGTAGTCTTCCGCCGTCTTCACCGTTTTGCGATTGATCTCGATCACCACATCGTTAATCTGAGCGCCGCTGCCGCGGTCGAATGCAAGTCCAAATGGATCGACGTCGGTGACGAGAACTCCCTCGGCGCCGTCAAGGCCAAGAGTCTTAGCTCGCTCAGCGGTCAAAGTCTGGATGGTCAAACCGACTTCAGCTTTCGCCTTGGACGGCGGCGCGTTGTCCCGAAGCGCGGGAGGTTGAGTTCGTGGAAGCACTCGCGAATGGCGAGGGTCTCGAGGGGCGTCCAGGTCATCCCGTGGCGCCTGCTGCTGATCTTCGTGAGGTCTCTCCTCCAACGTTACGGTCACCGAGGTTTTCTTTCCATCGCGAGCGTAGACAACGGCTGCCCGGCTGCCGACGGGCAGAGCAGCGATGCGGTGAACCAGGTCGCGCACCGACTTAACGGCGTCGCCGTTAATGCCGAGTATTACATCCCCGGCTTGCAGTCCCGCGCGGGCCGCGGGAGTGTTCCCCGCCGTCATTCTCTCGACGAGAACTCCCTGCCCGTCGGGTATTCCGTAGACGCGCGCAACCTGAGGCTTCAACTCGTTTAGTTCAATGCCCAGGTATCCTCGCCGCACGCGGCCATTGGCGATCAGTTGATTATAGATTTCGATGGCCGTCGAAGATGGAAGGGCGAACCCAATTCCATTGTAGACGCCCGTAGTGGTTGCAATCTGAGTATTGATGCCTACGACTTCTCCCGCCAGATTCACGAGCGGTCCGCCCGAGTTCCCGGGATTTATCGCGGCGTCGGTTTGGAGGAATTGTTGGAACACCGCCGCGGCGCTGCCGGTGACTCTGTCCTTTGCGCTGATGATGCCGGCCGTGACCGTCTGTTCCAGGCCGAACGGAGAACCAATGGCGAGCACCCAGTCCCCCACGTTGAGTTTGTCGGAGTCTCCCATGAGCGCGAAGGGCAACGGCTCCCTTGATTCGATCTTTATCACCGCAAGATCGGTTTCGGCATCCTGCCCGATGACGCGAGCGTCGTGTTCAACGCCGCTCAGTAGCTTGACCATGATTTTTTTGGCGCGCGCGATAACGTGCTGGTTGGTGAGAATGAGACCGGATGAATTCACTATCACGCCGGAGCCGGTTCCTTCGCGAGGTATGAGGGTTCGTTCATCGCCGTATGACACTTTGATGTTGACCACGGTCGGTTCGACTTTGCCGGCCACTCTGGCGAAGGCGGTCGAGAGCGCGTCCGGAGCCGGCGCGGTG
>JAHFUG010000539.1 GCA_023265195.1 Blastocatellia bacterium | reverse complement strand
TGTTCGCCGAGCCATGCGCGCGCGACGAAGTTCGGCGTAACGTTTTCATACCTGGCGAAGTAACGATCGAGCGCCAGGAGAATGAACGCATTTTCCTGCGTGTTCTCCCAGCATCCACACCTACGGCTTCGATGAGAGAGCAGTCCTCTGACTATCTTCGGAATCAGGTCGCTATCAGGCTGATCGCCAATCAAAGCTTCAAGGATTACACCGTCAGCGCGGCGATCGGAACTCAAAAGCAAATGCGCGCCATCCTTATAAGAAGACGTGAAGTGCGCCGTGCCCGCGGCCTCCTCCGCCCGATTCGCCAGATGCTTGCGAATCGCGGCGACCTCGGTCGCCGACCTGGGTTCACCCGATAGGACCGACAACAGCCAGCCGGTTGTTTCAAGCGACATGTTGTCCAGCCCTGATTCAGCTATGAGCTTGCGCGCGCGGGCCGCGTCGCGGTCGCCCATGCGGTTTCGAACGTACAGCGCGTAGGCGATCAAGGCTCTTCGCGTTTCAGGTCCGTAGTGACTTGGAATATGACTCTCGATTTCCCGGAGATAACGCTTCGAGTTGTCGAGCATTCTGTCGGGCACTTCGAATTTCTTTTCCCTGGCCCGCGCCAGAGCGTGAGCCACATGAATGCTCAGATAAGGCCACGACTCATCACCACGCCGCCAGAACGCGAATCCGCCGTCGCCGTTTTGAAGCGAGTCCAAGCGCTTGATGTCGCGCTTGACGGCCTCAATCATTTCTTCAGGCTTTGGAAGACCCTTCGCTTCAAACGCGGTCAGCACGTCGCGCAGCGCCGCGATAGCGAGGACACGCGACGATATCTGCTCGGAGCATTCGAATTTGTATGCAACGAGGTAGAGCACCGCGTCAGTCAGCGCTTGCAACTCGGTTGACGAAGTCGTCACTTCCAGGCCGCCGAATTGTTTCACCGAATCCGAAGGAGCCTTGACGGGCTGAATCATCGCGCCGTTGTCGATCTCCCCATAGGTCGCGAAGGCTTCGGTCGTCGCCGGAGTCCATACCGGCACTTCAATCTCCGCCGCGTCCGACCACTTACCCGAGGCCGCCGCGATTTGAAACCGGGCTATGCCCGCTCGCGCCGCCGATGTTGGGAATCGAACTTCTACGCGATCATTAGCCGGGACGGCGACTCGACGGCCCGCGCCCTCGGTCAACTCGGCGTTAGTGGCTCGAACCGCGACTTCAACGTCCATAGCCGAGTCGGTTTGATTCTGGATCACTACGGGCAGCTCGAATTTGTCGCCGAAGTTGAGGAACCTCGGCGCGGACGGCCGCGCCATCAGCGGCAACCGCGCGGTGATCGCGGATTCGCTCTCGCCGAACTGCTTTCCTCCGGCTACCGCAACCGCCATGACTCGATACCGAGTCAGGTTGTCCGGCAATTTGACCCGGACTCTTGCGCGGCCCTCCGAGTCCGTTGGAACGGCGGCGGCAAAGGTAGCCAAAGCGTTGAAGTTTTCGCGCAATCGAATAGCTTCGACTGGTTCGGGCTCGGCGGCTCTGGCCATCATCCTTGAAGCGGGGGGCGGAATCTCATTCACCCGAAATGCATCCACGGCGCCTAAGCTTCCACCGGCAACGCCGCCTGGCACGCCGTCTGGAACCCCGCTCATGTCGTCGGCGCTGGGTAATACGATGTCGCTCCTCAAATGAAAATCGCTCACGTCTGGCTCGCGCCGTGAATAAAACGCGGTCAACGGATCGGCGAGCTTATATCCAGTGAGGCTCAATATGGCTTCATCCACGACAACAAGCGCGGCCTCGCTGCCCGCGACGGGCTTGCCGGCCGAGTCGCGCACCTCGAGATCGACCGTTGTCTCGCCGCCAGGCGCCAGCTTGCTGTCGCGCGGTCTGGCGCTCACCGAGAGTTTCCGGGCCAGCGCCGGAATCGAGAGATCGAGAGAGCCGCTCGCGAAAGCCGGCCGCTTCGGCAAGCGGTCGTTGATCTTGCCCGCGTCATCGGTTCGGGCCGCGGCGCCGGCGAGATCGACTTGAAGACGAACGTTGGGAAGATACGCCTCATGGATAGGAACTCTCAGCGTGTAAGACGGCCCGCTCATCGTGAATCGTTCGCTCTTCACAAGACCGGACCGCCGCAGTGTCATCACGCCTTCCGCGGGATAAAACGGCGCTTGAACCAATACCTCGGCCACGCTTCCGGGCTCATAGTCTTTTCGGTCCGGGATCAGATTCACGTCCTCCTGTTCGACGTCGCGCTTGGGCGGAATCTTGCCGCCCGCGACCCACAGCGTGAGGCTGCTTTCGTTCTCGCGCTCGCGGTCGTCCATGATTGTGGCGGTCACGCGGTACATCCCACCGTTCTTCGGTTCGAACCTGCATTCGACCGCGTCATTGCCTGAGTTGACCGCGCGCTCCTGGACGTCGGTTTCCTTTTGCACCCACTCGCCCTTCTCGAAGACCCAGTCCTGCAGAACCGAGCGCACCTTGATGGCCCGGCCCCGAACCGCGTTGCCATCTAAATCGGTGACGATCGACTGCACGATCAGCGGCTCGCCCTTCTGAACGAAGGTGCGTGGACTCCTCATCCCGACATACAGAGCGGCGGGGTGCACCAACAACGCCGCCGACGCGGACCATTGCTGCCGGTTCACGTCGGTCACACCGGCTTGCGCATTGATGACCGAAGGACGCGGCGGATTCACCGAATCAAAATCGATTCGAAGAGTATGCTTGCCCGAGGCGTCGGTCTTGCCGCTCAAGGTGTTGACGACCCGTTCTTCCTGAACACTCGGCTCAAACCACCAGGGCCTCCACACGCCAAACGTGAAATCGCCGCGATTAGGAGGAGTGTAATTAGTGGGTGTCGCGGTGACCGTCCAGTTAGTGTCGGCGTTCGGCAGCGCGCCGCCCGCGTAGTAGCTGGCTTGAACGGTAGCGGTCGCGCCGCCGCCCACGATGTGAGGACCCTCGCTCGCCGACGCGGTCACTTCAAACTCAGGCCGGCGAAACTCTTGAACCTGAATCTGGTGATTGTGCTGACTTCCCGCCACACCCGAGCCGCCGCGCGCGTCGAGAGTCAGATATCCCGAACCCAGATTCATGGTAGGCGGCAACTTGAACGCCGTATCGAATCCGCCGAGGGCATTCAGCAACAACGCGCCCTTCAACACGTCATTTCCGCGGGAGTCCTTGAGCACATAATCGACCGTGGTAGCGGCTCCATCCAGAGGCCCAACGTCGCCTTCGGTTCCTCCGCCGATTCGGCGAATCCAGCCCTTGATATGAACTTCTTCTCCGGGCCGATACATCTTTCGGTCGTCGAAAACAAACCAGCGAAGCGAATCCGCCGGCTCCGTCTTGAACCAACTGCTGCCCTGGCTCCACCAGCTATTTTGTTCAGGAAGCATCGCGACGTCGTGGCCTTTGCGCGCGACCAGAATGTTTGTTGCGCGATCGACATAGCCGCTCAACTCGAGATGGGCCAATCCATCGATGCCGGTTGATCCGGATGTCAGTTCCCTCAGACCGCCGGCCGTGGCCTGTGCAATAGCCGTATGGACGCCCTGGATCGGCTTGCCGTCCTTGAGCGACGTCGCCCAGCCGATCAATCGGCTGTTGTCAACAAAGGCGTCGAGACCTATCTGCGTTGACTGCACCCACGCAACGACTGATTGCCGTCCGCGCCGGCTCAGCAAGGTCGCGGGCTCAACCGCAACAATCACGTGGCCCAACCCGTTGCGCAGGGCGCGGCTTAAGTCTATTCGCGTTTCGGCCATCTCATCAGGCTCGCCCTTGACCGCGACAGTCTCGGAGACGACCACCCGGCCGGGCAGGTTCTTCGCGCCTCCGCTTCTACTATCGAAGTAAGACATGAATTGGAGCCAGTTCTCCGGCCCTACCGCGAAGAGGCGAACCTTAAGGCTCTTGTGATTGACGCTGAACACCGAGAACCGTGGCGGCCCCGAGGGATCGAGCACGACAAACAATTTGCCCGACGAGCCCAAAGCAGGAGGAGCCGACCCAACGTTGAACGTGATCGGGCCCGTGGAGCCGAGCGCCTGTCCGAACTGATCGAGAATCGAGGGGTCGAGCGTTACTCGATACGCCGTTCGGCCCCGCTTGGAACCCGTTATCGCGAGATTGTTCCCAAAGAGACTCATCTTCAAACCGGGCGCCTCGGGTTCAACTCGTACTTGCGATTTGTCGAATGCTCGCGCGTCCAGCGGATTGCTGAACGTGATGTTCCACTGGTCGAAAGGCGAGCAACCCGTATCCCAACCGCAGCGAGACCCAGTCACGCGAAGCGATCCGAAGGTGCGAAATGAATAAGTCTGCGCGGCGGTCGTCTTCAGCGGGCCTTCCGCTGACGGCGCGCCCGCTTCGACCGATACGGTGATCCCGGAATCCGGTGGCAGCGCCAGGTTAGGATCGCCGGTTCCAGCGGCTCGAAACGCGATCCAACGCCCGGGCTCGGCGTTCTTGCTCATCCGGCTCACGGCCTCGTTAGCGTCGATCTCTTCCTGGGTCGCGAGCCTCGATTTGAATTC
>JAHFUG010000156.1:1731-14939 GCA_023265195.1 Blastocatellia bacterium | reverse complement strand
CTCCCTCCAAAGAGGGAACTTATTTTTTACGCGCCCCCTTAGAGTTCGGGCGTCAGCGCGCGGCAGCCTGAAGGCTGAACTCTGAACGTGAGCTATCGGGCTTTAAGCTGGGCGACAATCGCGACAATTTAGTTGTTCAGTTTGAGCCTAGCTAAGCTAGCGAAATGCCTATGGAAGAAACCATTGATTTCCTCTGACTTTGTAACGCTGACCGGCACAGATATGCGAAACGAAGGCAGCGTCGATCGACGGTTATTGCGGAAGGCCGGTCTTACAAATCCACCCGAGGGAAGCTGAACCACTACCAACCATAACCAGCGAGTCAGGTTGCGCCACTCTGCCTTGAATGCTATCCTAGCGCCTTGTTTAATAAAGCGGTGATCATCTCCATTGACACAGACCGGGCTCAGAGCCCGCAAGAAGACAAGTTTCGATACCCGTATAGTTTTGATTACCCCACATAAAGGAATCCCGCTGAAGGCTGACGGCGTCGGATCGCCCAGCTCGAAAGGAGAAATAGGATGGAGGCTATCAAATCACGAGTGGATAACCCAATCCCCGTGAACGATTCCTACACCAACCAGGGCACGGTTAGGGTTTATTCCAGGACTGTCGTCGTATCCACGGGCGAGCGGTTGGAACTAGTGAATCTCAGTGAGGACATTCGTGAGTTTGCTCGAAATTCCAGCATAGAGGACGGCTACATTCAGGTTTCCTCGCTTCATACGACGGCGGCCCTGATGGTTAACGAATGGCAAGACGCTTTGCTGACGGATGTGAAAGCGTTCTTGGAGCGAATAGTGCCTAGCGAGAACTACTACAAGCACAACGACCCTGAGTACTCCGATTGTGATCGCAAGAACGGGGACGCTCACCTAAGAAACGTAATCCTGAACCACTGTCTGTCCATCCCGATCGCTCAAGGTAAACTGGTGCTCGGCCGGTGGCAGAGCCTGATACTTGCCGAGTTTGACGGCCCCAATCAACGCAAGGTGTTTATGCAAGCGTTCGGGGTTTAGCCGCGTAGCGCCGGGAACGCCGGGGCTGTTGCAAGAGTCGATAGCTTAATTGATGCGCTCGGTGGGGAGCGTAATGGTCTTGTTGCTGGATGAGGGCGTTTGTAACGGGCGCGACCGGTTTCGTGGGAGCTAACGTCGTCCGCGCTCTGCTGGCGAAGGGATTCGACGTTAAAGCCCTGGTCAGACGGGGCTCGGACCGGCGCAACGTAGATGGCCTTCCCATCCATAAGGTGGAAGGCGATCTCTCTAACATAGACAATCTGACATCGGCGCTAACTGGCTGCGATGCGTTGTTTCACGTCGCTGCCCACTACAGTCTCTGGCGGTCCGATTCCAAAGCGCTATTCCGCTCAAACGTCGAAGGAGCCCGAAACATTCTCGACGCCGCCTCGCGGGCGGGAGTCAGCCGGATCGTGTACACCAGTTCGGTTGCGGCGATCGGCGTTCCTCCGTCGGGCGAGGCCGCCACTGAAGAGACTCGAACATCACTCGACCGATTGGTAAGCGATTATAAGAAGACGAAGTTTCTCGGCGAGCAGGAAGCTTTAGCGCGAGCGGCGAAGGGTCAACACATAGTAATAGTGAATCCCTCGACGCCAATCGGCCCCTACGACATAAAGCCGACGCCGACCGGCGAAATCATCGTGCGATTTCTCAATCGGCGGATGCCTGCCTACGTTGAGACTGGTCTCAACATAATTGACGTCGAAGACGTCGCCGTTGGGCATATCCTCGCGCTGGAGCGCGGCAAACCGGGTGAACGTTACATCCTGGGAAACAAGAATCTGACCTTCAAAGCGCTGCTCGATATTCTCGAAGCGATAACCGGCATGAAAGCGCCAACCGTTCGGGTCCCTCACTTCATACCTCTGGCGGCGGCCTTCGTCGACGAGTTGATCCTGGGCCGGCTGGGAAAGAAACCGGCTGTGTCCTTCGATTCTGTCAGAATGTCGAAGAAAGCGATGTACTACGATTCGTCGAAGGCCGTGAAAGAGTTGGGCCTTCCACGGAGCAGCGTCGAAGACGCGTTGAAAAAGGCCGTGAATTGGTTTCGAGAGAGCGGGCTGGTCAAACCAGAGTAGTCACGCCACGATTTTCATAGCCTCGCCTTGATTGTGCAAGACCATTAGTTGGTCAGCACGCAATGCGAGCGTTGCGTAAGTCTGTCCCTCGTCGTCGCAAAACTCGACTTCGTAGACATCGGGCGCAAGGATTTCCACTACCGCGCCGACTTCGCCTCGCTTTAGATTGCGCGACGGCAAGTCCCGCAACAACGCGACCGTATCAAGAAGATCGATTTTCTTCGACATAGCGCTTCCTCTTCAAGACGTAACAGGTAGTCAAACGGGGCTTGGTCTCGCCACGCAAGATTATCCAACCGCTTCGCACTGGCGCTGCGCCAGCCGCCGTGACCATTTCAAAATCCAACGTGTAGCGTTGACCATACATGTCTAGTTCGCCCAAGACAACGGTGTGTGTTCGCGCAACCGCCAACAATTTCTCACGCAAGGTCTCGGCGTCCGCCGCCGTCAGCCCAAGTGCCGCGGAAAATACCCGCGCCTTCTTGCTGCCTTGAGGACTGTCCGGACTCAAGCAATAGTCCCTCAACTTTCTCAGGTCGACGATGGCGGTTTCGCCATTTGGCAACAACACAAAGTCAGATTACTAGCGCCAAGATGTTTTGGCAATATCATCAAATTGAGCTGGGCCGAGTCGTCGAAGCCGATGCATCAACTCCCACGCGAGACCCCATTTGTCGACCGCTTCCTCTGGATTGACGATGCCACAGTGGACTGGCTACTAACTCCTCGAGCCGCGCTTATCTCCATAGGTCTCGTCCAGCCATCGAACTCAGACTGAACCGCTACACTCGACTTGGATACCTTGCTAACATGACGTTCGCCAAGGATAATCGCCGTGGAGAAAAGCGATGAAGCCATTGAAAAAGATGATCAAGATTGAAAGGCCGGAAAGAGAAAAGGTTGATCGGAAAGAAGCGCTGAAACGCGTAAAGGCATTCTCGAAGCGCAAGGAGAGACTGATTGCCTCTATCAGAGAAGGTACGCATTGAAGTTTTCATTCCCGATCTGCCAGATCCGATCTACGGGCGCATTCTCGATGAATTAGGTGACGAGTTGACCTATTCGTTCGGCGGCTGCACAGTGGCTCGGACCAAGGGTAAGTATCGCTCTTCGTCGGGGCTCATATTGCCAGACAAGGTTAACGTCCTCTATACGGATACGCCATTTCAGTGGGAGGAAGATGCAGCAGTAATTGAGCAGTATTCCCAAGAGCTACGAAACGTGGTGCGGGGAGCCCTTCACGAAGAAGAGGTAATCTTGGTGGCGTTGCATTCCGTATTTCATGTCGATTGACTGAAAGAGACTTTCCCTTCTTGCGCGACTCTTAAGCTATCCTGCCGGCCCTTCCGAATTGAATATACAACCACCGCCGCAAGCGGCGCGCACAAGAGCACTCCCGTCCATCCCATGACCCTTTCACCTATTCTGAAGGTCACCCATAGATTGAACGCCATTATCGAAAAATAGAGCAACGCCGGAGCGAGCGCCGTAAGAAAGTATGGAGCCGCCTTCCCCAAGTTTACATCCCCCAAACGCTTCTCGATTGCTACATAGACTCTTACAATGATGAAGCAGACGACGAACCACCCAATGAAATTCCAGATCGTGACTCCGAAATAGGGACCGCCATTCGGGTAATAATACAGGTCTCCCAGAAACCAGCGGCTGCCCTGCAACGTTACCGGGTCAATGATGACGTCGAGATACATCATGAGAAACCCGGCCACCCCGGCCGTCAGCCATCGGCTAGAAATGTCTTTAGCGTTAGGCCGCCTGCTTGAAGCCAGCGCGATCGCCAAACGGTAACTGATGAACGACAGAAACGTGAACGAAAGCGAGTCCATGAATGGAACGCCAGCAATCCAAAGCTCACGGTCACGAGTCGTCTCGACATAGCGATACACCCCGAACGGAATCCCAAGATCGCCGTGAGAGGACGTGTACTCGCAGACGAAGGCGATGAGATAAGCGAGAATCGAATACAGCCCGGTCCGCTTCCATCCTATTGTGCTAATGGCTATGAAGAGGTAGATTCCAAAAAAGACGAAAACATACGGCCTCAGCGCAACCGTCCCCAAGGCCAGACGAAGCAGATGAATCATCGCACGAGCCAGATCCGCGGCAGCGATGCGCTCAGTCGCCGTGATGCGCGAAATACCGGCCAAGCGCCGTCAGCGGAAACGTATTACGGTAGAGGTGGTAATTGATAAAGAAGTGGCGCGGGAAACCGGTTCCGGTAAAATGCGGCTCGGACCAGCTACCATCGCGGCTCTGACGTTCGACAAGAAACTCGATTCCACGGCGCACGCTGTCGGAGTCATAGTCGCCCGAATCCATCAGCCCCATCAGAGCCCACCCGGTTTGTGACGGAGTGCTATCTCCCCTTCCTCTCTTCGACAAGTCCTTGTACGATTCGCAGTCCTCGCCCCAGCCGCCATCGTCATTCTGAACCGAGCGGAACCAGTCAGCCGCGCGATTGATCCAGGGCTGGCTCATATCCTGACCGATGTGCCTGAGCCCACTCAGAACGAGACTGGTTCCATACAGGAAGTTAACGCCCCAGCGGCCGTACCAGCACCCCTCGCTCTCCTGATTCTCACGGAGGAACTTTATCGCCCGCGAAACCACGGATTCAGGAGCCGAGTACTTGGTGAGTCCCAGCATTTCCAACACACGGCCCGTTAAGTCCGCGGTCGGCGGATCGATCATTGCCTTGAGATCGCCATAAGGAACTCGGTTAAGAAAGTCTTTAGTGTTGTTAACGTCGAATGCTCCCCATCCGCCGTTCTTGCTCTGCATCGAGAGAACCCACTCGATTCCGGCGTTCATCGCCTCTCGCTTGTAAGCCTCGTCCAGCGTCTTCACTCGGCTCAAGGCGCACACCACGGCCGCCGTATCGTCGACGTCGGGATAATGATCGTTATAGAACTCGAAGGCCCAGCCTCCAGGCAGTCCATTCCGGTTCTTGATCGACCAATCTCCAAACTTGAATATCTGCTTCGACAGCAGCCAGTCCACGGCCCTTCTGACTTCGTGAGACTCCGCCGGCACTCCCGAGTCCACCAATCCGATCACCGCAAGCGCCGTGTCCCAGACCGGCGAAATGCAGGGTTGCACATGGAACGTGACGCCCTCATCCATGCCGAAGCGATCCATAGCTTCGAGTCCACGCCGCATGACCGGATGATCAGGTGAATAACCGAGGCAATGCAACGCCAGCATGGAGTTCAACATCGCCGGTATTATTCCCGCCCAATCGCCTGTCGCCTCCTGCCGCGCAATGATCCACTCCTCGGCCGCCCTCAGAGCCCGGCTCCGCAACGGAACCACTCCAGCCGATTCGCTCACCTTGAAAACGGAATCCAGCCCGAGTAAAAACCGCGAGATCAACGTTCCGTCGTCCGGCAGGGCCAGCCTAGCCTTGTCCCGGCCCTCGGCGTACAGCTCGTCGACGTTGAAATCCGGATTGGGCCGGTATATCGGCTTCTTGTCGAGCACTATGATGAACGGAACCGTGCTGGATCTGGCCCAGCTTGCAAGATCATAGATGTTAATCGGAAACCATGTCGGAAACAGCATGAACCATGCAGGCAGCGTCGGCGTTCCCTTCCAATCATACGCTCCAAACAGAGCCAAATGGATTTTTGTGAACACTCGGGATCGGGTAATGCCGCCGCGCGCCGCTATGAACTCCCTGGCTCGTTGCATTTCCTCCATGTCGGCTGTATAGCCCGCCAGTTTCAAGGCCATATAAGCTTCAACCGACGTGGAAAGATCTCCCCCGTCACCCCAGTAGAGCTCCCACGCTCCATTTTGGAGTTGCCGGTCCAGAATATATCTCGCGGCTTTCGGAATCGGCCGGCTTTCATGAGTGCCGAGTATGAAGTGCAGCATTATGTACTCGGCGGTCAACGTGACGTTCGCTTCGAGCTCGGCCCACCAGTAACCCTCTTCTTGGTCCTGCAAAGAGAGCAAGTGCGCTTGCGCCCGCCACACAGTCTCGGCGGCTCCACGTAGGTTCTCCCTTACAAAGGGGCTTTGCTTAGCGTGCATAATGTTTGGGCTCCGAGATTTCCAGTTAAGACGCCTTCTTTGTTCCTTGTAGTCAATCAAGAGCCATGGTTTGGCTGAAGTAGGTTACGAGAGTATCGCAACAGCGGCGCCGATTACAAGCAGATTCGCGCCGTTTATGGTCCTGCCTGTCGCCCTGGAAAAGATACTGGGTCATAGCGCGTTGTTTTTCTGACAAGCTCTGTCCGGGGACTCTCCGAACCTCCGCGCCCTCCACCTTTGACGTTCTTCATGAACCGCTGAGGACACAGCACCGCCGTTTTAATCCGAGAAAAAAGAATTTCTCGCAAAGACGCAAAGATCGACGCAAAGACCGCAAGAATCATTGCCGGAAAAACCGGAGATTCTTCGGGTTACTCCAGGGAGGGGCCGCTGAAGTCTTGTTGCGGCTCCGCCCCTCTGAGTCTCATGCGATCTCTCACCGGTTCATCACAACCGGCCATATCTTTTCCCGGCAACCCACAATTACCCATCTCATTTTTCTCGGACGGCTTCTTTGCGGCCTTTTGCGCCGATCTTTGCGTCTTTGCGAGAAACTCCTTTTCCCGATTTGGCCGCGGACGGAGCTTATCCGAACCTCCCCGTGAAAAAGGTTAGACCAGGCCGGCAGACTGTTATGAATCGGGAGGCTCCTGGCCGCCGTCTACTGAATTCGTATCAAGCCGGCGGCTTCTCGACGAACCGTACTCGATCAACCAATCGACGTCGGCTTTCATTCGCCTGGCCCACGCATAAATGCCTTGCACGACTTGAAGCTGATCGGGGTTCAACTCGCCGTACGATCCCTGTCCCAGCAACTCGGCGAACCCGGCCACCGATTGAAGCGAGCCCTCCAATTCGCGGCCCGCGTTTACTATGAACTCGCTCTTGAGCCGGTTAATCTCGAGTAGTTGCTGCGACGACCGGCGGGCGCGAGCCTCATCCTCCCGAAGCTGATCTCGCTCTTTACGAAGCTCTGCTTCCGCGCGCCAAAGATCCGCCGAAGCGGCCTTCGACTCGGCGTCATCCTGCAAGGCTCTTTCAAGCCCCGCCCGTGCGTTCGCCTCAGCCTCTCGAGCTTCAGCCTCGGCCGCGCGAGAGTCCTTGAGCGACTCCTCGAGCTTGCGGACGAGCCGCTCGAGTTCGGGAACCCGCCGGCTCGAGATGACCGGAGCGGGCGGATTCAGATGGCTGACGTCACTCACCACGACTACGCGGCCGGCTATCTCGTTCTTTTCATTTCTCAGCGTGCCAACGGAAATACTGACCGGCACGAAGATCATTGCCGACGCCGTAGTCTCCGGGGCCGCGGCGGGTCCGACCGGCCCCGACATCAGTCCAATCTCGGCGTCAAATCGAGTTACTCTTTCGCAAGCGGCTACGCGATTCCAAATCCCTTCCTTCGACATCACAAGAGATTCGGTCATCTCCGCCTGGCGGCCGACGTCCTCGTTCCTCAGCCCAAGACGCTCTCGCGCCGCCGCGTTAAAAAACGTTATGCGTCCTTCCCTGTCCAATCCGACAACGGCCTCCGGCAGCGCGTCTACGTAGACTCGCATTCTGGCGCCCGCCTCCGAAGCGCGCCGCACTTCACCCCTAGCGGCCTCGAGTTCGCGGAATGATTGATCTCTCGATTGAACCACCTTGATCGAAAGAGATAGGTGAGCAGCGACCCGCGCCGCGAACTCGATCTCGTCCGTTTCCCATTCGCGCTTGCGGTCGCACTGATGCACGTACAGCATACTGGAGACGCTGCCGTTGCCCTGGACATAAACCGCCAACTCCGACTTGATTCCGAGGTGCGTAACGACTTCGCCGTCGAGCAACGACTCCACCAGTGAATCGCTTATGACGACTGGTCCACCCTTCCCTCGAGAGAGCGCTCGCACCGCGAAATCCGGCGAGTACACCGACCCCTTCGCCGAACTCGACGCGGGCTCCCGGTATTCGTACCTGACCGGGAGCATTCTGTCGCCTTCGAACTCGATAGCCAGAACGCGGGAGGCGCCCAACGCGTGGCCCAGCACTTGAACGGCCGCCTCCATTAGCTCATCAAGCGATGTCAGCCTCACCATTGCGTCGACCAGCCCTAAGTAAGCCGTCTCGACTCGGAGTCTCGAAGCGGACTCGTTGATATCGCGGAACAGCGTAACAAGCAGATCCGCCGCCTGTCTCAACGTTATCGCGTCGCGCCGGCTCCAGGCTCCAAACTTCGAGGAATAGGCCTCGACCACGCCGATAACGCGGCCTTGATCGAAGACCGGGGCGCCCGCATAGGAGATGATTCCATTCTCTCTGGCTTCGTGGGGGAACAGGCACCGCGGATCGCTGGGAGCGTCCTCGATTACAAGCGCCTCGCCTGACTCGGCTACTCTCCCCGTAATGCCCTGGCCCAGCGGGATCGGCAGCATCTCGGTCAAGCCCGATCCCCGAAAATTGATTACCTTTACCATTCCCGCGGATTGGTCCACTCGCCACAAAGCGGCGCTATCGGCTCCAATCAACTCGATCAGGGCCTCGGAGAGTTTGCTTAGCGAATCCGTCCCGCCGCCGCTTTCGATAACGCCGCCGGCAAACTTCAACAGTTTCTGGCTGCCCTGATCGAGAGGGCTGGTTCGGCGCAGCGCGGGCTCCAGCGGCGGCGGTTCGGCCCGATAATCTGTTCCCGCCTCGCGTTCGTGGCGTTCAAGGTCAGCCGCCCACTCGGCTTCGACGGCCCGCCTGCGTGAGCGCCTCACGAGCAGCACTATGATGATGACGAGAATAAAGCAGAGGACGGCGGCGGCTCCTGCAAGGACCAGCGGATTGTTCAAATACTTCTGGATCAGCTCACGCGGCAATTGGGTGACCTCGCTTGATATGCATAATCCCGAATTCCTGCCGTCTGCTTCAGCGCGGGTTCGAAGCAATGAGCGCAAGGATAGTATCAAGTATCGGGTAAATGCAATGTAGGATAAGGGAGGAGGAGAAGGACGAAGGGTGATCGGTGAAGGAAGAGAGGCCGGCTGCTCATTGCAAGGCCGCTCGTTTGCACGCTTCGAGAGCTTGTTGGATTATTGGGGGATCAAACCCAAGTTGGCCTTCATCCGATGACCGCCACAACCAGCCGATTGGGTCCCCTACGCCGGCGAATCGGTAATGGCGGCTCATCCTTCCACAAGAACCGGTGAACTATCGACGTGTCGGAGCGGAACCTCGCAGCAGTAACCGACCATTCCCTCCCTGTCACAAGTAGAGACTTCAAGGGTTACGCTGAGAGTCGACAACGCCCGTTCCAGTAAACCACGGTCGGACTCTGGATTCGACGAGATCGCCTAGCTTGGGCCGTATTTAGCACAATTACTCAACATATGCCCATAGATATTATTAGATTTCATTGCGCTCTATTATTATCTACTTGGGTATTTCGAATGCTAATGTCATTGAATCTTGTGGAATGAAATCTCGCTCTTGCGGAAGTCGGGAAACCGTGGTGTCGATGAGATCGCCCGGAAAGCAGGCTCGAAAGATCTTACGGATTCATCGCCGCGGACAGCGGAAGGAGTCGGTAGGGTTTTGGACTACTATTAGCGATCCACATGGACGATGGTCGAGCTTCATGCATGGACAACTGATCCGGGGATTGGGATGATACATTAGCGCGTTGAGTCGCGGATGGAGGAATGTGTAATTCAGCGATGCGGAGCTGCTTCCGAGAAAAAGACTGAGACTTCATTTGATAATCCGGCGGCCTGCCCTTAATGAAGAGCATAAGGACGAAAATCAAGGGACTCACCATTGAAACCTCTCTTAGGAGCCATAAAAAATAACTTCCTCAATTCAACGCGATGCTGTGAAACCAATGTACGGGCGTGCCTCCGCGCCCGCCCCGCAGTCCGCTGCGCCTTGCTCTCCGGAAGAAACGTCCCGCCGCTTGCGAGGCTCCGGAGTTTGGCCATTCTCGGAAAGAGCAAAATCAAATTACATGTTCAATCTAAAAAGATCACAGGTCGGGAAGAGGGATTTATCCCCGCTCCTCCGGTCACGATTCACTCATACCGGCGTCAAGGAGAGGAGCGGGGATAAATCCCTCTTCCCGACCCGTGATTTTTTAGTGTTTGGCGATCTCCTTCGGGTGGGCGCCTCACAAGAGTGGAACCGAAACGGCCGAATTGTGGCGCGACGCTGTTCAAGCCAAATAGGAACTCTTTCCACTGCGCGCTACTCTCCGGATAAAACCATTCTCCGGGAGGGGCGGCCACGGAGGGCCGCCCGTACATTCTTTTCGCAGGCGCGCGAGCAGTCCGGAAGGGTAATCTCGTACTTCTTCTTAGCTTACCTACTACTGTTTAGTGTGTTCGCTCAAAGCGGCCCGCGGACTTTCCTGAAGCCATTGCCGACTTCGAGAATCCCTCAAGAACAACTTAGACGGAAGCCTCCACAAGAGGAGCCGCCGGCCGCCCAGCAGAAGCAGGCTTCGGTTGTATCATCGTCGCCGCTGGCCAGACCGTTTAAGCGAGTCTGGAGCTATCTGGCGGAGGGCATAACTTCGATCCAGTCCTCTGAAGACGGAGAGCGGCTTTTTGCGGCGACGGAAGACGGCCGAGTGTTATGTCTCGATCTTAGATTGGGCGCATTGATCTGGAGCGCCGAGCCGGGCGGCCGCATAACTATGCCAGCCGCCATTGGAGCCAACCTCGTCCTGGTCGCGTCGGCCAAGGACGCAGGGAGTGCGGCGGGCAGTATTCGCGCATTGGACAGGACGACGGGCGTCACTATCTGGGTGCGCGACTATGAACGCGCTTTCACCTCGCCCCTTCTCCTTGACGGGTCGACGGTCTACGTGGGCAGCTCCGATGGCGCTCTTTATGCTTTGAAATCAAATGGCGGCGACGTAATCTGGAAGTCCCCAACATCAGGCGTTGTTCGAGCCCGGCCGCTGATCGTCGACAGAATGATCTTGTTTGGCAGCGACGATGGCGGCCTTCGCGCGGCCAGCATCGATGACGGCGCGGTCATATGGACACTGCAGACCTCGGGAAACGTGCGGGGACGCCCGGCAACCGACGGCAAGTGGGTCTACTTCGGCTCCGGTGACGGCTATGTCTACGCGGCCGGCTTGGCGGCCGGCAAGCTGAGATGGCGCTCGCGCGCTGGAGCCGGCATAGAGAGTTCGGCGGCGCTCGCCGGCGACAAGATACTAATCGGGTCTCTGGACAATTTTTTGTACGTCCTTTCCAAGTCGAACGGGAACCGCTTGTGGAAGCGAAGGCTCGTGGATCGAATAGTCGCGGACCCGATCGTGGAAAAGGACGTGACCCTGATCGCGCCATTTCACGGCGATCACGTAGTCGTCTTCAAGAACTCCGACGGGCAGAGAGTGAACTATTTCCAGCTTGACCGTAGTGAAGAGATAATTGGAACCCCGTTATTTCGAGGCGGCCTCTTGCTATTGCCGACCAACCGCGGCGTCATAGCCGCCGCCGAGACCAGCCCGCCAAAAGAGCCGTAGAAGAGCGCGAAGCCCTTGCTTCGAATAACCGCTCAAGCGGTTGCCTGGAGTTTGGCCATTTTGGGTTGCGCTTTTGGTAGCAGAAATTGGTTCACGTTCGCCGATCATCAGAGACTCTCAGGTCGGGAAGGGCGGCTTGCCCCCGCTGCTCTCGTTAACTCAAACTGGCTGGGAGCGGGGGCAAGCCGCCCTTCCCGACCTGAGAGTCTCTGGGATTGAGCATGGAAATTGGATATAGCTCTTCCCAGAAAATGGCTAAACTCCAGACAACCGTTCAAGCGGTAGCCGACCGTTCACGAAGAGCCTGGCACATTATTCCGACGCCTTCGGCGATCTTCTCCGGCGTTTCCTTCGAGAAGGCAAGCCGCATTGTGTTAGCGCCCGCGCCGTCGCAATAGAATGATTGTCCGGGCACGTACGCAACCCCTTTCTCGAGGATCGACGGCAGCAGTTCCGTCGTGTCAAGGCCCTCTGCGAGTGTCAGAAGAACGAAGAACCCGCCAAGAGGCTCCGTCCAGCGGCTCGAGCCTGGAGCGTTCGCGGTCAGCCCGTCCAGCATTGCGCGCCGCCGCACCGAGTAGAATTCTCTTATCGCGGGCAGCCTTCGCTGAATGAGCCCGGACGCCATCGCTTCGAAGACTATGGCTTGATCGAGTTGGCTTGAAGATAGATCCGCCCCTTCCTTGGCAAGCTCGATAGTGTCGGCAATCGGTTTTGGCGCGCGCAGCCACGCCATCCGAAGTCCGGGCGCCAGCACTTTCGAAAAGCTGCTGAGATAAATCACCCGCGAAGGGCTGAGAGCCGCCAGCGGACTCAACCGCGACGCCGATTCATCGAAATATATCTCGGCATAAGGATCGTCTTCGATAATCAAGAAGTCGTACTCGTCCGCCAACTCGACGAGTTCCCGCCTTCGTTCCGCCGCCAACGTAACTCCGGATGGGTTTTGGAAATTGGGGATCGTATAAACGCATTTGGCTCTTCGACCCTCGGATCTCAACGCGTTGAGCTTTGCTCTCAAATCAGCGATGACGACGCCGCCGTGATCTTGTTTCACGCCGCGCATCTCCGCCCGTGAATTATGAATGGCGATCATCCCGCCGACGTAGCTCGGCAGTTCCACCAGCACGATATCGCCGGGGTCGAGCAGCACACGGGCCACGAGGTCGAGCCCCTGTTGGGATCCGCTGGTGACTACGATGTCGGAGGGGCCGGTTTCAATTCCCCGAGAAGTCATATACGCGGCGATCACTTCCAGTAGTCTCGACTGGCCGCGCGTCGGGCCGTATTGCAGCGCAATCTTTCCTTGCTCTCTGATCACACGAGCCGAGATTTCAGCCAGTTCTTCGAACGGAAATGTTTCCGGGCTCGGCGCTCCGGCGGCAAAGGAAATAATGTCGGCTCGCGCGAGCAACGGAGTGAGCCTTCTGATCTGATTAGGCAGCATTGACCGCGCCATTATCGAGAACGACTCTTCGTAGCGATTGTCGGCTTTCGTCATATTCGCCAACGCTATCACACCGATCAGAAAAGCATCAACAGGAAGGGGAAAAGGGGAATTGATGA
>JAHFUG010000156.1:0-1631 GCA_023265195.1 Blastocatellia bacterium | reverse complement strand
GCGAGAAAATCTTCGACCACGCCTTTGACTTGTCTTGGAGGTATTGAGTGAAGATCGATCACATCCCCGAACTCGATCGGGACGGGAGACGGGAACGGGTTGTAGGGATCGATGTCCGAATCGTCTTCGTCTTCATCTTCGAAGCGCGCGCCACCGCCACTTTCCTTGAAGAACTTTGATATCGACTGGAACACCTTTCTAAAACGCATAAGATCCAATGAAAACCGATTCTCCAAGCACGCTCTTCAAATGCCCGGGCCTTTCAGGCCGTCGGCGTCTTCTCCTCGCTTAGGGATGCAAAGAAATTACTTCCTGTTTTTGAGTCATTCGTCAACAAGAGATGAGGGAGAGTAGTGTCCTAATCCTGTGTTGTTCGAAGAAAAAAGAGAGCAGCCCGAGAATACCCCCAACGGAGTTGGGGGATGCGTTCATTCACTGGCTACATGCAGCGGGGCCGAGCGATTTCTTGAATACCCCCAACGCAGTTGGGGGACGCTATGGCATCGCATAACGTCGTCCGTGAAGAAATCCTCAGTTTGTTTTCGACTCTCAGCCAGGCTGAACGGTTGTCTCTCCTCGAAGCGCTACGAAGTCAATTGGCGGCCAAGCCTCGGCCGCTATCCCGTGAGGAATTCATGCAGCAGATCGATCCCGCTTTTGGCCTCTGGGCCGACCGCGCCGACCTTCCTGAAGATAGCAATAATTTTGTTCGAAAGTTACGATCGGATTGGGACGATCGCCGCTGAATCCAGAATCCTGAATCCTCTGTTCCTGAATCCTGAATCCTTGTGCCTGAATCCTGAATCCTGAATCCCGAATCCTTGTTCCTGAATCCTGAATCCTTGTTCCTGAATCCTGAATCCTCGTTCCTGAATCCTGAATCCTCGTTCCTGAATCCTGAATCCTCGTTCTGAACCCTGAATCCTCGTTCCTGAATCCTGAATCCTTGTTCCTGAATCCTGAATCCTTGTTCCCGAATCCTTGTTCCCGAATCCTTGTTCCTGAATCCCCTGTTCCCCATCCCGTCTTCCCCGTAGTATGATTCGCAGTTCAAAAGAGCCTTACCAAACCAAAGGAGCCGTCGAAATGGTTAAGACCAAGTTCGTTCTCTGTCTGACCGCAGCGCTTTTCATCCTATCTTCATGCTTGAACCCGAAAGCTAACGCGCAGCAGGGAGGCTACGACCCCAGCCTCATCAAAGGGCTTCGCTGGAGGCCGATCGGTCCATACCGAGGAGGGCGTTCGACCGCGGTTGCCGGAGTCGCATCGCAGCCTAATGTGTATTACTTCGGCGCGACCGGCGGAGGCGTCTGGAAGACAACGGACAGCGGCGTCAACTGGAGCCCGGTTTCGGATGGCGATTTCAAAATGGGCTCGGTTGGAGCCATCGGGCTCGCCGATTCAGACCCCAACGTCATTTACGTTGGGATGGGTGAGTCCCCGATTCGCGGCAACGTCTCGCACGGCGACGGCGTGTACAAGACGACCGACGCCGGCAAGAGTTGGAAGCGAGTAGGGCTGGAAGACTCGAGGCAGATCAGCCGGGTTCGAGTTCATCCGCGCAATCCGGACCTGGTCTACGTCGCGGCGCAAGGCCACGTGTGGGGGCCGAACGACCAGCGAGGCGTGTT
>JAHFUG010000538.1 GCA_023265195.1 Blastocatellia bacterium | reverse complement strand
TGAAGATAAGACAAGTAGAGAGCAGGCAGAAGCCGGAGGAGGCTTCTCATTGAAAGACTTGCTCCTCGAATCTTAAACAAATGTGGCGTACCGCGACCAACCGAGGACCTCTGCAGCCTGTCTTCGCGCTATCTAACTGGTCACTTTATTGTGTGGCGCTGTACTACTGTAAGGGGGCGTAAAAGAAATAAGTTCCCTTTTGCGAGGGAGTTCACCGCGGAGAGGGATACAGAGGGGGCTTACTCTCCGCGGCTCTCTCAGCGATCTCTACGGTGAAGTCCTCACTTCACCGGCGGTCCTCATCTCGTGCTGCCACATAACTCAAAACGGGAGGTCATTTTTTTACGCCTCCTAAGCTACAGATTGCGTACAAGTGCAGTGCAGTAATGTGTTGCTGGGGTTTCCTAAGGGTGCTAGACTCGCTCCTCAATCCCCGACCAGACGCGTGGCGACTCTTTTACAGGAGAGCGTTGGTGCGCCCTGAATCCTATGAACTATCGCGCGATAGGTATCATTGCCACGACGGAGAGGAACCTATATCTTAGGTTCAGTATTGCGGTTCTCATTATTGATCACTCCCGCGGAGTCCAAGCCGTCGAAGACTCAGCTACCCGTCAGCCAATTGATTCGTAACGGAAGCTTATGAATGTCCCATCCACGGTCGACAGACTCCGTGAGTCAATGCAGAGAATTGGCTATAGGCATGAACTGCTGTTCAGCGGATACAACTACGCTTATATTACGGGAACGGTCTACACCACCAACACCATCAGTTTGGCGGCATTCGCTCAAGCTCCGCCCTCTTATCGCAACGCATGCATGGGTGTAATAGTATCGAATGGGCGGTCAGTCGCTTGTGAGGTTGCGGAACATAGATTCCTCGGCGCCCCTTTGATCTTCGAGATAGCTCCTGATGCGGTTCGGAGGTGGAAGGTCACCAGCCAGGGCGATCCGGAACTCAGACAAGACATACCATTAGACCAGATTGAAGAAGTCTTCACGGCCAACAAATCAAAGTGGTCTCCCGAGCGAATCTTTCGCGCCAAAGCGATTAGCTCGACTCCGGAGCTCGTCCAGCAGCTTGATTTTATTGACATTGGGTTAATGCCCGCATTGGAAGGGCTGATTCGCCAGAAGTTGGATCTACTGCTCAGGAATGCTCTTGTTGTTATTGCGAACGCTTATGAAAGCGTTTGCAGCGAAAAGCCTGACATTGATGAGGTGTTCCGCCTTGTATTCCGCTTCATTGCGGCAAAGCTATTGCTGGACAGGGAACACGACGGGGATTGGTTTTCTGAAGATGGCGCTACAGTGTTACAGGCCGTAGAGGAGTATTACCATATCGGTTCGGAAAGCCTGCTTTCGGAGAATGCGCGAAGGCCTGAAATGCTATCGGTGGCGTGGGGGCAAATATCATCGTCATTTCATTTCCAAAACCTCTCCGTGGATGACCTCGCTTTCATTTACGAGAATACTCTGATTACGCCTGAAACCAGAAGAGAGCTTGGCATCCATAGCACGCCGCGCCAAGTGGCGGAGTATATGGTTCAAAAGCTGCCCTTTGAGGATTTGCTTGAATCTGATCGGCGCGTATTGGAGCCCTGCGCCGGGCATGGGGTTTTCCTGATTACGGCAATGCGGCGTCTTAGGGAACTTCTCGCGCCGAATCTCTCGGACCAAGAACGTCATAGCTACTTTGTAAATCATCTTGCCGGCATCGAGATCGACCCGTTCGCCCGCGAGGTATGCCATCTCTCCCTGATTCTGGCGGATTACCCTAACCCAGATGGGTGGCGGTTGTACAATGAGGACGTGTTCGTTGGTGGGCGGCTCGAGGAGGAGCTCAGGTCGGCGGAAATAGTCTTATGCAACCCGCCATTTGAATACTTCAAACTCTCCGGTCGCGCGCAAATTGAGCGGGAGGGCTTCATTCAGCCGCCAGCCGAATTGCTTAGACGTATACTCGAAAGCCCGCCTCGTCTTCTTGGAATAGTATTACCGCGGGTCTTCAATTTCGGTTTAACCTACCGTAGCCTTCATGCGCGATTGGCGCGGGCGTATGGAAAGATCGAACTCGTGGCGTTGCCCGAGGTTTTTAACTATTCTGATAGTCCGACCGTTCTCCTGTTGGCGTCGAATCGCGGCTATGGTGGTATAGAAGTCGAAGTCACCTGCCGGGAAGTCACTAGACGCCAAAGCGACGCTCTTTCGATAGGGAGTGAGCCGCCTGGACGTACTCGTATTTTACGCATTCCTGATATTGAAGATCAGATAGATACTTTCGCTCTGTGGACGCCACATCGCTCTGCATTATGGAGCTACCTCGATGATTTTCCAAAGCTTGGCGACAAATGCGAAATACATCGAGGTGTTAATTGGAAAGGACGCCCTGGAAAACATAAGCAAACCCAGAAAAGGACCGATGTGATCTCAGTCGACGAGAAGAATGGGTACAAGGAGGGCTTCGCCTGGGTCAAGGATTGCTTTTGCCAGTACTCGATTAGATGCGAGCGGTATCTTTCACTTCTCCCGGGCGATCAGCACGATGGTGGCTATAAACATCGCTGGGATCTTCCCAAAGTTGCGGCGAACAAAGCTCGGTTGAGCCGGGGCCCCTGGAGGCTCGGAGCAGTCGCGGACCCGCTAGGACGAGCCTTCTCGGAACGTTTCTATGCTTTCTGGCCTTCAGGGTTGATTTCAATCTATGCGCTCGCGGCCGTGTTGAATTCACCCGTTGCGAACGCCTATGTCTATGACAAGGATCAAGAGATTGATAATCGCAAGCGGACGCTAGACGCTCTTCCTCTACCCCCCTTGCCGGCTTTGGCTGCGGGCGGCGCAATCGACTCGCTTTCGCAAGAAATACATTTTCAGTTTCAGCATCTGTCCGGAGAGGGGGGAAACACGGACCTAAGCGCTCTAGAGAGGTTGTTGATTAGAATCGATGTCGCCGTGATTCAGGCTTACGACCTGCCCTCGGGATTAGAAAGCGATCTCTTAAGCGTCTTTGTTGGAAAGAAACGCCCCCTACTCCAACTGGACATGGTTGGCTATGACAACCGTTACGAATACGCGAAAGCGGAATACGCCGCCGAGTTGCGTCAAACAGCCAGAATCGATCGGTATCAAGAACTGGTCACCCGCGAATTCACAGCCGGTTTGAGTGCGGACGAGGCAAAAGAAATGGAGCAATTAGGTAGTGAAATAGACAACTACTACGGACCGTATTACGACAAGATACTCGCTACGAGTGATAGATCCTAAAGGAAGGAGACGCGCTCGGCTTGCCGCACTTTTTGCGTACCAACCCAGTTCCTGTTGTCAAAGGAGGATACAAGAGTTTTCGTCCTCATGTCCGCATCGACTTCAGGCAGTTTTGCTCGTACTGCTTGGTTCATGAAGACAATGCAGCGGGCGAAGAGAATTATGAACTCGATCACTTCCGACCGCAGAAGCATTTCCCCGGCCTGATCGCGAACTTCTACAACCTCTACTATTCTTGCCACCCCTGCAATCACATAAAACGATATCAGTGGCCATCAGCCGAATTGGAACTGATGGGAATCGGTTTTGTTGATTTGTGCAAGGACAATTTTTGACGATCATTTTAAAGAGCTTCCTGACGGCCGCTGGGAACCATTAAGCCGTTCCGCGGAGTTTACAATAAAGGCAATTCGACTCAACCGACCTCACCTGCTGAAACTCAGGCTGAGACTGCGGGATAGAATCCCTCGCGATGCCAAGCGCTGAGCTTAAGCGTTAGCTTTCGGCAACAATGCGTGACTCGCCGTAGGCAAACTTAGTAACCTGCGCGGAAGGAAAGGTGCTGGGATTTCGAAGAAGTTGAGGCAGGTTGGGCAGCGATTAAAGCGTTGGCGAGAAGGCGATCGGCCGCGAATGCGGTTGCCAGAAGAGTGGTGGGCAGAGGCGGTCGGCCTGACCAGGGAAGAAGGTCTATACCGGACTGCGCGGACTTTTTGGTCTGGATTATGCGAATCTGAAGAGAAGGGTAGGGTAGATAGAAGCTGCTCCCAGCAAGAGAACAAGAATAGGCAGAGTTAACGCCGAATCTTCGCCATACCCTCCGGCGAAAGATCGGGCGCCACAGCGCTCCGATCGTTCTCTCGATTCCTGTACCTTCGCGGAAAATACGCCTGTTGACCTTTCCATTTCGGCACCCACAGTCCGCTGATGGAATCAGCCGCATTGCCTGCCTTTCTCTCACCCGAAGAGGTGGAACGTTTCCTGGCGGTCATCGCGATAGATCGACATCCATCGGGCGGCGCGACCGCGCGATCCTGCTGCTGCTTGCTCGACTCGGTCTTCGCTTGGGAGAAACTAGCTAGTGAAACTCATGCACTAAACCAGTATGGCTGTTCCGAGAGAGTGGTATTCCCCGCGGAGTCCACTGTTGCCGCCCAGGAATGTTATAATCATCGACCACTCACAATCCAAGAAAGGACAAAACAAGATAATGCTTCAAGCAGGTCAGCCGTTTCCAAGCTTCTCTCTGCCGAATCAAGACGGCCAAATCACAAACCTCGGTGATTTCGCGG
>JAHFUG010000537.1 GCA_023265195.1 Blastocatellia bacterium | reverse complement strand
GTGAACAATAGCTCTCTCAACGCGACAGCCGCTTGAGCGCCCTTCGAAGCACGGCCTCGATATTCGTTTCGCCGGCCTCCGATAGCGCGAACCCAACGGCGCGTTCGGCTATCGCTTTCGGATACCCGAGATTGGTTAACGCCGCAATCGTGTCGTCTTTGAGCCCGGCGGCAGCCTTGGTCGTTTCCTCCGCCGCCGTTGGATGGCCGTCACCGTCGTCTATTTGTACGGAACCTATCTTGTCCCGAAGCTCGATCACCAGGCGCTCCGCCGTTTTTTTCCCGACACCGGGAATCGAAGTGAGCTTATCGAGGTTGTTCGTCAGAATCGCCGGAGCCAGCTCAGCGACGCTCACTCCGGAGAGGATCGTTATGGCGAGTTTCGGACCAACTCCACTGACGCTGGTCAGCTTCGAGAACATCTCTTTTTCTCCACCGGTCTTGAATCCAAAAAGCTGGAGAGCGTCCTCGCGAACGTGCGTGTGAATTCTAAGCGCGACGGTAGCGCCTAATTCGCCGAGTTCGTAGAAGGTTGAAAGCGGAATAATAACGTCGTAACCAACGCCTCCGACGTCGATCACGACCGAACTTGGCTGCTTATGAATTAATTTTCCGGTTAGGTTGGCGATCACTCTTATCGATCCTGCTTCTTTTTGTAGGTTCCGCGAACACGCAGTCTATGAGACGGGAATGTTCGTGTCAAATTTCCTGTGTTTTTGATTTATCGATCAACGGGAACTGAGGCCGCCCAAACAGGCGAGTTCACCGCGGAGTGCGCTGAGGAGACGCGGAGATTCAGTCCGGCTCCGCGCTGTCTCTGCTTACTCCGCGCCTGGGCGGTGAAGCCCCTCGCGGACCGGGAATTTGTTTCTTGACGCTCGCCTACTTCTTTCCCTGGACTGCGTTCCAGTCATCGAGGAACTTCTTGTTGCCGATGTCCGTCAATGGATGCTTGATGAGCTGGTTAATCACATTGAAGGGCATAGTCGCAATATCGGCTCCCATTCGAGCGGCTTCAATCAGATGAAGCGGATTTCGAATGCTGGCGACTAGTATCTCGGTTTCGAAGTCGTAATTATCAAAAATCTCGACCAACTGGCCGATCAGCGCCATGCCTTCCGCCCCTATGTCGTCGAGCCGCCCCACGAACGGGCTCACGAACGAGGCTCCGGCCTTCGCCGCCATGATCGCTTGAGGCGCCGAAAAGACCAACGTGACGTTTACGTGAATGCCTTCCTTGTGCATCGCGTGACATGCCTTCAATCCGTCAGCGGTGCAGGGAACCTTGACGTAAACGTTTGGGTGAATCCTCGCGTTCTCGCGCCCTTCCTCGATCATTGAGCCGGCGTCCTGGCCGACCACTTCGGCGCTGACCGGGCCGTCGACGATTTCGCAGATGGCTCGTATGTGCTCGCGAAAATCGACGTTGCCTTCCTTGGCTATCAGTGAAGGGTTTGTCGTCACTCCGTCGAGTATGCCCAGGCTGGCGGCTTCTCGAATCTCCTTCAGGCTTGCTGTATCTATGAAGAATTTCATGGTTCCTCCTTGGGAATTCCGTTGCTGATTCCGGATCCTATGGGTTAGCGGTCTCGCTCACCGTCTTCGACGGCTTGCTTTCGTTTTCATACTTGTCTACAGCCGTGACCCTATAATAATACCTTTTGCCCGTCGTTACTCGATCGTCGCGAAACGTAACCGCGGCTGCCGGACTCGAAGTCAGTTTGACCCAGTCCGAGTCGGCGGCGCCGGGAGACTCCGCGCGATATACGTTGTAGCCGGCGGCGTCCGGTTCGAGACTGCTGGGCCAAAACAAACTGATTACGTTATTAGCCGATGCGATGGTGACTGGTTCGGGCGGCGCGGGCGGGTATGTATCAACGGGGCTATACGGGAAAGGTTCGCTGTCGGCGCTCTCGATCAGTCCAGTAGCGCCCTGCGAAAGCGCGCGCACCGTATACACGTATTTGGCCCCGTATTGGAATCGCCTGTCGTCGAAAACCGTTTCGCGCAAGGGAGCGGCGTTCAGCGGGTCCTTGCCAATTTGCCGACGGGCCAGCCGCCGGTAAATATTGTAGCCGACGATCGAGGCGGGCTTTGTCCCATCGACATTCGAATCAGGCGGAGTCCATTCGAGTCTGATGAGATCTTGTTCGTCCAGGTTCTTTCGCAAGTCTTGCGGCGGCGCTGCAACCGAGGGAAACGGCGCGATGGCTACGGTGTTCGAGAAAAGCGCCTTCTGTTCGCCTTCGTTTACATACCGGACCGCATATCGGAGCCGGTTGTTCGCCGCGCCGGTGGGATTCAGCTTATCGATGTACTGAAGTCTCCCAAGGGTTTTCACCTGATCTTCTATTGCGGCGCGATCAAGAAAACCAATGAGGCCGGCCGCCGACTCGTAGTCATCCACGTCGAGAACGGGTTCCTGGCCGCGGCTCTCGGTCAAACGGTATATATCAACCCGAGCTACGTAAGAGCGGCTGGTCTTCTCTTTAGCCAGCGGTGGAGACGGCCAGGACAGGATAATGCTTGCTCCCCGTTGAACGCCCTCCAGTTCGGTCGTGCGCAGCCGAATCCGCTCCGGCGCGCGGGGGGGAGCCATCTTGCCGCAGCCGGCAATGAAAACCAGCAATAGCAATACAGCCGGTCTCGAAATGCGATGGAAAAAGCCGAGGGTGAAGTCGCGCTCGTTGATCACAGAATATACCGGCTCAGGTCTTCGTTCTTCACAATGTCGGCGAGTTGTTTATTCACGTACCCCGGATCAATCTTGACGATCTTCTCTTCAAGATCGGGGCCTTCGAACGAAATTTCGTCCAGCAGCGTCTCCATGATCGTGTGCAGCCTGCGCGCGCCGATGTCCTCGGTTTGCTCGTTTACGGAAAACGCAAACCTGGCGATGCCGTCGATCGCTTCTTCGTTGAAGCTCAAATCGATCCCTTCGGTGCCCAACAGCGCGACGTATTGGCGGACGAGGGAGTTCTTTGGTTCGGTGAGAATTCGTTTGAAGTCGTCAACCGTGAGCGGCCGAAGCTCAACGCGGATCGGAAACCGCCCCTGTAGTTCGGGTATCAGGTCGGATGGTTTGGATACATGAAACGCTCCCGCCGCGATGAAGAGAATATGATCGGTCTTAACCATGCCGTAGCGGGTGCTTACGGTTGTTCCTTCGATGATCGGCAGGATGTCGCGCTGGACGCCTTCCCGCGATACGTCCGGCCCAGCCGAACCCGACTCGCGGCCGGCGATCTTGTCGATTTCGTCAAGGAACACGATGCCCGAGGACTCCACGCGTTCGATAGCGGTTCGAGCGACCTGCTCCATATCGATCAACTTGTTCTCTTCTTCCTGAGTCAGATACTCCATAGCCTCGTCAACGCGCAGCTTCTTCATCTTGGGCCGCGAGCCGAACATGTTTGGGAACATCTCCTTGAGGTTGATGTCCATCTCCTCCATGCCCTGCGGCGTGTATATTTCGAAGTGTCCGGGGAAGTTCTTTTCCTGAACCTCCAACTCGACGATGCGCGAGTTGAGCCGGCCTTCGCGAAGTTGCTGCCTCAGTTTTTCCCTTGTCTTCTCGAACTGATCGAGCGACGCGCCGGCGTCCTTGCCCTCATCAACCTGGCGGGCGCGAGGCAGCAAGAGATCGAGCAACCGTTCCTCGGCGTTCTGCTCCGCTTTGTCGGCTATCTCGACTATTCTCTCTTCCCGCACGAGATCAATTCCAATCTCGACCAGATCGCGAATAATCGACTCGACGTCCCGGCCCACGTAGCCAACCTCGGTGAACTTGGAAGCTTCGACTTTTAGAAAAGGGGAATTCGATAGACGCGCAAGCCGGCGGGCAATCTCGGTCTTACCGACTCCAGTGGGCCCGATCATGATTATGTTCTTGGGAATGACGTCCTGCGCGAGTTCGGCAGGCAGCTTCTGCCGGCGAATGCGGTTTCTTAGCGCGATGGCGACCGCGCGCTTAGCGGCGTGCTGGCCGACTACATACTTGTCCAATTCGTGGACTATCTGACGCGGGGTCAGTTCATCCAGTTTGGGCTGCTGTTTCACGTCTTCTGACAAATAGATCACCATTGATTAAGTCTCGGAAGGCCGAGATCCCCTTCGGCCGCGCGGCGCGCTCAGATCTCCTCGATTACAAGATTGTTATTAGTGAAGATGCAGATTTCGCTGGCAAGCCTCATTGCCTCCTCGGCGATTTGCCGGGCGCTCATCCCGGTGTGAGCTATCAGCGCTCTGGCTGCCGTAACAGCATATGGGCCGCCGGAGCCAATCGCCACAACGCCGTCATCCGGTTCTATAACATCGCCGCCGCCCGAGATCACCAGCGAGGTAGTGTCATCGGCGACGAGTAACAACGCCTCGAGATGCCGCAAGAACTTGTCGGTGCGCCAGTCCTTGCCAAGCTCCACGGCTGCGCGCTGCAACTGGCCACGATACTGTTCAAGCTTCGACTCGAATCTCGCGAAAAGGGAGAACGCGTCCGCCGTCGATCCCGCGAACCCGGCGATAACTTTGTCGTTGTAGAGCCGCCGAACTTTTCGGGCGCTCGCTTTCATGA
>JAHFUG010000155.1 GCA_023265195.1 Blastocatellia bacterium | reverse complement strand
GCCTCAAGTGTTTTGACATCTGGCGCTCTCTTCCCGGGCGCTGAAACCGGTATCGGCGCTCGTGCGGCAGTTTCAAGGTCAAGCCTTCCGCTGAATCGACTCGGATCATACGCGGCCTGTCGCCTGGTTGTGGTCCTCGATCAGTTGAGAAGCATCTTCACTCTTAACCGGAAGACCGTTGGCGAAACCGTCAACACAGTAAATATCAAATCAAGCATCGCCGCCGCTGGCATGACTTGTGGCCGGCGGCGAGAGCCCCAGGGCAAGTAGGCCGTCTTCCGTTGTTGATGGCCGGCTGCCTAATTGAAGGCCGCCACGTCAAAGGCAGGCATTGCGCCTCGATCTTGAGCGTCACGAGAGCGCCTGTTGGAATTTAGCCTGGTGTTTTTAGGGGATGAAGAAATTACTCTCCGTTTTTGAGTTATGCGTCAGCACGAGATGACCGCCGATGGAACTGAGAGCTTCACTGCGGAGTGGCTCTCTGCGTCCCTCTCAGCGATCTCTGCGCCTCCGCGGTGAATTCCTCTCGTGAAAGGGGAACTTATTTCTTGACGCTCCCTTCGCTCTTAATCGGGGTTTCGTTTGTTATCTGCGTCCCTTTTTTCGAGCGCGATTTGCTTATCCTATGTAAGCCTCGGCGAACAATTGTAAGCCGCAGCGAACAACCGCCGGCGAGGTTCAGAGGGTGTTTGGCAGGTGGCGGTTATCTTGGCATTCGCGCGAATCCGTCAACGGGACTGAGGATGCCTTGGATGATGGGGCTTTCACTTAGGACGAAAGAAGAAGCGTTGGTGACTCGAGGATGCGCCGCATCTACTCGTTCACTATGTTCGCAGTCTATCGGATGTTCGCAGTCTATCGGATTGACTGTGCGAGGGAACTTGGACTATTGTTCTCTCCACCGAAGCGCAAAGCCGGCTCAATTGAGGTCGAAAGACGGTGACACCGGACAGCTCGCGATGAGAGGTCATAGCACAATGAAGCAGGGCTCAGTAATGACGTAATGACGAATATTTTTCTCGAGCGTTGTTGTAGCGCCATCTCAACCCGGCGGCGCGGGCTGGATTGAAAGGCGTAGATTCTGGCGAGCACGAGGGTTGACTACGGAATTGCCTTTTTTGGTCGGCGGATATCATTTATCGCTTCGTATGAGGGGACAGAGTAATCAGGAGGCTGCCAGACGCACGGATCGGCAGCGACTCAACGGGTTCTCAAGGACCGCTCAGCAACGGAGCGGAAATCGAATCTACTCATCGCCGCGGACTTTCAGGAAAGCAATCGGCCGACAATGAACTCGGCCGCTGAACGTTCGGTATTGAGTAGGCATTTCACGCGATAGTACGGTCACTCGGCTTGAAGCGCCCATAGCCAGGCTGAAGATTTATCAGACAAATGAGCCACCTTGGCGGGTGGGGTAAACAAGTTAAACGGTAGCTGCTTTTGGTTGGAGTTCGTAGCCACAATAAAAATCGGGAGGTCAGCAATGCATAGTGCAAAAACTTTTGTGGGACTGCTAGCTATGGCTTTCACTATAGCTTTGGTTAGTGTGACTGGTTCCGCGCAGAAGGGACCGAAGAAAATAGCCGTGTTGAATTTCGACGACTCCGAGGCCTCGCCGTATGGGAATGGCCCCGTAGGTAAACGAGTCGCCAACTACACGATCGACAAACTGGTCAAGGGGGGCGCGTACATCGTTGTCGAGCGAGAGGTCATAGACAAGATACTAAGAGAGCAGAACTTCGGCGCCAGCGGCCGGGTAGATAAAGGGACCGCCGCGGAAATCGGCAAAGTGTCCGGCGCGGACATCATCTTGTACGGCGTCGTAACCAAATGTAAGTATGAAACGCCGTTTGGGATTAATATCTTCAAGAGAAAAGGCAGGGGCACCGTAGAGGTCACCGCGAGACTGACCAACACCAAGACCGCCGAGATCTTTGACACTATTCAAGTAAAGGGCGAAGCGTCGAAAGAAAAAGTCGAAGCGCCGCAGACAACCGGCGCCCCTGTTGGCGTGGATGATTTCAAGACCTCGGTCATCAACGAAGCGGCCTACGATGCGGCGAACAAACTTGCCGCGGAGTTGGAGAAGCGCTCGGGCTTCAAGCCGCCCGACGCTTCTACAACGCCTCCCGCGGCTGCCGGTTCGACATCCACCTCCTCCGGCGATGTAAGATCGAATCCGGCTCCACAGGGCGCGCAAGATCAGAAGCAGCAGCCTCAACCGGTTACGCCGTCGAAGCCGCAACCCCCGGAGCCCGCGCAGACTCCAGCGCCCCAGGACCCTGCAAAACCTGACAGCCTTGGCTTGGTGTCGACGGTCGTAGGAAACACCGTGCAAATAGTCCTCGAGCAGGAGGGCAAGGTGAAGACCGGCGACAAACTCCTGATCAAGCGAAAGACCAACCCCATTCCGGATCCTTACAAACCGGGAAGCTACATAGGCTATGAGTTCAAGGAAATCGGCTATGTAGTCATCACGGAAGTCGTGAGCAGCCGAGTAGTAAAAGGGACATTCGTCCCGAAGGGCGGGCGACCCCCCGCGGTCAGGTTGGTTCCTCGGTTTCAAGACCTGGCTGTCATAGCGCCGTAGCGGAGCGTGATTCATCCGCCGTGGACCATTCGGATCAAATAACCGGCAACGGCTGTTAGTCACTGTTAGCCCGTGAAGAGGGCGCTGCTGAGAACTCAGCCGTTGTGGAGGCCAGTGATGCTCAACCGTAAGAGCGCGTCGATCCTGCCTGGCGTTTGTTTCATCGCGTTGTTATGCCTCAACCCAGCGCCGTCCAGTATCGCCTATCCGCAATCGAGCGATCGGAATTCGCCTACGCCGTTGAATACCAATCCATTCAACGCGTCGATAAGAGCTCAAGACAATGGGAGTTACTTTTATACCTTCACCGCGGGTCCAGGAAGCCTGAAGATATCGGTTCCGGTGCGCACGAACGGAAATGTCTCGCAGATTTTCGTCGAGCTTTATGACGGAGCCAACTCGCTCCTGACAAGCTTCGACGCCACGTCGAGCGGGGTGATTCAACAGAGAGAGGTGGTACTGAACGGCAAAGATCGACTGGTGCTGAAAATCACGGGTCTGCGAATGAATGACAGCGGCTCCTTCACGGTGAAGCTGACGGGCCGCGTGTTCCTCAACGAAGCTCCCGCCGCCGGTTCTACGAGTATTCAGAAACCGCCCGGTGACGCCCATCAAAAGAAGGACACGACGCCGCCGACGATAAGAATAACTTCGCCTCCGGTGACGCGGGGACAAGGAGCGGGCGCCGCGGCCAGCCGCATCACCGTCATCGGAGACGCGACCGACGAATCGGGCGTGAGCGAGGTAATGGTGAACGGCCAACCGGCCAGCCTGGACTCGAGCGGCCACTTCTCCGCCGAAGTGCTGCTGAAAGTCGGGGAGAACCGGATCGTCGTGTCGGCCACCGACACTAATCGCAATCAAGGGGAGGAAAGATTCACGATAGATCGAACCGGCGGGGCGGCGTCACCTTCGCAACCGGACGCCGGGCCGCCGGCAAAAGGGAAGTACTATGCTCTCCTGATCGCGGTGCAGGACTACAAAGATCTGGGGATAAAAAAACTGGACAATCCGGTTAGGGACGCGGAGAAACTGGCGGAGATTTTGACCCGGAACTATACGTTCGACAAACAGGATGTGAAGTTATTGAAGAACGCGACTCGCGGCGAGATCATCCTCGCATTCGAGCAGTTGGAAAAAACGCTCAAACCTGAGGACAGCCTTTTGATCTTCTACGCGGGACATGGTTATTGGGACGACAAGACGAGGCAGGGATACTGGATACCGGTAGACGTGCAGAGAGAGTCTCGAAGTAACTGGCTCTCGAACGGCGAGGTGCGCGATTCACTTCGAGGAATTGCCGTCACTCACACGTTACTAATTACCGACGCGTGCTTCAGCGGCGGCATTCTGAAGGGCCGTGACATCGCAATGACGGCGGCTATCCAGCAACTAAGCCGAATGCCTAGCCGAACGGCGATGACCAGCGGCGCTATGACGACCGTGCCCGACACAAGCGTCTTCCTCGAATACTTGATCAAGCGGCTGCAAGAGAACAAGGAAACGTACAAAACCGCAATGGAGTTATTCAGCTCGCTTCAATCGGCGGTGATCAACAACAGCCCGGTAGTCGACAAAGATGGCGCCCGTCCTACCCCGCAGTACGGCGTGATCCAGGAAGCGGGCGACGAAGGCGGAGACTTCATCTTCGTGCGCCGGCAATAGCAGCGCGGCGGGTATTCAGCTATTATTGAGACCGACCGTTATGCCTTTCCCTATTCATGATAAGAACACTCGATGGCCTTTCCGCCAACCGCATTCTCGCAAGCACTTCGGCAAGAAATCTCGTCACGCTGCTGAAATCATTGCTGCCGCCTTATGCTTTTCCTGCTTGCTTGGGCTATCGGTATTGTCCAAGAAGGCGAGCCTGAACTCTCGGCGAGGACAAGGGTCTGGCGGCAACTCCGCGCGCAATAGTGAAAAGCGCGTAGCCTTGATCATCGGCAACAGCGCCTATGCGGTTAGGCCTCTTCCCAACACCGCCAACGACGCCGCGGATATTGGGGGCGCGCTCGACAAACTTGGCTTTGAAGTGACCGTGAAGAAGGATCTCGACTACAAGCGGATGATTCAAGCTATTCAAGCCTTTGGAGAACAACTCAAGACGGGTGGAGTCGGCCTCTTCTTTTACGCCGGACACGGGGCGCAAGTCCGAGGCGAGAATTATATGATTCCGGTCGACACGCGCATTAAGAAGGAAGCGGAGATTCCTTTGGAGGCCGTCAGTCTGGGATGGGTGCTGGCGCAAATGGAAGGCGCGAGCAATCGTTTGAACATCATTATTCTGGATGCCTGCCGAGACAACCCGCTTGTGGGAGGTACTCGTTCCAGCCAGCGCGGCCTTGCCGTGGTCACCGAGGTCCCGGTCGGAACTTACATTTCCTATTCGACGGCGGCCAACAAGACGGCGAGCGACGGCGGCGCGCGCAACAGCCCATATACTGAATCGCTGCTGAAACACATCCGCACGCCCGGCTTGAAAGTAGAAGACGTGTTCAAGCGGGTTCGCAACGAAGTGAGAGCCAAGACGCGAGGCGAACAGGTGCCCTGGGAGTACTCGGCGATCGAAGGCGATTTCTATTTCGCGGGATTGGCTGCGTCTCCCGCGCCTCCGCCGGCCAAAGAGAATGTCGAACCAGCGACACACACTGAAACCATCAAAGGCGTACGAATAGAGATGGTGCGGATTCCCGCCGGGAAGTTTATGATGGGTTCGCCTGACAGCGAAGCAGGCCGGCAGGCCGACGAGGGTCCGCGGCACGAGGTAACGATCTCCCACTCGTTCTATATGGGTAAGTATGAGGTGACGCAGGCACAATGGCGGGCGGTGGCTATGCTGCCGAAGGTGAAGATCGGCTTGAAGCCTGATCCTTCTCAATTCAAAGGTGAGAACCGGCCGGTGGATAGCGTGAGTTGGGAGGAAGCGGTTGAGTTCTGCGAAAGAATATCGCGGGCGGCAGGAAAAGAGTACCGATTGCCGACCGAAGCAGAGTGGGAGTATTCGTGCCGGGCGGGAACCACAGGGCCTTATGCCGGTAAGATCGAGTTGATGGCTTGGCTCAAGACGTTTCACGAAGTTGGAGGAAAGCAGCCGAATGGATTTGGGTTGTATGACATGCACGGAGGCGTTTGGGAGTGGTGTCTGGATTGGTACTCGCGTACGTACGATGGACAGAGTCCGGGCACGAACCCTGCTGGACCGAGTACGGGTTCGCATCGAGTGAATCGCGGCGGCTGCTCGTTTGATGACGACATTAAGATGTTACGCTCCGCGTACCGGCGTGGACTGCCGCCGGACAGTAGGTACTCAATCTTAGGCTTCCGGGTTGCTATGACTTACAACTAATTAGTTTCTGTCGCGAAACGCCCGATGTCCGACAAGCCGCGGCTTGTGGGACGTGGCCCTCCGTTAGGAGGGCCATGTTTATAGTAAGGATCAGGGTAGCATTAGCCCTCCGCTAGGAGGGCCATGTTTATCCATGTGTCAGGGTGACCGCCAAGAGATGGCTCAGTCCCTTGTAACATGGCCCTCCTACGGAGGGCGGCCGCTCCACCGCGCGCGCTACAAACATGACCCTCCTCTGGAGGGCCGGAATGGAATGGCCAAATTCCAGCGACAAGGCAGCGGCTTGTCTGACATCGCAGCGTTTCGCGACAGAAACTAATTAAGCCGCCGGGAGGAGAGCTTTACCTCTGCCGACGGAATTGGAGGTGCATCGGGATGAAATGCCGAGTCCGTAAACCTGTCCTAGTTGCACTGATGGCCCTTCTGTTCGCGCTAGGCGCATCCATTAACAACGTCGCCTCTCAATCCAATAGCCGCGGACAGACCGCGAACCGCAACGAGTCAACGGCAGGACGGCCGGCCGCAAAGTACTTCGCGCTCATCATCGGCGACAACCAATACCAATACTTGAAGAAATTGAACACAGCGGTGAATGACGCCGCCGAGCTTGACCGCGTCCTCCGCGAAACGTACGGGTTTCAAACAAAGTTACTGCTGGACGCCGGGCGCGACAGGATAATCGATGCGCTCAACGAATACAGAGCCAATCTCGATGAACAGTCTTACCTGCTGATCTATTACGCGGGCCACGGAGTTTATGACAAGAGCATTGGAGTCGCATACTGGCTGCCGGTTGACGCGCGGCAAAACAGCAATGCGCGATGGATCAGCGCGGAGGACGTAACCGGCAACATCAAGGGCGTCGCCGCGGCGCACGTTCTAGTGATTTCCGATAGCTGTTACTCCGGAAAGTTGAATCGGAATGAGAGCGCCGCGATCCTTCCGGCCGAGCGGCGGCGATTCCTGGATAAGATGCGCGAAGGCCGTTCGCGCACTTTGATTGCGAGCGGCGGAAACGAACCGGTGGAGGACGACGGCGGTAACGGTCACTCTGTTTTTGCTCATGCGCTGCTGAGAGGCTTACGGAACATGGAGGGCTCGGAGTTCACGGCGGCGGAGTTGTTCAACCAATTCATCCTGGAACAGGTGGCGGGGAAAGCGGATCAAACTCCCGAGTACGGAGCGATAAGAAACTCGGGCCACGACGGCGGCGATTTTGTTTTTGTTAGATCGAAGGCAAGGGCAGGCCCGGTCATGGAGGCGTCCCAGCAGGCGCGCAGGCAACAGGGGAATCCAGGTCCTCAGATCAAACCAAGTCCCGAGACTCCGCCTGAGCAGTCTACAGCTATGGAGAATAGCGGAGATCTCAGGGGTGACCTTATCGGAATTGGCGGAACCAAGACGGGTACAATAACTGATGGCCAACGAGTAGATTATGAATTCGAAGCGGTCTCCAACGTTCCTTTGCGCTTTGTCTTTCAGAAAGATCTCGGCCATGGATTTCTCGCCCAGGTCTATGACTCTAGTGGCAGGATCGTAAAGCAGATTGCGGTCTATACGATGAGAGGTGGTGAAATGCCGTTCACGCCGCGCGTTACTGGCCGGCATTATATCAGGTTAACGGGCAAGCGCGGCTCCGGTAAATATACTCTCTCGCTGTCGAAGTTGTAACGGCGCATCGAATCGCTCAGGGGAGTTGGTTGATTGACCTGCTACCTTATCGAAGGTTCAATTCCGAACGACTGGCGTTACATTGATTGACCTTCAATCCCGCTCTAAGATGAACCCGGTGTCTCGTGGATTGATTAACCGACCGCTTGGCGTTACCCGATCGCAAGCGCCTTCGGAGAGAGCAAGTAGGATTACCTCTCTTCCTCAACTCTTGCGCTTATGGGTTTGTGAGCATTCAAGGAATTTGGTCCGGCGCGTCTGCGCTCGATGCGCGGGCGTCTAACGGCCCACGGTGCCGCGTGAAAGGGCTGTATGCATCCATCAACACTTCATGGCGTTCGCGAAGTCTTTGATGAGGCGTTGAAGCTTCATCCCGGCGAACGCGCCGCCTATCTGGATCGACTGGAGCCCTCGCTTCGCCGGGAAGTCGAAAGGCTGTTGCTCGCGGACTCCGAGGCAATCGATCGAGGTTTTCTCGATAACCCTTTGCTGGAATGGGGAACCGAAAATCAAATCCCTCATTTGCCTTTCAGAGCCGAAGACGAAGATAAGTATCGCCTCATTCGAAGAATCCCCGGCGGCGGCATGGCCATCGTCTACGAGGCGGTTGCTCTTAACCCCGACCGCCGTGTCGCCATCAAAGTCATGCAATTCGCCGCTGACGGCGAGCAGCCCTTTCAGGAAGCGTTGCGGCGATTTCAAGATGAGCAGCAAATCCTTGCGACGCTGGACGATCATCCGAACGTCGTCGGCTTTATCGCGAGCGGAGTTCTGGCGGATGGAAGGCCGTATTTTGTCATGAAGTACGTTGACGGGCAGGCGTTGGACGCCAGGCTTGCCGCCGGTCCGTTGACCGCCGATCAAACGGCCGCCATCACCAGCCAGATCGCCAAAGCGCTCGCCTTTGCTCATCAGGCGGGCGTGATTCACCGCGACATCAAGCCTTCGAACATCATGCTCGCTGAGTTGGCTGGGGAGTTGCACGTCAAGGTTCTTGACTTCGGCATCGCCGTCATTAAATCGTCGCTTGATGAAGTGACGAGAGATTTTTCGCGCCACATAGTCTGCACGCCGGTTTACGCCTCGCCCGAACAGGCCGAAGGAAAGAGCCGCCACGAGATCGATCGCCGGTCGGATATCTATTCGCTCGGCCTGGTCGTTTATGAAATGATGACCGGCAAAAAAGCGTTTGACGGCCTCAACGAGCTGCAGGTCCTGAACAAACGCCTCGCCGAAAACCCGATTCCGCCCTCGCGGCGCAGGCCCGATCTGAACATACCGGATGCGGCGGACCGAGCGGTTATGAAAGCGATCGAGCGCAACCGTGACCGCCGCTACAGCGACGTTCTGGCGTTCGCCAAAGATATCGAAACCGCATTGAGCGAGCCGGTGTTGAACCCCGAACCGGAACCCGCCGCGAGGCCCAAGCGCTTGCTGCTGCTTGCCGCAATGCTCTTGCTCGCGATTGGCGCCGCGGCGGAGCTGATATTTCTAAAAGGATCTTCAACGATGACGCCGCCCATAACGCCTGACGCCGGTTCGCTTTCGCCGCAGCCGGTTAGCGGAGGTCATGACGCTCCTCGTGATGACGGCAACCGGAACGCCGCCGCTGGACCTCAGGAGACTAGCGGCAACTCGAATTCTCAGGCCGCCAGCTCGTCTCCCCGGCCGGGCGGCCGCGTCGATTTCCGGTTGAACGTGTTTCGGCAGACGCGAGATGGTTCAAAGGCCGTGGCGCTGGATCAGCGGCTTCAGGAGTTTCATAACGGCGACAATATTCGTTTGTCATTCACGGCGCCGCGAGCCGGTTACGTTTATCTGCTTCAACGAGGCAGTTCCGGCAAGACCTCGATACTCTACCCGAGTAGTGCAACGGACCAGTCCATCAGCAAGGGTGAGACTTTTCAGTTTCCGCGGGGAACGGGCTACTGGATTCATTTCGACAACAACCCGGGGCCCGAAACGCTGTATGTGGTGTTCGCCAGGCGAAGAGGAGATCCGTTGGTGGCCCCGATTGAAACCGCAATCGCTAATGGAAGCAGATCGCTTGATACAGGCGCCGGAGTGGCGTTAATAAGTCAATTGGAAGCGCGCGCTGATAGTCCGGAGTCCGATCTGTGCGTGAAGGTGTTGCGGCTACGGCATCGTTAAAGGCGCGAGGGAGTGTTGCAATCAGAAAGGAACTCTGGGGATTGGGGCCTTTCCGCCATCGGCGCAAGCTGAATGGGGCCTCTGACTATTGCCGGCGCGCCATCGGACGATATAGCAGTTTTGACCGCCCTACGTAGGAGGGTCATGGAGTTTGGCCGTTTCCTTCTATCCTCCGTAGGAGAGTTTGGAGTTTGGCCATTCTTATTCTCAACTCCGTAGGAGTGACCTGTCTGTAGCAACGATGTAAACCGGAGAATCAACAAGCGGGTGATGTGGTCTCAACTCCGTAGGAGTGACCTGTCTGTAGCAACGAGGTAAACCGGAGAATCAACGAGCGGGTGATGTGGTCTCAACTCCGTAGGAGTGACCTGTCTGTAGCAACGATGTAAACCGGAGAATCAACAAGCGGGTGATGTGGTCTCAACTCCGTAGGAGTGACCTGTCCAGCAACAAGCCCACCTCATTCAGACCTCCTGATGTCGGGGAATTTGAGATGAGCCCTTCCTGATCAAAGTGCCGACGAATGGGCGACGGTATCAGGAATTGCGTTGCCTCCTTACTATCTAAATGCTCCAAATAATAGGGTTGTGGATGTAACCTTGAGAATCGTTCCTGATACCACTCAGGCAGGCCGAAACTGGGCTCAGGTCATTTTCCTCGGAGCCCTTCTAAGTCTTTGGAATCTCTGGATGAGATCAGGAGTTCTGTCATTGAGATCGCGGCGCGTTGGCCCTCCTGACGGAGGGCCCTGGAGTTTGGCCATCTTCGGGTTGCGTTTTTGGCAGGAAGAATTTGGTCCAGTTCGCCAATCATCAGAAACTCTCAGGTCGGGAAGGGTGGCTTGCCCCCGCTCCCCAGTCAGTTTGAGTCAGGCAAGGTGCAGCGGGGGCAAGCCACCCTTCCCGACCTGAGAGTTTCTGGGACTACCGTGAAAATCGGATATTGCTCCTCCCCACCCAAACTCCAGGGCGCTCCTGACGGAGGGCCTCCGTCCTACGGAACGTCAATTATAGAAATGACAGACTCCGGGCCCTCGTAAGGGGGGCCAACGCGCCGCGATCTCAATGAGGTGTTTGTTGCTGGACAGGTCACTCCTACGGAGTTGAGACCACACCACCCGCTCGTTGATTCTTAGGTGCATCTCGTTGCTACAGACAGGTCACTCCTACGGAGTTGAGAATGAGAATGGCTAAACTCCAATGCCCTCCTATCGGAGGGCGGGGCCTCCTACGGCGGTGCGACTGAATCGTAGAACCGAAATTGAGGCCGCCGTTTCTCCTCAATTGATAACGGAACGGTGAAATGGTAGTCTCCTCACGGTCCGAGGGGAGTTTCGGTTTCTCATCCCCACTGGCTCTTCAGAGAAGCATTGCTTAGCCAAAACGGCCGCGCGGCAATCAAATGGTTTAGCATCAACGAAGCAGTCTTGTCAGTCTTTCCAAAAGAATAGTGTGAGTTGACTAGAGTGGCTCTATGGCCACGAACCTTTCAGTTGGCGAGATAACCCAGTTGCTGCATAGGTCGCGAGAGGGCGACGAGCAGGCGAAGCAGCGCCTGTTTCAGATCATGCTCCCCGACCTCGAGAGACTTGCATCGAGCTATCTCCGCGGAGAGAAGGCCGGCCGGACAATGCAGACCGGCGATCTGGTGAATGAGCTGTATCTGAAGATCGGCGCCACGTTGCGAGACTACAAAGACCGCACCCACTTCAAGGCTTACGCGGCGTGGAAGATGCGCCGCTTGTTGATCGACAAAGCGCGTGAGAAAAGAAGCCGAGGCCAAAGGGTCGAAGTCAGCGAATCGGATGGAGTCTCTCACAAAGCCGCGGTTGAAGCGCTGGCTCTGGATGAGGCGCTGTCTCTGCTCGGCGAAACCGATCCCCGCGCCGCTCGAGTTGTCGAGCTGAAGTTCTATGGCGGGCTGACGGTCGAGGAGATCGCCCTCGAGTTGAACTTGAGCGAAAAGACAATCAAGAACGATTGGCGGTTCGCCAGGGCCTTCTTGAAGAGCAAATTGGGCTAGTGAGTTTTTCGCGTTGCCCCTTTTGCCGTCGTTTCGCGCTTATGCAAGTGAAGGCGGCGGAATGAGCCCGGCCGGAGGGACCAGGCGGTAAGCGGACCGAGTTGGTTCTCCATCGCGTGGCTGGGCGCGCCGCTTGACGCTTGAAATCGAAGAGCATAACGGAGGTCTAAATGATCAGAAGAGTTTTTACGACAACGATCGCGATTGTTCTCTCACTGAGCGCAATCAGCTTTGCCCAAAGCGGTAGCGGCGGCCCTATGCCGGACGCAAAGGCGCCGTCCGGTCAAGCGGACGCGGCGTCGCGGGATGAACAGAGCGCTAAGGACATGTACGTGGCCTATTCCGCTCCTCACCAGAAAACCACAAAGCGCGGGAGGCCCGGCGCGAAGGTGCGTATCGAATTAGAGCGCGGCGGCAATCGCAGCTTCGTTCCAGCGGATACGAACTTTCGGGCCGGTGATAAGGTAAAGTTTCACTTCGCCGTAAATTTTCCGGCCTATGTGAGCATAATCAATCTAGGGTCGTCAGGGCGGCTGAATCTGCTATTCCCATACACGAACCGCGAAGAAGTGGTCGCCGTCACCCGCGACTACGTGGTTCCGCGTGATCCGGAGCTCTGGTTTGAATTCGACAATAAGCCCGGCGTCGAGCACCTGACGTTCGTTTTCTCGGCGGCTCGTATCATGCCCTCGAATGGCTCGGGAGGCGGACATACCGTGACGACCAGCAGCGGCAGCGTGACCGTGAATCCTGAAGGCGATTCACAACTCGCTCTCGCGGATTTGAACTCACGCGCGCTGGCGAACGGTAAAGACCTCAACTTGGTGCAGGCCTCGGCCGAGGAGGGGTACGTGCTGGCCAACGAACAGGCGCTGCGCCAGCCCATCGGCGTTCAGGTCAGCCTTCGCCACAAGTAAGAGGGATGTGCGAAATGAGCAGAGCTATTGTTCGAATACTGGCGGGCGTTTTTCCGCCTCCTGTCGCGAGGGAAGCCATGTGGAAAATGCTACGAGGCCAAGCGCTAGTTTTGACGCCGATCGTCTTGCTCATTTCGTTGCCGGTTCTAGCGCTGCCGTTGTCATCAGGCCGCGGTACGATCCCGCAGCCTCACCGGCGAGGCCGGGCTTTGCTGGTCGGCATCAACTATGAAGGCCATCCAATTGCAAAGCCGTTGCCTGGCTCGGAAGAAGACGCCGTCGAAACCGCCGAATTCATCAAGCAACGGTACGGCTTTCTCGATAGCGAGATCCATCTGCTGCTCGGGAGGCGGGCGACCGGCGCGAACATCGTCGGTGAGTTTCGCGAATGGCTGATCAAGGGAACACAGCCGGGTGATCGCGTGTTCTTCCTTTATTCCGGACACGGTTCCCAATTACCGGATGACAACGGCGACGAAGCGGACGGGCTTGACGAAACTCTAGCGCCTTGTGACGTCAGCCAGGATCCGCGCAGCCATATTCGAGACGATCTCATCAACGAATTAATCAAGCAGTTGTCCGGCCGCGCGGTGGTAATGGTCTTCGATTCGTGCCACTCCGGGACGATCTCTCGTGGACTGCGAGGCGGCCCGGCGACCGACCCGCTGATTGCGCCGAAGTACTTTCCTTCACCGGAGCAACTCGCCGAGATGCGGGAGCGGTCGAGGTCGATCGGTGGGGGCGCCGATGATTACGCCGTTCTGCCCTCGGCGCAATCGCGCGACTTGAATCTTGTGGTTAGCCGGAAGTCGGCGCCGCCCTCGGACGTCGTCGTCTTTTCAGCCTCGCAGGCGGATCAAATGGCCTACAACATAAAAATCGGAGGGCAGTATCGGGGAGCGCTGTCCTATGTATTCAATGAGGCGCAGCGAAACGGCCCGCTGCCGCTGGGCGAGCTTGAACGGAGGATAAGTTCGGAAATCGACCGGCTGCACTTCCAGAAGCTACTACTCGGAGACCAGCGGCCGGCGTTTGAAGTCTTCTCGTCCGCCCCGCTTGTCGATACGCCGTTGTTCGGCGCCGCCGCGTCCGCGGTCTCTTCGCCGCCAGGCAATCCGCAATCCCGCGTCAAGCTCGGCATCAGCACGATCGACGGCCGCGTCAGATATTTCTTCGGAACCGAGGACGGCAGACCGTACGGCGACACGATTGCCTACCGCATCAGCACCGACGCCGCCGGGTATCTGTATCTCCTCGTTTTCAGCGAGAGAAACGTCGCGACCTGTATCTTTCCAAACGGCGAGGAAAAGGATAATAGGATTGAGCCTGGTACGCATCGCTTCCCTCGGCTGGCCGCGGGCTTCCACGCTCAAGAGCCGGAGGGGAAGGACGTGGTAGTGGCGTTGCTTTCGACGAATCGGCTGAACCTGGGAGAGAAAGAAAATTATACGTGGGATGAAATTTTAGAGCGCGCCGGTGACACGCGGCTCATCGAGTACGTTCGAACACGAGGCATCGGCGTCAGGCCGAAGAATGTGACGCCTTCATTGGGCTTGACCGATTGGCAGTCCGTCAGCATCGTTCTTGAAGCAAAAAGGCAAGACCGCTAGTTTTTGAGAGGAGGAATATCAGTGAGGAACACGCCGAGGGTTTCCCTCTCGCTTGCGCCCGCGCTCACGGCGGGAACGGTTGCGTTGTTGCTCGCCTCATCGTTGCTGGCATTCCAAGCGCTCGCGCAGCAATCGCGGGGCCCGGCTGGGAGGAAGCTCCTACCTATAGCGGCGAAAATACCCCCGATGTTTAGTTGGGGGATGGTTCAATTCTCACCTACATACGCTGAGCCGTCGTGGTTCCCCCCAATACCCCCAACGCAGTTGGGGGATGGTTCAATTCCCACCTACATACGCTGAGCCGTCGTGGTTCCCCCCAAATACCCCCAACGCAGTTGGGGGATGGTTCAATTCCCACCTACATACGCGTTGGGGGTATTCCGGAGAACCACGACGGCTCAGGGTATGTAGGTTGGATTTGAACGATCCCCCAACTGCGTTGGGGGTATTGGGGGGAACCACGACGGCTCAGCGGTATGTAGGTTGGATTTGAACGATCCCCCAACTGCGTTGGGGGTATTCCCGAGAACCACGACGGCTCAGCGGTACGTAGGCTGGGTTTGAACGACCCCCCAACTTTGGTGGATCGTTCATACCCAACCTACACGACGAGGCGCGCCGTATCCCTTCCCCGAATCCCACCAACGCAGTTGGTGGATCGTTCATACCCAACCTACACGACGAGGCGCGCCAGATCCCTT
>JAHFUG010000536.1 GCA_023265195.1 Blastocatellia bacterium | reverse complement strand
TGGGAAGACAGACACGATATCCAGCAGTTCTCTATTGTGATCTTGTGCATCTTTGTGGCTGATGAACTCTTTCTGCCGAGCACGATTAGGTGACTACAAACCGCGGATTTGCTCCCATTCCTAGTCACTCGCAATCACGCGCGTAGAACCCTACTCGGCCACGCCGCGTAGGATCAATCTCTGAACTTCGATTCGACGACGAGCACGCGATAGCAAGGCTGCGGTGCAGCGGTCACGTCACAGACGGAAAAGGTAGCTCACTTTGAAGAAGACTTGTCTGGCGGTAGTCATTCTAAACGAGGGCGTCGGGAGATTCACCAGCGTTGAGGTAGTCGCGTTGAAGAATACGTTCTCATGCTTATCCGTGTACCCAACATACAAAGCCGTGCCTGGGTGCACGAAGTATGTAACCAAGAAATCGGTGGTGAGCTTCTTCGAGCGATCCAGGTTAACCAAAGCCGCGTTGGGAAGCACTGCCGAGTAGTCTAGAATCGCCCTCAGCGCGAGTCGCCGAGTAAATTGATAATTCAGCTTCGACCGTAAAAGATGATTATTGAAGACGCTCGCTTTGATCCTTTCAGCCGGCGTTTGGGAGCTTGAAAGGCCCTGAGCGCCAAGCCTGCTGTATAAGTAAGTATTGTCGATCTGAAGCCCGGGTCTTGGCCGAAGAGTGACTCGGGCGCTCGCCGTGTCCGAGGTCCCCAGAAACGGCTGTAGTCCTGCTGCCGGAAAGAAGTTAATGGCGGCTCCGTGATTGTAAGAAGTGGCGATTCCGACACTCTTGAACCAGTCGGAAGAGAGAGTTAACCCAGAGCTCTCCTTCCGGAAGCCGTGGTCCTGGAAGCGCTCGAACGATTCGGCGTGATTGCCGGACAGGGCCGTCTTCCTTACCAGATCGATTCCAAAGCCCACGACGGCTTGCCAGTCTTGAACGCGGCCCTCTCTGTCCCAGTTACTTAGCGCGGAGAAGGATGGACCGAAGCTGGCCACCAAACTATGTTTGGGTCGCACACGATAATCAAATGAGTGCACCGTCTGACGAATGTCTACGCGTGGTATGAAGCCCACATCCGAGCGAAAACCGGGGCTGCGGTCAACGTATTGGCTGACATAGTTAAAATGCCTGCCATTGTGCGAAAGCTCGACAAATGAGTCGGTCCCAACCGGTTTGCCTAAAACAAGCCCGCGCGCCCAACTCTTGGCTAACTGACCGGTCAGCGTCCAGTTCGGGTTCAGATTAAGTCTCGCGTCGAACGAAAGCACCTCGTTCGCCCCTTGGTTCGTGGCTCGCCCTGTGCCAAGAAAGCCTATGCTCGACTGCTTCCCAAACTCGCGTTGAACTCGGGCGACGCCTACCCACGCGTGTGAGTCACCGCCGACTGGCGACTCGCCAGTACCCCGGTCGTTCATCATCAGGCCGCCGACGTTCCAGACACCGGCCTTACCAGTCATGCGAATTCCAACTGATGGTTGCATTACGCGACGGGAGAAAAAAAGATTCTCCGGTGTTAGAAAGAAGCCTGCGTTTTCCAGAAAGAACGGACGCTTCTCCGGAAAGAACACCTCGAAGCGTTGATTAATAGTAACCTGCGGCTCGTCGGATTCAACCTGGCTAAAATCCGGACTGACCGCGATGTCGATCGACACTGAATCTCGCCATATAAGCTTGGCGTCGAAGCCTCCGCGCAATTCACTCCGCATCTCGAGCGGCTTCGCGCCCTGGTCAGTGTCGTCGTGAATGCGAGCGTGGGTAAAGGTGAGATAAGGCATCACCTGCACGTTGTGTCCCCGTGACACCTGATCGAGAGGCTCCAACGTAGCCAATTGAGATACGAAACTCCGCACTCGGGGCGTGATGTAGGGCCAGTAAGAAAACTCGTTGTTGCGAATTATGCCGCGGCCAAGCGCAATGCCCCAACTTTGACCCGCGGATCGGGGAAATCGAAGACTCTTGAAGGGAATGGCCATCCACACGACATAGCCGTCGGCGGTCAACTGCCCTTTTGAGTACCAAAGCGTGTCGAAGGCGAGATTTGGACGCTGGCCCTCCGTGAAGATCAAGTCCGCCTGAATGCCTAGCGGATTTGAGGAGAACGTGTACATGCGCTGGCGGTCATGGAAGGTGTCCACATAAAGTGTCACCATGTCATCGTTGAAGATGTCTTCTCGCTTGCTGATCCTCGCGCGGATATTGTCAGGCTCGTCTTTACACACAAACAAGGCGTACAGGTTATCCGAATCATAGGAAAGATATGCGCGTGTCTCACGGCTCGTCGGCTCGCCATCATGTGGGTTGTATTGACGGAAATCCGTTATCATTGCCCCAGCCGACGCTGATGCGCCTCCTAAGACATCTTCCAGCGCCGGCGCCTTGGACGCCCGCGGAATCTGAATTCGCGGTGGTTCCGCTGCCGCAATTTGCAGGAGCAGGCACAACAGCAAAACGCCCAGGAGAGGACTGCCCCGGACCACCCAAAACCACTCATAGCGTACAGACTCACCTTTTTCACACTTACGCCTAAGGCACAGATACTCAATCATTTCAACACCTAACCCCGAAAGAAACAATTGATGGCACATCCTTAACTCGGCCACCTCGCCACGGCAATTAGACCTGTATCGTTGCACGAGCCCGGCCCTTGAACGAGCGTCTCCAGGTCGAAGCGCTCGCATAGATCCAGGTATTCCTGATAAATGCGATCGTCGTCCCAGACCTGATCCAAAATCGCCGCTCCGTACAAGTCACTCAGCGAGCCCAGAGCGCCAACTCGCACGACATCCATACCCAAACCACCCAATATCGCGGCCAGTTCCGCCGGCAGAAACGTCCTGATCGCCGGAAAGGGAAATTCACCGGCCAAAAGCGCGTTGTCGATAAACTGACTAGCGTCCCACGTCCCGTTTTCGAGGATCTCATTTACTGCAGGTATCACTTTGCCTGTATGCCTAAAGCTGGCCAGCATCCACCTAGCCACCGCCCATGCTCTATGGGCAACAGTCAAAATCAGAAACTGACTGGTGACACGGGCGCTTTCGGATATCACCATGTCTGCTTCAGCACCGGAGTATGAAACCGGCCCGTCCATATTCAAGACAAGATCAAATGAACGATCCGAGAACATAGTCAGATCCGTTGCGTCTGCCTCCACGAATTGAATCGTATCCACGCCCTCGGTCTTTTGGCGGCTGATCTTCAACATCGCCGGGGCTATATCCACGTGCGTCACTGAAAAGCCGCGACGAGCAAGTGGAATTGAGAAGGCGCCTGTCCCGCCTCCGATGTCCAGGATAGTCCGCACACCCTCCAAGTGCCTTTCGATTTCTCGCCAGCGGAGGTCTCGGTTGACCGATCGCCCAGCCAGAGTAGCTTCTTCGGCGGACGCATTCTGATCCCAGTATTCACTGCGGTTTTTCTCACTCATGCTTATCCTCGACTGAGGCCGAATACAGTGTCTTGACACATAACTCTTGCGTATTTTACCATACCGAAAATTAAGCCTGCCATCCCAGAGGGTAGTATGAACCGAAATGGATCGGGTGCCGAGATTGAAGTCCCTGAGTCAACCGCTCGCATTGGTTTTGCTGGAGCTAACACCGTCAGCAAAGCTCCCAAGGATCCCGGCAGGTTCTTCCACGAAATTGCTCCCGCGCTTCTGTACCCTGGTAGAACCGAATTGATCAGGCAAGGCAAGCCTGTCCGCGAGGTCTACCTTCTCTCCGACGGACTGGTAAAGGCAGGCTGCGCTGATGCCGCGGGCGGTGAGATCATAGTCGGCTTGTGGTATCAAGGAGCAGTGATAGGGTCAGCGCCGGTCATATTGCAAGCGCCTTCGCCTGTGACGGTGACCACTCTCACTAATGCTCGTTTACACCGCCTGCTTGCGGACGAGTTCCTCTCACTCGTAAAAAACAATGCAGAGTTCGGGTGGTATTTGCAGCAGCGACAGAGCGCAGAGTTCTCGGATCTCATTTCATTCACCCTGCAACTGGGTTGTCATTCAGCGCGCAAGCGGCTCGAACATCTCTTGTGGCGATTGGGTTCCAGCCCAATCGCAATCGAGTCGAAGGATGGCCTCGACCTTAGATTGCCGTTGAAGCAATGGGAGATCGCGGAGTTGATCTCGGTAACGCCGGAGCACCTGAGCAGAATCTTGAAGCAACTCGAGAGAGAGGGATTGGTGCTTCGGAGACGTGACCATTTTCAGATTCCCGATCGCGAAAAACTCGCTCATGCCCCGGATCTGCCGTCTACTGCCCGATCAGGCTTCCGACCTTTCAGTGGCGACTCCCCACCCTAGGGAAGCTTAGGCCGCCAGGAAGTTCACAAATGAGTCAAGTTTTTTCTCTAGCCAACCGAAATTGATTTAGATCAATGCCAGCTATGATCCATATCAATGACTCGGCATAGAGTCGCGAATATGATGGTGGGGAGTCACAGTTCGAAAAACTACTGAAGGAGAACCACCAAATGAAAAAAATCGCGTCACTTCTTTGCGCAGTCACTCTCTTGGCTCTCACGGCTGTTAGGGCGGAGTGTCAAAATCCTGTCGTATGCCGCGTAGCGTCCTATCAGCCCGAAG
>JAHFUG010000154.1 GCA_023265195.1 Blastocatellia bacterium | reverse complement strand
CTAGGTAAGAACAGGCCATAGTTCCCGGCTGACGCACCGCGCCATACTACTGACGCAATACGCGAGAGTCAACAAAAAAGCAAAACGAGGGTAACCCGTCATGGGTGTGGGCGAGCCTCCAGAGTATAGGAGGGCGAAGATTCACTGATGTGTAGCCGGACTATCAAGCGCGGATCGACTCGGCTCGAACAAGGAGATTTCACCGGCTACGGAGCGTTAGCGGAGTGCTGCCGGCTCCACGCGTTCGCCCGTGGTTGCAAAAGCGCAACGCCATCCATTAAGGTAGTCCGGTGCGAAAGTGGCGGAACTGGCAGACGCGCCAGACTTAGGATCTGGTACCGAAAGGTGTGGGGGTTCGAGTCCCTCCTTTCGCACCAAGACATGCCTGATTGTCGCCCGTCTGGTCATTAATTGTTGGGCTTTTTCGCGCCGGTTAGGCGAGTAGATTGGACGGCCGTCACTTGCGCAATGATAGCAGCAGAAAAAACAACTCAAGAGGCTACCTACGTTTGAACATCAGGGTCACCGATCAAGAGCATTGTAAGAAAGAACTGATTCTCGAGTTCTCTTCCGAAGAGGTGTTGGCTGAAACCGACAGCGCCGCCGCTGATCTCGCCAGAACTCTCAAGGTCCCAGGATTCCGGCCAGGCCGGGTTCCCATCACGGTGATCAAGAGTCGATTCCGAAAGAACCTGTTGGACGACGCTGTGTCAAAGCTATTGCCGCGCGGCTTCGACAGCGCGGTTCAGGAGAAGGGCTTGAGGGTGCTGGGAAAGCCGGTGGTGACGGATGTCAAACATGAAACCGATGGCTCGATTGGAGTGACATTCAACTTGGAAGTGGCGCCGGAGTTCGATCTGTCCGTTTACAATGGTCTCCCATTGGTCAAGAAGGTGCGCACGGTGACGGAAAGCGACATTGATCGAGCGATAGATCGGCTCCGGGAGCGCTACGCCGAACTGGCTCCCGTGGAAGACAGGCCGTCACGGGCAGGGGACACGGTTGTTGCAAGTATGAGCGGCCGATTCCTGCCGTCCGAAATCGATGGAGACGAGAAGGCCGCCGCCATCGAGGGCAAGGACGATTTTACGGAGCCGAATTTCAGCGTCGAGTTAGGTCAACAAGGACTGCTGCCTGACTTCGACCAGGCCCTGACCGGGATTTCGCCCGGCGACAAGAAGGAATTCGTAGTCGAATACCCGAAGGACTTCAATTCGGAGAAATTCGCCGGCAAGAGTGTAAGATATAAAGCAGAGATAATCTCCATCAGCGTCAAGGAAGTTCCCGACGTGGATGAAGACTTCGTTCAGACCGTTACAGGCGAAGATAAAACCATCGAGGATTTCCGGGCCGAGATCGGATCGGGTCTGGAGCGGGAGGCCGAGTTGAGGGCGAAGCAATCACTCAATGGCTCCGCGGTCGATGCGCTGACGGACCGCAATCGATTCGAGCTGCCGTCAAGCCTCGTTGAAAGACAGATGACGTCACGAACAAACTCGCTGCTCCACCAATTATCGCTCAGCGGAGTCGATCCCAGGAATCTCAAGATGGACTGGCAAGACGTTCGGGAGTCACAACGGGCGATTGCGGAAAGGGAGCTAAGGGCGTCTTTCATATTGGACCGCATCAGCGAACTTGAGAACTTGACCGCGACCGACGAAGAGGTCAGTCAGCGAATCGAAGCAGTGGCCGCGGCTTCGTCAGAGGACCCAGCCGTTTTGAGAGCACGCTTGACAAAGGAAAATGCGCTGGATAGTATGAAAGCGCAGGTCAGAAATGAGAAGGCCCTTGATCTTGTGACAGCTTCCGCCGACGTTAGAATAGAAAAGGTGGACGGGTTGAGCGAGGAGGCCATTAAGGGCGGCGAGGACAAGCAAGGAACGTAGGCGCCGCCGAGTTGATCTGCCGGTCTCGAGTTCCCCCGTTGCAATCAAGCGGTTCGTCCTCATTCGAGGACCTGATCTCTCAAATTTCAACAGAAACATTGACAATGAGCGTCGAAATCAAACAGAAGACAGCTTGCCTGGCGGGTTTTGCGCCGGAAAGCCGCGCGGCCCTTGTTCCGATGGTTGTGGAGCAAACCGCAAGAGGCGAGCGCGCATTCGATATTTACTCCAGACTTCTAAAAGACAACATAATATTCATCGGCACTCCGATTGACGATAACATAGCGAACCTGATAGTAGCCCAGTTGTTGTTCCTGGAAGCCGAGGATCCCGACAGAGATGTTTCGCTGTACATAAACAGTCCCGGAGGCTCGATCACCGCGGGGCTGGCTATCTATGATACGATGCAGTTCATCAAGCCCGACATAATCACTTTTTGCCTTGGCCAATGCGCATCGATGGGATCGCTCCTGCTTGCCGCCGGCGCTCCTGGAAAGCGATTCGCGCTTCCGAATTCCCGCATACTCATACACCAACCTTCGATAATGGGCGGGATATCCGGTCAAGCAAGCGATATTAAGATTCACGCGGAAGAGATCATGCGAATGAGGGAATTGACCAGCCAGATCCTCGCTAAGCACACGGGTCAGGAGGTCGAAACCATAGAGAGGGACGTAGAGCGCGACAGGATCATGAACGCTGACCAGGCGAAAGAGTATGGACTTGTAGATCAAGTAATCTCTCGCCGGGAGTGAGTGCGTGGCCGCCGGGCGCAATTTCGGACCCAGGAAGAGTGATCAATGAGACGAGGCGAGGACACATTACGCTGTTCGTTTTGCGGAAAATCTCAGAATGAAGTCAAGAAACTGATAGCAGGGCCCACCGTTTACATCTGCAATGAGTGCATCGACATCTGCAACGAGATCATCACCGATGATCAACGGGAGGAAACGGCTTCCCGACGGCCGCCTCTACCAAAACCGGTGGAGATCAAGGAATTCCTCGACGATTATGTAATTGGCCAGGACGAAACCAAGAAGAAGCTCGCCGTCGCCGTCTATCAGCACTACAAGCGAATCGACATGATCAAGCGCCGGTCGTCGGACGTCGAAATCCAGAAGTCGAACATAATGCTAATAGGGCCGACCGGAACGGGCAAGACTCTTCTGGCCCAGACCCTCGCTAGAATGCTCAACGTCCCCTTCTCCATAGTGGACGCGACGACGTTGACCGAGGCGGGATATGTCGGCGAAGACGTCGAGAACATCATTCTCAAACTCCTTCAATCGGCAAACGGCGACATCGAGCGGGCCCAGACCGGAATTATTTATATCGACGAGATCGACAAGATTTGCCGTAAGGACGAAAATCCTTCGATCACCCGCGACGTGTCCGGCGAAGGGGTCCAGCAGGCGCTGTTGAAGATACTGGAAGGCACGGTCGCGAATGTTCCTCCACAGGGCGGACGAAAGCACCCGCATCAAGAGTTCTTCCCAGTCGACACGACCAATATTCTTTTCATTTGCGGCGGCGCTTTCGTAGGGCTCGAGAAGGTGGTCGAGAAGAGAGTAGGCAAGAAGGCTCTGGGCTTCAACGCCAACGTCAAAAGCGTATTGAAGCGGCGAATCAGCGATACGCTCGCCCAAGTTGAGCCCGAGGACTTGATAAGGTTTGGCCTGATTCCCGAATTCGTAGGCCGTCTTCCAGTCGTCGGCACTCTGCATGAGTTGGACGAGGCCGCGATGCTCGAGATTCTTACGCAACCAAAAAATGCGCTCGTCAAACAGTACCAAAAACTGTTCGAGTATGAAGGGGTCAAGCTTCGATTCACTGACGATTCGCTGGCCGCCGTGGCCCGAATGGCTTGCGAACGGAAAGTTGGCGCGCGCGGGCTAAGGATGATCCTTGAAGAGTTGATGCTCGATGTAATGTACATGCTGCCGTCCTACAAGAAAGTCAAGGAGTTTGTCGTGACCGGCGAGATGGTTGAGACGCGAAGGGCTTCCTTCCCTGTGCTCGAAAAGGCCGGATAGCATGAATCTGGGTCCAACTTCGAATCAAGCGTTGAAGTACGGTTTGGAAACGTCTGGTGGCCGCCTCCAGAATAGGGCCTTCCGTCCGGGACGATAACGATGAACGAGTTTACTGATAGCACGCCTAGCGATGTAGTTCGGTGTCCAATGGTCCCGATCAGGGACGTTGTGGTTTTCCCATACACGATGGTGGCTTTCGTAATAGGCAGGCCGGCGAGCGTACGGGCGCTGGAGTCCGCTCTCAAGGGGGACAAGGCGATCTTCCTTGCGACTCAGCACGACGCGACAGTGGATGAACCGGGCCCCGATCAGGTTTATACGGTCGGCACGATCGCCCGCATCACTCACAACGTCCGGCTCCCCGACGGTAATATAAAGGTAATGGTGGAAGGCGTCGAACGCGCCCGCTTCGTTAGGATCGAGGATAGCGGTGAGTTCTGGACCGCCACGCTCAGGAAAGCGCCTCAGGCGGCCGAACCGCGGTCGCGGGTGAACGCCCTGGTGGGCAGGATCAGCTCGCTGGTGGACCAGTACGTCAGGCAATATACCGACCTTGCCAACCCCGAGACGCTGACTGCCGCGCTTCGAAATGACGATCCGGCCCGGCTCTGCGACACGGTGGCGTCAAACCTGAAGATTTCGGTGGAGGATAAGCAGGGTCTGCTGGAGATACTCTCTCTTCAAGACAGGCTTGTCAGGTTGGTCGAGGTTCTGGAGATTGAACTGGAAAAGATCCAGGTAGACCGCGCGATTCACGGCAGGGTCAAACGCCAGATGGAGCGCGCGCAAAAGGAGTACTATCTCAACGAGAAGATCAAGGCCATCCACAAGGAGCTTGGCCGCAAGGACGAAAAGGCGGAACTGGAAGAGCTGAAACAGAAAATCGAAGCGGCCGGGATGCCCAAGGACGCTCACGAAAAAGCGATGGCCGAGCTTCGCAGGCTCGAGCAGATGCCGCCAATGTCAGCCGAGAGCACCGTGTCGAGGAATTACCTGGATTGGCTGCTCGGCGTGCCCTGGAAAGAAAAGACGGAAGAGGTTCGCGATATCAAGGCGGCCCAGGAGATATTGGACGCGGATCACTACGGTTTGGATAAAGTCAAAGACAGGATTCTCGAGTACCTGGCGGTTCGGCAACTGGTCGAGAAGCCAAAAGGCTCGATTCTGTGCTTTGTCGGCCCGCCCGGCGTGGGGAAGACCAGTCTCGGCAAGTCGATCGCAAAGGCGACGGGACGGAAGTTCGTTCGTCTCAGCCTCGGCGGCGTACGCGATGAGGCGGAGATACGAGGACATCGCCGCACCTACATCGGAGCCCTTCCCGGCCAGATAATCCAGATGATGAAAAAGGCGGGGACGATCAATCCATTAATGATGCTGGATGAAGTTGATAAACTCGGCATGGACTTCCGCGGCGATCCGTCGGCCGCGCTGCTGGAAGTGCTGGACCCGGAACAGAATTCGACATTCCACGATCATTACCTGGACGTCGAATATGATCTTTCTCAAGTGATGTTCATCGCGACGGGCAACGTCTTACACACGATTCCTCCGGCGCTCCAGGACAGGCTCGAGGTAATAAGACTGCCGGGCTACACGGAGCGGGAGAAACTCGAGATTGCAAAGAGACACTTGGTAAAGAAGCAGCTTGAAGCGAACGGCATCAAGGAAGAACAGGTTCAATTCGCCGACGATGCTTTCACTACCATTTCTTCTTTCTACACTCGCGAGGCGGGAGTTCGGAATCTCGAACGAGAGATCGCGGCCGTTCTGCGCAAGGTCGCCCGCAAGATTCTAACCACCGATGATTCGGAGAATTTCAATGAGCGCGTCACCGGTGAGAAGGTCAAAGAGCTTCTGGGTCCTATTAGATTCCGGCCCCAGTCAGCCGTCGAACGGAATGAGATAGGGGTTTCCACGGGTCTGGCCTGGACCGAAGTAGGCGGCGAGGTGCTGCATATCGAAGCCACGCTCATGCCGGGCCGCGGCAACATAACTTTGACGGGCAAGCTTGGCGAAGTAATGCAAGAGTCGGCGCACGCTGCGCTGTCTTGCGTGCGCGCCCGTTCGAAGAGACTCGGTATCGCGACGGATTTTTACAAGAAACTCGATCTCCATCTGCACGTGCCGGAAGGCGCGATTCCAAAGGACGGACCCTCCGCGGGAACAGCGATAGCAACGGCCATCGTATCGGCCCTAACCGGAATTCCCGTCAGGTGTGACGTGGCGATGACCGGCGAAATAACGCTACGCGGCAAAGTCCTGGGCATCGGCGGCGTGAAAGAGAAGCTGCTTGCCGCGCATCGCGCGGGCGTGTCGACGGTAGTCTTGCCAAAGGACAACGCCAAGGACCTCGTTGAGCTTCCGGACGATGTAAAAGAGGCGCTCAGCATACACACGGTGGATTACGTAGACGAGGTGTGGCGCATAGCGCTTGAAGAGCCGCTGGCGAAGGACGAAAGCAAACGCGAAGGCGATACGACAACCCCGGTTCCGATTTGGGGGCAGCCGCCGGCCAGCGACGCCCCTTCCAGCAATCAAGTGATCGAGTGATAGGGGCTCTCCTCCGGAACCACTGCGCGCGATCGGCGCCGAGAGCGCCTCGTTTCAAGCGGCTCTTAATCCTCAGCCAACTTTTCAGTGGTTATAACGGGATCGCTTAGGCCGATGAGAATTGAGAGCGCGGTTTTTATAAAGAGTGCGGCCGGCCCGGAACACTATCCAATCGACCACAGGCCGGAAATCGCCTTCATTGGAAGATCCAATGTGGGGAAGTCGAGTTTGATAAACAGCCTTCTGGGCCGCCAGGGACTCGCGCGGACGAGTTCCACGCCAGGACGCACTCAACTCATAAATTTCTTTCTCATTAATGAGGCTTTCTATTTTGTCGATCTGCCGGGTTATGGCTGGGCTAAGGCTCCCGAACGAGTCAGGCGCGAATGGGGACCGAGGGTGGAGGGATACCTTGCAAGGCGATCGAACCTTGTGCTATCAGTTCTCATCACGGATTCGCGCCAAGGCGCCACTTCCCTCGACCTCCAGATGAAAGAGTGGCTTATAAGCAGCGGGAAGCCGTTTATCGTCATTGCAACGAAGGCCGACAAGCTGAGCGCAAATAAACTGAAGGCGAGTTTGAGCCGGACCGCGGAATTGGTTAAGGCGCCCGTAATTCCATACTCCTCGGCAACGGGGCGAAACCGCGAGGCCGTGTGGAGAGAAATCTTTAATGCGCTCGCGCTATGAAGCTGCATTTGCAACTCGTGGCGGGCCGAGAAAAGGACAGCCCTCGAGTTTGAGAGCACACCGCTCCTTCCGCGGAACAAACAGAGGTTCCAATCGCACATTGAATCAGTCGCGGTGACGCGACTCCAGATTACGATCTTCGAGGAATTTATGGCAGAAGAAATCAACGAGCTGATGGACATCGGCGAACTCAAGGAGATGTCCATTTCGAAGCTGACCCAGATCGCGAAGGAGCTGGACATACCAGGCGCGACTGGCATGCGAAAACAAGAGATAATATTCAAGATATTGCAGGCCCAGACCGAGAAGTCCGGCCTGATATTCTCGGAAGGCGTCCTCGAGACTCTTCCAGACGGCTTCGGCTTCCTTCGGGCGCCGGACTACAATTATCTGCCGGGACCAGACGATATCTATGTTAGTCCGTCACAGATTCGCAAATTCGATTTGCGCACGGGCGACACTATCTCGGGGCAAATCCGGCCTCCCAAGGAAGGGGAACGTTACTTCGCTCTCATCAAGGTCGAGGCCATCAACTTCGAGCCGCCCGAGATCGCCCGTGAGCGCGTCTTCTTCGATAACCTCACGCCGCTCTACCCTGACGAACGCCTTCGCCTCGAAACGGACATGGACAATCTCGGAGCCCGAGTGCTCGATCTCATGACCCCGATCGGCAAGGGACAACGGGCGCTTATCGTCGCTCCACCGCGAACGGGTAAGACGATGCTCCTGCAGAGCATCGCTAATTCGATCACACGCAACCACCCGGAGGTGACGTTGATCGTTCTGCTCATAGACGAGCGGCCTGAAGAAGTCACCGACATGCAGCGCTCCGTGCACGGCGAAGTCATCAGCTCAACCTTCGATGAACCGCCGACTCGTCACGTCCAGGTGGCCGATATGGTCATCGAAAAGGCCAAGCGCCTCGTCGAGTACAAGCGGGACGTTGTCATTCTCCTGGACTCGATAACCAGGCTGGCGCGCGCTCACAACTCGGTGGTCCCGCCGTCAGGCAAGATACTATCCGGCGGCATTGACTCCAATGCGCTCCAGAAGCCAAAGCGATTCTTCGGCTCCGCGCGCAATATCGAAGAGGGGGGCTCGCTGACGATAGTGGCCACGGCGCTGATCGACACTGGCTCTCGAATGGACGACGTCATCTTCGAAGAGTTCAAGGGAACGGGAAACCTCGAGATAAACCTGGACCGCAAGTTGACCGAGAAGAGGATATTCCCGTCGATGGACATCAACAAGTCGAGCACGCGCAAGGAAGAACTGCTTCATTCAGCTCAGGATCTCAATCGCATTTTCGTCTTGCGGCGTGTTCTTTCTCAACTATCCGCGACCGAGGCCATGGAGTTGCTGCTCGATAAACTCAGCAAGACAAAAGCCAACTCCGAGTTCCTTGACTCGATGCAGGCGTAGAGTAATCAATGTACGGGCGGCCCTCTTTGGCCGCCCCTCCTGATTTACCCCTGACTTCAGGCTGTCACCGCCCGGTAATTTCGAGCCAAAGTCATAACAGGTGGTAGTGTCCCAAAGTGTGTTGGCCACGTCTCTATTAAACAATCCTCTATGTAAGTGACAAGAGTTAGTCTCGTAGAGACGACCTATCTGTAGCTCGAGGCCGGTATGAATCTCTCTTAGCTCCGTTAGGAGCGACCGTTGTGGCAGAGATTGGGGTCGCTCCTAACGGAGCTAGCTAGCGGCGGTGGGGGTATCGCTCATATCTACAGACAGGTGTCTCCTACGGAGGCAGCCCACACGCGAAACCAAGCCGATCTCCGATACACTTGGCCGCAACAACATGGATTAGGACACTACGAAATAGGTTCTCGCCCGCGAACAGCCCCGACTCCTCTTGAAGAGTGTTTGGTTCAATAATCACGTGCGGCCCTCCGCGGGGCGGCGCTCACTGCTCAGATCAATCCCAATGCGGCGTTGTCCTTGTTCAAGACGTCGGTTTGCAAAGGCCGCAGGCCGTCTACGCAGGCCCACGTGAACCGGTAAGCGCCATATAAATAATCTTCCTGACTCTCCGGCATCTCGTTGAGCGGAGGATTCGTATTCCAGCTTCCATCCGGCAGCTGACTCTCAAGCAGCTTATGCACTATGACCCCAAGATTAGGGTTGTGGTTGTAACTAAGACCCAGTCCCTTGTGAGCCGCGATCGAAAACCCGGCAAGGGATTCGCAATCCAGATAACTGCGCTCATCCAGGAAGGTAAAGAGCCGCGCCGCGTAGACCGCCAGGCGATCAGCCACTTCAACATACGGCATCTCCTGACGCGGGATGACATTGTAAAAACTCATGCTGTTCGAGAGAGCTAACACGATATTGCACAGTTCGATTCCATAGCTGGCCCGAAATGGGATCGCCTTGAGATCACTCACCGACTGGCGATAGAACGCCGCCAGATCGACGTTGCTGAAATTCGCGGCCGCGGCGCAGTGAAGGTCTTCGACTTGATTGCGCCAGGCTGCCAATGCTCCTCGCGCGTTCAACGGCTTCCCTTCCGCGCTCCGCTTTTCGACGGGGTTGCCCGAGCGGACGTAGAAATCGAGACTCTCCGTTAACAGCCGCTCCCGAATGACGCGTGAGACGTCTTCAAACCGCTTCCGGAGATCCGCCGAAAGCGCGGGCGCAACCGCTTGAAATCCGCACAACCGCTTGAACTCAACAAAGAGATCCTTTTGAGACGTTGTCCCGGCGAGCCGTTCCTCGATCAGACCAATAGTCACGTTCGCCATGTGGTTCTTGACCGGCTCGATGTAGGGGTTATCGGCAAGGTACGGATTAAGACTGGTTCGAAGGCCAGCTATCATCGCGAGCAGACCGGCCTCGTATTCGCCCGGCGTGTCCTCCAAACCCTCGCCAAGCGCCACGACTCGGCTCGAGAATCGAATCAGGTGATTCAATCCCCGAAGGATTGCGCCGTAAACAAGGCGTAGCGTGACTGTTCGGACCTCCGGGGAATCGTGAGCCGGAAATAGCGGCGTTGGAGGAATACTCTCCAGAAAATCCATTTCCTCTTGACGAGGGATTACCGGAAAGACATCAGGGTGGTTGACGCCCGGGACCAACGTGCGCACGCCTATTCTGTAGGGATAACTTCCCAACTTGAACAAATCCGTCGATGGGCGACGGTTCCTAACCCTCATAATCCGGTAATATTCGGCCGAGTGCTCCATGCCAACACCCCCGTTGTAAGGCATCAATTGTTCATCGCGCGGTTTCGCGCCGTAATATTCTTCGAAGCGCAGATGTTTTGAAGAAAGTAGCCGGTTCAGTTTCTCGGCAATGGGATATTGAAAGTTTTTCATACGGTACGAGTTTGATCCCTCACGATCCGCTTCATCCATGTTAAGCGCCCGCTTGATCTCAACCCAGAAGGCGTACTCCATGCTGTGTCCGATATCCGCCGCCGGCGCCTCGTTCAAACGCGCCAGGTGAGCATCAGCCATCTCTCGAGTTATTTCGCCATCCCGGATTTTTTCAAAGCCTTCGGCCAACAGCGACGCGAGTTCTCCGGTCACGCGAGTCTTGCAGCCATCGAAGTAGAACTCCCGGCAAGCCAGGGGCCGGCCCTCATGAACGCTGCAAACGCCGCGGGGCGTTCCGTCCTCCTCGCGGGCGTACCGGAAGAATATGCAGGGGCTCGATGGAGTGTTCTCGCGCCGGCGGAGATAAGTCACGATGCTCGAATTCGGATCTTCGATCCAGGGCCTCCGCGTCTCATCGCTATCTTCGCCGCCAAATTTATCCTGAGTAAACTTCAACAAGAACTCCGCCGCGTTCATACCCATGTAGGTGGCCAGCCGAAACACATCGAAACTGGTTAGATAGATTGGCCCTTCAGTCGAACAGCAAACGCCCGACAAGCAATCGCCACACACGCGCCGCTCATTACTGTATTCCTGCTTGTCGAGACGGGTCGGGTATTTTCGAAACCGGCCGAAGTTAATTACCGGAAGCTCTCTATTTCCCATGATCACCCTGGTGATTGCCGGCGGCCCATCTTTCCAGCCGGGGCAAGAGTCTGGGAAAACTCAATCTCTCGTTGCGCGATCCGTATTCACGCAATCCATCTATCGCGGTCCAGGTCGGGTGATACCGCTGATAGACGTCCTCGGCGTTCATGTCTCCCCAACTCCCATCCGGATTCTGCTCCGCGAGCAGGTACTCGACTCCCTGACGAATTAGCGAGTGGTTCTCGCCTAGGCCGAATGATTTCAGCGTGTCCATGAATTCTCCCATTGTCTCAGGGTCTTCCATAACAATGGCTTGTTTCAAATTCCGTTTAAGAAAGGAGAACTCATCCGCCAGCCAGCGGGATGAGAGATTGTACAGGTTGTAGTCGTTCAACGTGTAGACGACATGCGTTACGGCGTAGACGGTCCAATAGAAGTCCGGATTCTCTCCATTGTTGTATCCCTCGTACGGACGCATAACCGGCAGCCACTTGATGACGTCGGCGTAGCGGGCGCCTAACGTCACGCCGTAGCGCTCGCCGATGTAGCTCCTGGTTAGCGCGTCAATATAGACCGCATACCGGCTCAACATCTCCAGAGGCTGTTTGCACGAACCGCAAATCTTGCGGCCTCGCGGATTCACGGCCCCACATTCACATCCGTCGGGCACGTCGAGGGGAGGCGGCTCGTTGGCCGCGTCAAACCAGAAGTAATCCCGAGCGCTGAAGCGGCCGGCCACCGCCCGAATCTGCTCCTTCAACGCCTTGTCACGCACGCCGAGCCTATCCGCTGCATCGCTGCCAAAGACCAGGCCCGCCACAGTGTCCGCGTCAACTTTCTTCGGCACTCTCGGATGCTTTAGCCTCCAATGACGGGCGCGCTCCCGGCCCATCGTTCGCGCGGTCTCGCGCAGTTCCTCGCTTAGCGAAGTCGAGCTAATGACCTGGAAACAGCATAGGAAGTCATACCCGTACTGCTCGAAGTTCTCGGGGACACAAGCCGTACGGTAGATGAATTCCATCCCGCGCTGGATCGCCCGATCCCGCTCGGGGCCTCTGAATCTGCGCATTCGATTTCACCTCCAAGAGAGTGTACAAAAGAAACTCTGCTCCTTGCGGAGTTCTCTCTACAACAGACGCCAACTCCGCGGTGATTCAGTTTTTGAGCCCGTGGAAATGCATTGAGAAACCGCTGATTGGCCCTCACTGCGTGACGCCGATCCTCACGCGGATGAGCGCTGGAGTTTGGCCATTTTGGGTTATGTTTTTGGTAGCAAGAAATTGGTTCAAGTTCGCCAATCATCAGAAACTCTCAGGTCGGGAAGGGCGGCTTGCCCCCGCTGCCCTCGCTTCACTCAAACTGGCTGGGGAGCGCGGGGGCAAGCCGCCCTTCCCGACCTGAGAGTCGCTGCGATTGAACGTGGAAATTGGATATATCTCTTCCAAAAAATGGCCAAACTCCAGCGCCGATCCTAACGGATCAGCGAGCCGAAGACAACGGGGATTCGGAGTAAACTCGGAACCGATTCCTCACGGCGCAATTGAACCATTACTCAAACGAAAACGACGGCGCTTCGCTGGAAGCTCCAGCGATTCCAGTCATCTGCATTAGCTCTTTATTCTCTTCAGAGTCCGATCCACAATTCTCACTGATTTTCGGGAACCTTGCATTTTTCATCAACCCGTGGGGCTAATCCGTTTCGATCGGCCGTAACCTACTCAGGGTTACGCGCGAGCCCAAAATACCTTACCAAGAATCAGTCTTTCGATCTAACACTCTGGCGGCCACGCGTGTTCTACAACCGCGGTGCAAGCCGCGGCTGCTCGCGCGGGGGCTATTCTACCAGCGGCTCGCTGGAAAGTGATAGCAATGCGAAGGAGTCAAAAGGCTCCCAAGGGTTCAGGCAAATTGCAAAGCGAGCGGCTCGACATCGCTGTTGAACTCGGCCGGGCGCCGCCTGCGAGGTGACTATGTCGTATAAGGACTAGTCGAGCGGAACTAATAGAAGGACGACCGCGGCCCGCGCCGTTTACCCCAGCCCGATCAACCTCCTCTCCAATCGTCTGCGATCTGTGTGAAACCCCAGCGCGATCGGGAATTTTCAGTCAACTTTGGGTAGTGGGTCATCATAGAGTGTTGTTCTTCGGACAAGCTCCGTCCGCGGCCAAATCGCGAAGAAAGAGTTTCTCGCAAAGACGCAAAAGATTGGCGCAGAGGCCGCACAGAAGCCGGCCGAGAAAAACGAGGTTCTTCAGGTTCGCTTCGTCGTCGGGCTTGTTGCTGCGGCTCAGCCCCCGCGGCAGTCTATGCGGCCTTTAGGCGGTTCGTCGCATCCGGCTATTCTCTTCTCTAAAACTGCTTCGCGGCCTTTGCGCCAATCTTTGCGTCTTTGCGAGAAACCCTTCTTTCCTGTCTCAGCAACACACAAATTACATCACTACTCAACTTTGACAAACGTTGAGTCGCTCACCTACTATTGTCGATTGCTGTTCAGTTTGATTTACGATTCACGGAGAGCGGCCGTGGCGAGTGTTTGACCCCAGGAACTGATATATTATTGACTCGGTCCAACGTAAATTTCGGAGGTCTCTATGAGCGACTTTGTGAGTGAGGTAACGGATCAAACGTTTGAGCAAGAGGTCATCAATTCCGACATGCCGGTTTTGGTCGATTTCTGGGCGGAATGGTGCCAGCCCTGCAAGATGCTCGCGCCGACCGTTGAATCGGTGGCCCAAAAGTATTCCGACAAGGCAAAGGTCGTAAAGCTCAACGTCGATGACAGCGCGATAACCGCTCAACGGTACGGAATCAAAGGTATCCCTACCCTAATCCTCTTCAAGGGCGGCAACGAAGCCGACCGCGTCGTGGGGACGACTTCCAAAGAGAACATCTCTAGAATGATCGACAGAGCCCTCGCCAACTGAGTAACAGGCGCGATCTGTTCAGGCGCATAGCAGGCTGGTGTGCGCCTGTTCACATGTCTGGGCTATTCGTCTGACAACGTCATACCGTAAGATGAAGAACATAGTTGTCATAGGTGCGCAATGGGGCGATGAGGGGAAGGGCAAGGTTGTCGACATCCTGTCGCCATACTTCTCGGTTGTCGCACGGTATCAGGGAGGTCACAACGCCGGGCACACCGTTAGAGTCGGCGACCGGAAGTTTGTGCTGCACTTGATCCCGTCGGGAATCCTTCACCCGGAATGCGTGTGCGTGATAGGAAACGGGACCGTGGTCGAGCCTCGCGCCTTCCGGGAGGAGTTGGAGCAACTCAGTCAAAGCGGCGTTGAATGCCGGGATCGATTATTCCTCTCCAGCCGCGCCCATTTGATCCTCCCCTACCATACGGCTATAGAGCGGGCTCGCGAGCGGCAGCTCGGAGTGAATGGCGTCGGAACCACTATGCGCGGCATTGGTCCGGCTTACGAAGACAAGGCGGCCAGAATTGGAATTAGAGCAGGTGACCTGCTCTTTCCCGATCTCCTTCGAGAGCGAATTCTGAATAACGTTCACAACGCCAACAGGGAGTTGATCTCGATGGGGGCCGAGCCCCTTCAACCGGAGCGAACAACCGACGAGTTCCTGGGCGAGGCCCAGATCCTCAAAGAATTCGTGCGCGACACCGCGGTATTGCTGAACGAAACGGTGCTTCAGGGCGGATCGGTGTTGCTCGAAGGCGCTCAGGGCACATTATTGGACGTCGACCACGGAACTTATCCATATGTCACCTCGTCGAGCGCCACGGCAGGCGGAGCCGCAATCGGAACCGGCCTATCGCCAAAACTCGTGACGGGCACGCTTGGAATCACGAAGGCCTATACAACCAGAGTGGGCGGCGGCCCCTTCCCAACCGAGCTGCTGGACGACACTGGGAAATACCTCGTAAAGCGGGGAAACGAGTACGGCTCTTCGACCGGCCGAGAGCGAAGGA